>JACQJP010000025.1 GCA_016204975.1 Elusimicrobiota bacterium
AGCCCTTGACAAAGGGTCGGGCATCCTTTATACTCTTGGAGGCCTGGTGGGGAATAGTGGTGGAAAGATGAGAAAAGTGTATGAAAGGGCCAACGCCTCTGATCGGGCAGTACCGCTTCGCGATCGACAAAAAAAACCGTCTCTTTATACCCTCACGCTTCCGAGACGCTCTGCAACAGGAAAAAGGACACTGCTTCATTCTTACCAACGGCTTGGACGGTTGCTTATACCTGTATCTGCCCTCTCATTGGGAAAGACTGCTTAGAGAAAAGCTGGATTCCCTCTCCGTAAAGAACAAGGGGGTGGAGAGGGCCTTCAAGCGAAAGTTTTTCTCTGAGGCAGCCGAGACGCCGGTGGACACGCAGGGACGAATCTTAGTCCCCCCACTACTCAAAGAATATGCGGGATTGCGACGCACGGTTTACGTCCAGGGGATTGGAACCCGGATCGAAATTTGGGATCAGATGCGCTGGGAGCGGTACTATCGCCGATGGATCACTCCCTCGCTGAAGAGGTTTGCCAGGGAGCTGGAGATATAGCGTACCGGCACCGACCCGTTTTACTGCAAGAAGTCATCTCCTACTGGGTTCGCTGTTCGGGATTCTATATTGATGCGACCCTGGGAGCCGGGGGGCACTCGGAGGCCTTGTTACGATCGACTCCTTCGGACTATCTCTTACTGGGGACGGACTGGGACCCGGAAATGGTGAGCATCGCTGAAAAGCGCCTACATCCTTTCATGGGACGGTGCCGCATTCTTTGCGAAAACTTCGCCGCGCTGGGAGAGATCATCCCGCAAAAGCAATGGCGGCCCGTCCAGGGGGCACTCTTTGACTTTGGGATCAGTTCCTACCATTTGGAGTCCGCTCAAAGAGGGTTCAGCTTTCAAAAAGAGGGGCCTCTGGATATGAGGCTGAGTCCCAAGCAACCCCTGACCGCCGATGAGATCATCAATGGTTGGAGTTTGCGCGAACTACAGCTTCTTTTTTCAAAGTACGGCGAAGAAAGGGGGGCCGGGAAAATAGCACGGGCTATCCTTCAGGCTAGAAGGAAAAGCAGGATCCGGACCACCCGAGAGCTGGCCCAGATCATCGCGGAAGTTCTTCCAAAAAGATCTAAGCTGCACCCCGCAACGCGTGTTTTTCTGGCCTTGAGAATCGCCATCAACCGGGAGCTGGAGAATATCCACCCAGGGATCAGCGGCGTGAAAGCCCATCTAGCTCCCGGAGGGCGCATTCTGGCCCTCTCCTTTCATTCCCTGGAGGATCGCAGAGTCAAGCAGGAATTTAAAAACTGGGCTCGGGAAGGCGGGTGGAGGCTGCTGACCTCCAAACCAATCCGCCCGTCCCTCTCGGAGAGGACGCAGAACCCACGCTCACGCAGCGCGAAGTTGCGGGTCATTGAAAAAGCGATTTAGTACCCTTCGCGGAGCTCCGGGCACCCGCCGGAGCTCCTCCGAAGTCCGGCGTGCTGGAGGGATTTGGTGGGCACCTTCTCGGCGGGGTGCCCACCCTGTTTTCTGACCGATGAAAAAAAAGACCGTCGTAACCCTCATTCTTTTCGGATCCTTCACTCTGTTCCTCCTGGTTTGGCAGCACCTCCAGGCGGTATGGGTCGGCTACGAGTTGCAGAGTTTGCTGGAAGCGATGGAGAGACAACGTAACCTCAACGCTTATCTGCAACTGGAGTTGCAACGGCTTCATTCCCCACTGCGTATCGAACAGGTGGCGCGGGGCAAGCTGGGTTTGGTATCGGTCACCCAAGGAACAGTCATTGAGCTGGATCCCCTTCCCCTCACCTATGCGTATAAAAATTAGAGGCAGCTGTGGATGGCGCTAGACTGCATGGGCTTGCAGCGGCCATCCTCTTTAGTTTTCTTGTCCTAACCCTTCGACTCCTGCATCTGCAGATACTGCAACACCCGAAACTCGCATCCCTCACCACCCAACAGCTGAAAAGACAGTCTGAACTTCCCTCCCAACGGGCCGCCATCTTGGACCGCAACGGCCATGTCTTGGCCCGTTCCATCCCTGCCTGGTCCTGCTACGCCCATCCGGAAAAGATCCGGGACAAGAAAAGCGTGGCCTATCTATTGGCGGACCTTCTCCAAAAAGATGCATCCTCAATCCTGCAAACCCTTCAGGAAAAAAAACCATTTGTTTGGATCGCGCGTGACGTAGACTACCCCAGTGCAGAAAGGCTCCAAAAACTGCGGATAGCAGGAATTGAGTGGATGCCGCAGGTCAGGCGGGTCCATCCAAACGGAAGGTTAGCCCAAAACTTGCTTGGACAAGTGGGGATGGATGGCTATGGGCTCTCCGGAGTAGAGCAAAGGTTTAACAAAATCCTCCAGGGAAAGGGGGGGAAAAGGAAGTTCTTCCTGGATGCAAATGGAAAATCCATCTATTTGGAGGCGCAGGAGCCGGACCCGGAGCCGCCGGAGCTTGTGCTCACCATGGACCGTAACATTCAGTACACTGCGGAAAAGATGCTTCAACGCCAGCTAGAGAAGTTCCAAGCTGCGGGGGGGGAGGTTCTCATTCAGGATCCAAAGAGCGGCGAGATCCTGGCCATGGCCCATCTTCCTTCCAACCCTTTGCAAAATCCGCCCACACAACTTGCCTATGAGCCGGGTTCCACATTTAAAACCATCACCCTGGCGGCCGCCCTGGAAGAAAGAAGAATCGGCCTAGACGATCATTTTTTTTGTGAGAATGGTCTCTGGGCAGCCACGCCCTCACTCACTCTCCGGGACCCTGATCCCCACGGGAGGCTCAGTGTTGCGGATATCGTGGGAAAATCCTCCAACATCTGCATGGCTAAGATCGCTGAACGCCTTGGGAAAGAGAAACTCTATTGGTACGTCAGGGCATTCGGCTTCGGCAACAAAACCGCAATCCCTCTGCCCGGGGAATCCCCCGGCGTCTTGCGGGTTCCCTCCGCGTGGTCCCAGGTATCGCTCTACACCCTTTCCTTCGGACAAGAGGTCGGGGTCACTTCGATTCAGCTCTTGAGCGCCTACTCCGCCATCGCCAACGGCGGCGTTCTGTTGGAGCCCCAACTGCTGCGGGGCCAAGCCGACCCCGGCGGCAATCTTCCGGGTCCGCTCCCGCCCCGTCCTGTCCGGCGGGTCCTCTCCAAAAAAACCGCCCTGGAAATTGCTAAGCTCTTGGAAGGGGTCGTGCAAGAAGGAACCGGAACCAAGGCACAAGTCGCAGGGTATCGGGTGGCCGGGAAGACGGGTACCGCTCAAAAATTTGACTCCCGGTCCAACGGTTACTCCCCGGAACGCTTTGTGGCCTCCTTCTGCGGGTTTTTTCCCGTCTCCGATCCCCGCTTTACCGTTCTTGTCGTACTAGATGAACCACAAGGCTCCATCTGGGGCTCCCAAGTGGCGGCTCCCCTATTTTCGGAAATTGCCTCCTATCTGGCCACCTCGCAAGCAATTCCGGCGGATCGTGAATGGGTCAGCCGAGGTCAAAAGCGGGCAAGCCATGCGGCTGAAAAGGTTGATTGAAGAACTTCCACTGAAGGCCCGTGGAAGTCTGGACCGTGAAATCTCCCACTTAAGCTACGATTCCCGCCTGATCCGAAGCAACTCCTTGTTTTTTGCGCTTCCAGGCTCCCAAACGGACGGAAAAAAATTTATCGCCCAGGCCGTCGGCAACGGGGCGGTGGCGGTCCTTTCAGAAACTGCCCACTCGCTCCCGCTGGACTACACCGCGCTTTGGAGTCCTGCGCCTCTGGAGGCCATGGCATATCTCTCGGCCAGGTTCTACGACCATCCCACCAAAAACCTGCATTTGACCGGCGTCACCGGAACCAATGGGAAAACAACGGTCACTTACTTCCTAGAATCCATCTTGTTGCAGGCTGCACAAAAAGTGGGGGTGCTGGGAACCATCAACTACCGCTACCTAAGAAGGCCGCTGACCCCGGCGCCCCTGACCACTCCTCTCTCTTTGGATCTCCAGCGTCACTTGAGAGGAATGGTAGAGGCAGGGGCCACCCACGTGGTCATGGAGGTCTCCTCTCACGCCTTAGCCCTACACCGTGTTTCCGGATGTGAATTTGCCGCCGCGATCTTTACCAATCTGCACTCCGATCATCTGGATTTCCACAAAAATATAGAGGAGTATTTTGAAGCCAAGGCTAAGCTCTTTGGGATGCTTCAGAGCCGTTCTCAAAAAAACAGCGGAGTCGCCGTCTTAAATCGGGAAGACCCTCGCTCGGCACTCCTGGAGAAAAAATTCCCGGACTTAAACCGCATCTCGTTTGGCTGGCGCTCCGACGCCGACGTTTATGCGACGGACCTCCGCTGCCGGCTGGAAGGCAGCGAGTTCCTTCTACATTTAAGGGATGTGGCGCTCCCCGCTAGGATTGGGCTCATCGGCCGCCACAACATCTTAAATGCCCTGGCAGCAGCCGCCTGGGCGCACGCCTGCCATCTTCCGCCGGAAAGCATCCTGGAGGGGATCCGAAATCTAAGAACCGTCCCCGGCAGGCTGGAGGGAGCAGGCCCCAAAAAACTTCCTTTTCGAGTCTTCGTGGACTTTGCCCATACCGAAGGGGCTTTGCGCCAGTGTTTGGAGAGCCTCAAAGCCCTCCCGCACAGACGCCTGCTCACCGTCTTCGGCTGCGGGGGAGACCGGGATCCCAGCAAGCGAGAGCCCATGGGGCAAGTAGCTGCCGGCCTCAGCGACTATGTATTCGTCACCAGCGATAATCCACGCCGGGAAGACCCGGAAAAAATCGTCCGGCAGATCGAGGCCGGCATCCGCAAGAAGGATCTCAAGAATTACGAGTTGGAAGTGGACCGGCGCAGGGCCATCCAAAAGGCCCTCAGGATGGCTCAGGAGGGGGATGTGCTTCTGATCGCAGGGAAGGGCCATGAAGCCTGCCAGATTCTGGGCACGGAAAAAATCCACTTCGATGATCGGGAGGTCGTGGAAGAGCTGGCCGCCTCATGCGATTAGAACTTCCTTGGACACAAGCTCGGCAGATCACCCGGGGACGCCTCCGGGGAGGTTCCACGGCCTCCCCCATCCAGAGCCTCTCCATTGACACGCGGTCGCTGAAAAAGGGCGAGGTCTTCCTGGCCCTGAAGGGCCCACGCCACGATGGCCACGACTTTTTGCTGGAGGCGATAGAAAAGGGCGCCTCTGGACTGATCCTGGACCGCCATAAGGGGGCGCGCATCCCAAAGGCGCCTTCCCATTTAGGGATTTTGGAGGTCCCGGAGCCCCTGAAGGCTCTTCAGGAGCTCGCCCTTCACCACAGAAAAAGATTTTTCATCCCGATCCTAGGCATCACAGGTTCCAATGGGAAAACCACCACCAAGGAACTCCTGAGACAACTTTTAGAATCCCAGGGCCCTGTTTGCGCAACGCCGGAAAATTTCAACAACTCCATCGGGGTTCCGCTGAGTCTTCTGGAGCTTTCGCCTGCGCACTGCTACGGGGTTTTTGAGATGGGGGCCTCCCGCAAAGGGGACATTCTGGAACTGGGGCGCTTGGTGTGCCCTACGGGTGGTATCCTGACCAACATTGCGAAAGCGCACATCGAATTCTTTGGGAGCCTCCAGAAGGTTTTGGAAACAAAGCTGGAACTGATCGAGACCTTGCCCCCGCAGGCCCCGGTCATCCTCAACGGGGACGATCCTCACCTGAAAGAAATTACAAATCAACTGGGTCCCCGGGCCATCACGTTCGGAAAAAATCTCCAGGCCCGGATGCGCCTTCAAACTTCCGCCGAGGGAGGTCGGCTGTATTGGCAGGGAAGGCTCTGGCTCGCCCACCTGCCCTGGCCGGAGACGGCTCTGCAGATGAACCTGGCTGCGGCCTGCGCCGCAGCGCTCACGATCGGCCTGGATCCCGAGGGTCTTCGCAGCAAGCTTGCCGCCCTCACCTTGCCCCCTTTGCGCTTCGAGGTACGATCCCATTCTTCCGGGGCTCTCTTTCTGATCGACGCCTACAACGCCAATCCCGGCTCGATGCGGGCCGGGCTGGAGGGGTTCTGCGAGAGATTCGCGCAGCAGGAGAAGTTTGCTATTCTAGGAGACATGCTGGAGCTGGGCTCCGAAAGCCGTGGGGAGCACTACGAGCTGGGACGCTTCCTGACCACCCTGCCCTTGGCCGGTGTTTTCCTGATCGGGCCCGAAATGGCGTATGCCTATGAAGGAGCCCGGAGCCTGATCGCGCCGATCGGACGTCTGGAGCATCTCAGAGGCTTGGAGGAGGCCGAAGCGCCTTTGAAGGCGCTGCTTCAAAACGGGCGGGCGTTTTTGTTTAAAGCCTCCCGGGCCATCGGCCTGGAACGTCTGCTCCAGAAACTCTAGCACGCTGGGTCCCTCTGGGGCCCCGGCGAGTACCCGAAGCTCTGCGAAGGGTGCTAGAACACAATGCTCTATTATCTCTATCTCTTCAAGACCACCTGGAGTCCGCTCAATGTCCTCCAGTACATCACCTTCCGCGCCGGCGGTGCGGCGCTGACCTCTTTTTTTCTGGTATGCTTCCTGGGACCCCTCTGCATCCGGACCTTGCGCCGCCACAAAATCGCTCAAGTCCTGCGCCCGGAGGGACCCCCCACCCATCTGGCGAAATCCGGCACCCCCACCATGGGGGGCTTGCTCATCTTGCTCAGTCTCCTGGTCAGCGCCCTGCTTTGGGTGCGGCTGGACCAAACCTTCCTTTGGATTCTGGTTGGAACGACCCTGGCCTTGGGTGGCCTCGGAATCGCGGACGATTACGAAAAACTCATCCGGAGACACCCGGCAGGAATTTCCTCCAGGACCAAGCTGGTGATACAGGCCATCCTGGGCATCGCAGTCGTCGCCTACCTGTCTATCCATCCCCCCAACCCGGCGATCCCCACCAGCATCCACATCCCCTACACCAAATCCGTCCTTCTGGACCTGGGATGGATGTACTACTTCCTAGCCATCCTTCTCATCGTGGGGGCCTCCAACGCCGTCAATCTGACCGACGGCTTAGATGGTCTGGCTATCGGCAACCTGGTGCTCTGCGCATCCACCTATGCTCTTTTCGCTTACCTAGCAGGCCATGCCAAGTTCTCCCAATATCTGCGGATCATTCCCGTCGAGGGCGCGGGGGAGATTACGGTCTACCTAGCGGCCCTGGTCGGCGCAGGCCTCGGTTTTTTGTGGTTTAACGCCTATCCCGCCGAGGTGTTCATGGGGGACAGCAGCTCTCTTTTTTTAGGAGGGGTTTTGGGAACGATCGCGGTTCTGATCCGACAAGAGCTGATCCTGCTGGTCGTGGGGGGGGTATTTGTCTTGGAAACCCTCTCGGTGGTTTTACAGATGACCTCCTACAAACTGCGCAAAGGCAAAAGAATCTTCCGCATGGCCCCGCTCCATCACCATTTTGAGCTGAAGGGTTGGCCGGAGCCCAAGGTCACCGTGCGCCTATGGATTGTGGGGATCGTGTTCTCCCTGATCGCCTTGGGCTCCCTGAAACTCCGGTGAGCTCTCCCTTTCGTACGGATCCCACGTGCTGGAAAAACCGCCGGGCGGCCATCTTGGGGCTGGGTCGCTCCGGGATGGCCTGCGCGAAACTCCTGCATCGCAAAGGCTTTCGAGTTTTTGCCAGCGAGATCCGACCGGCCTCTGAGATGAAACCGGCCCTGCGGCAGCTTCCGGCCCGGGTCGAGGTGGAAACAGGGCGCCACAGCCCCGAGGTGCTCCGCTGCGACTTCCTCGTCAAAAGTCCCGGAACCCTTCCCCACTTGGACATCCTCCAGCAGGCTCGGAGGCTGCGGATCCCCATCTTCAGCGAGCTGGAGGTGGGCTTGGCCTTCCTGCAGACCCGGTGCCTTCTGGCGGTGACCGGAACCAACGGGAAATCCACTACCGTGGCCTTGGCCGGCGAGATCCTGAGCCGGAGCGGGCGCAGGGTGGAGGTGGCCGGAAACATCGGGCGGCCGGTCTCGGCGGTAGCTTTGGAAAACCTCAACCCGGAGATCCTTTTGCTGGAGGTCTCCAGCTACCAACTGGAGGACAGCCTGTTTTTTCACCCTCACGGCGCGGCGATTTTAAACATCCTGCCGGAACACCTGGACCATCATCGGCGCTGGAGCCGCTATCTCCGCGCCAAGGCCAGGATCTTCCTGGGCCAAAGGGCCTCGGACTTCTGCCTCTTCAACCGGGATGACCCGGCAACTCTTCGGCTGAGCCGTCTGGGGCCTTCCCAGAGGCTCTACTTCTCCAGCAGTTCCCGCTCAAGAGCCCACGCCTTCATCCACCGACAAAAACTCATCCTGCGCCGAAACGCCGGGAAACCCCCGGTCGCGCTACCGTTCCCGAAACACCTCTTCGGTCCGCACAACTTGGAGAACGCCCTGGCAGCCTGTGCAATGTCCCTGCGAAGCGGGGCCAGCCTACGGGGAGCCCAAGAAGCCCTGCGGAGGTTTCCAGGCCTGCCCCATCGTCTGGAGTTTCTGGGCGCCCATCGGGGGATCCGAATTTATAACGACTCCAAAGCCACCAACGTTGCTTCCACCCTGACCGCCCTCCGCTCCTTTCGCGATTGCGCCAAAAACATCTGGCTCATCCTGGGCGGCTTGGACAAGGGGCAGCCCTATCGTCCCCTCCAGGTCCCTATCCGTCAAAAGGTCAAGGAAATTTTGCTCATCGGGGAGGCCGCTCAAAAAATTCAAAGGGAATTGGGGAGCATTGCCGTCTGCCGGAGACTCCAACATCTGGAAAGAGCCGTTTCCTACGCCTTGCGCTGCGCCTGCGTCGGGGACATTCTTCTTCTCTCCCCGGCCTGCGCCTCTTTCGATCAGTTCCGGGACTACGAGGATCGAGGAGAAAGATTCAAAAATCTGGTGGCGAAACATGTCCGTTAAAAAACCGCCCCAAACAGCCACCCACCTGCTTCTGATCGTCCTGGGACTCTGTTGTATGGGGGTGGTACTGATCTATTCCGCCAGCGCCGTCTGGGCCCATCAATACTTCCAGGATCCGATGTATTTTTTAAAAAAACAGATTCTCTGGGTGGGCCTCGGATTTCCCTGCCTGCTCCTATTGTCCCAGGTTCCCTACAACCGCCTCCAGGAGTGGAGCCATGTCCTTTTGGCCTTCACCGTGCTTTTTCTGGCGGCGGCCCTCTTAAGCCGCCCGGTCTCCGGCGCCCATCGTTGGGTCCAGCTGGGGATTTTTCAGTTCCAGCCTTCAGAAATCGCCAAGTTGACCTGGGTGATCTACCTGGCGGACTACCTGGACCGCCACAGAAGCCGCATCCTGCGCAACACCCGTGCCCTGGGGATCCCACTGGTTCTCCTAGGCGCTCTGGGAGGTCTGATTCTATGGGAACCGGACCTGGGGACTCCGGTTCTTCTGTTGCTGGTCAGCCTTTCCCTATTTTTTCTGACCGGCGTGCGCCTGCGTCCCCTAGCTTTGCTCTGCGCAGGGGGGGCGGCCCTGGCGGCCTACTCCGTCTGGAGCGTTCCCTACCGCAGAATGCGCTTGCTCCGCTTTCTCTCCCCGGATTCGGATTCCCTGGGTACGGGGTATCAGCTGCACCAGGCGCTTCTGGCGGTGGGATCCGGAGGGTGGATCGGCAAGGGCATCGGATCCTCCCAACTCAAACTCCTGTACCTCCCCACCCCCTACACCGACTTCATCTTCCCAATCATCGCGGAGGAGCTGGGGCTTTTGGGAAGCCTGGGAATCCTGGTCTTGTTCGCCCTGCTGGTCGCGCTGGGGCTGCGCATCGCCAAAAACGCCCCGGACCTTTTCGGAAGCCTGCTCGCCTCCGGAATCACCCTCAACCTCACCTACCAGGCCGTCATCCACATTGCGGTCACCTTGGGACTTTTGCCCACCAAGGGGTTGTCGCTGCCCTTTTTCTCCTATGGGGGCTCCTCCCTGATCTCGACTTTGCTGTCCATGGGAATCTTGATGAACATCGCCAAAGGCAGGAAAGTGGGGTCGGGGTGAGGATACTCATCGCAGCAGGGGGAACGGGAGGCCATTTTTATCCCGGCTGGTCCGTGGGAGAAAAGCTTCGAGAGAGGGATTGGGAGGTTCTCTATGTCGTCCGGGAGGCAAGCGCCTCCGCCTCTTTCCTGGAAAGAAAAGACGCCAAGGTCCTGCCTGTTCGGTTTCGGGGCCTGGACCGCCGCCGGCCCTGGTCCTGGCCTCTATGGACCCTCAGGTTGGCGGTCACCCTCCTTCTGGCCTGCCGCGCCCTGCGCTCTTTTAAACCCCAGGCGGTCTTGGGAATGGGAGGGTATCTCTCCTTCCCCTTTCTTCTGGCGGCCAGGGGACGGGGCATTCCGATTTTTCTCCATGAGTCCAACGCCCGGTGGGGGTTGGCCAATCGGCTGCTTTATCCGCTCTGCCGGAGAGCCGCCTTGGGGCTTCCCTTCGCCCGGGAGAATCCTGCGCGAGCGCATCTGATGGGCACCCCGGTCCGGCCGCCCTTCTGCGAAAAGATTCCGGCCCACCAGGCCCGCCGGCGCCTGGGCCTCGACCTTCAGCAGATGACCTTGATCGTTTTTGGGGGAAGCCAAGGGGCGCAGATTCTAAACCGCCTGCTGCCTTCCATTCTAAACGAACTCCAACCCCAAGTACCCTTCCAGGTACTGCATCTCACCGGCCCACGATGGGAAAAAGAAACGGCCCTCCTTTACCGATCCTCGGCCTGCATCCGGGTCCTGGGCTACTTGGAGGAGATGCACTTGGCCTACTTTGCGGCGGACCTGATGATCTCCCGCGCCGGCGCCGGCACCGTTGCGGAACTCATCGCCACGCGCACCCCGGCGCTGCTCGTCCCCTACGCCGCAGCGACTGCCGGCCATCAGAGGGTCAACGCCCAGGTCCTTAGCCGGATCGGAGCGGCGGAGGTTTTTGAGGAAAGGCTGGTGGGAACTGCGCAATTTCAGCAGAGCTTAAGGGGGCTTCTCTTAAATCCGCAGAGGCTCGGCGCGATGCGGGAAAGCTACTCCCGCCATCTGCTGCCCGATCCCTGCTGTGCCGCCGAAAGGTTAGCTAAGATGATCGAGGAAAATTCCTAACTTACTACCAGTCTATGCACTTGACCGACTCGACCCTTCAACAAGGCCTGCCGCATCCTAGGAATTCTAGGACATTACTGCCCGCACTGAGAGCCCACCGTGCACTGTTGCGAAGTACATGTTCCAACACACTGGGTAACCACTCCTCCTGAACACAATCTGACGCATGAGGAGCCCACGAGCCCGCACTGAGAGCCCACCGTGCACTGTTGCGAAGTACATGTTCCAACACACTCGGTAACCACTCCTCCTGAACACAATTTGGTGCATGTAGAGCCTGTCGACCCGGTGCCACCTGTTCTGGGATCCGTATTGTATAACCACCCCCAGGGATCACTGCATTGATCATAGCCACACCCTATCGCTGCTATGAGCAGGGCCGTATGGGATTCTCTAAGACATATGCATCCGCCGTCGCCGCCGAGCCATCCACAGGGAACCTCCCCGCAGCCGTCGCCCCCTACCCCTCCCCCTCCACCGTCCTCATTTTGCAGCCAGTCTAGCCCATCGCGCATTGTCTTTCCAATCCATTCTCCTAGTAGGCCAACGCCATCGTTGGGTCCAATCGCCCCTAAATCGTTGTATGCTCCATGCGATAGTCCACAAAGTAAATGTCCGACTCCTACTGCTTGTCCGATGACCGGAATGGCAAAGATTCCAGCATTGAGCGTGGGCCGATCCACAGGCACTACGCCCAATTCTGATGCGTTAAAGAATCTAGGATCCGTGGGATTACAAGAGTCGCAGCTTTGTGCCCCACTCTTGACAACCGCGATCCCCCATATTCCCATCCCAAGGGCACAGATCAAAATGTTTTTTAGAACCTTCATGTTTCTTGCCTTATGTGCTGACGGGTCAGGGTGCATGGCAAAGACTGTCATGGGGATGTAGGTCTGGCTGAGCCATCGAAGACAATCGTATAAGCGCTCGAGCCGACATCCTGGGTTAGGGTAAAGTAGAACCGGGCAATATGGAGCATATCCTGGGTGAATATATCTAAGACCAGCTTTGTGGTCACTTTACTCGTTGTGAGCTCCTTTAATAACATACTAGCCTCGTAGATCAATTGGTCTTCTTGAAGGATCCGCATGACTTCATCAAAGCTAGTAGATCCCAGAATGCGGTGCTCAGAGGGTCGGAGGCTGATTGTCTTTGATCCCAGATTTGTGGATGCCCCTTTGCTGTCAAAAGCGATGGCCACGACGGCGTAGTCCCCGGGTTGGAGGTTTTTGGTGTCATAGCTGAATTTAAAACCGCTATTGGTATAGTCCGGGCGGTTGTTTTTCTGGGCGATGTCGGGCCTGGAGATTCCTAGGGTGCCCTCTCCCACCACAGCACCATTGAGCCGAATCTCCACCTTGGCCACCGGAGCCCCGGGGCTGGAGTCCGGGTCCGCCGCCCAACCCTCCACGATCAGGGTCCCTCCCCGAAGGATGGTCTGGTCCCCATCCGTCTCATCGGCTGCCTTCTCCAGGCTGCCTATGGGGGCCTGATTGACCGCCTGCACATTCACGGTCACCGAGTCGCTGGCGCTTCCCTTGGAGCCTGTGCATTTTAAGCTAAATGTTTTGGAGGCGGTCAGCACACCTGTGG
>JACQJP010000001.1 GCA_016204975.1 Elusimicrobiota bacterium
CCATTTTCGGGGACATCTTACGTGAGTTGATGCGTGACATTGATAAAATAGATTCTATCGGGTATACTTTCAGTGATACTATACCCGATAGGGTTGAAATAGATCTACATCTGCGATGGACGGGCACAATCGGGTATAACACTACGATGAAAAAATCCGAACTCGCCGCGTTCGTCAAGCAACAGCGCAAGTCTGCGGGGTTCACGCAGCTCGAGCTTGCCGCCAAGGCCGGCGTCGGCATCCGCTTCATCCGCGATCTTGAACAGGGTAAGGAGCGATTGCGGACCGACACCGTCAACAAGGTCCTGTTCCTCTTCGGCAAGCGCCTTGGCGTCGCCGACTTGCCGCGCGACTGATGGCCGAGAAACACGCCGCCGTCTTCTGCAAAGGCAAACGCGCCGGGCTCCTGATTAAGAAGGAACCCGGTTACGAGTTCGTTTATGACCAAGCTTACCTCGCCGATCCTGAGGCGGCGCCGATCAGCTTGACGATGCCTCTGCGCGCGGAGAAATACGAATCGCGCGCGTTCTTCCCCTTTTTCGACGGGATGCTTCCCGAGGGCTGGCTGCTCGACTTGACGTGCATGGCGGCGAAGATAGACAAGAACGACAAGTTCCGGCTCTTGCTGCACACCGGCCAGGACCCGATTGGCGCCGTCAGCGTCCGGCCTCTGGAGGACACCGAGTGAAGCTTTGCCTCTGCTGCCAGAAGCCGACCGATGAAGACGGCCGCTACCACGCACGTTGCCTCAAGCAGCTCTTCGGCGCCGCGCGCGCGCCCAAGATTCCCTTTAGCGTCGCGGACCTTCCGCGGAAGATCATCAGCACGGGCGCCCGCATGTCGATCTCGGGCATGCAGATCAAGGCGTCCATCCGGCTCGACGCGGAGAAGAGCGCGCTCGAAGTCGTCGCGAGCGGGGGAACCTACATTCTCAAACCCGAGCCGAGCCAGTTCGAGGAGCTGCCGCAGAACGAGAACCTCTGCATGAATATCGCCGCGGAGCTCGGCATAAACGTTCCGCCCCACGGTCTTTTTCCTATGGCCGACGGGCAGCTCTGCTACGTCATCAAGCGCTTCGACCGCCGAGGCGGCGAGCCGCTGCGCAACGAGACGATGTTCCAGATCCTTGAGGCGACCGACAAGTACTCCGGTTCGCTCGAACAAATCGGGAAGGCGATCCGGGAACATGCGACCAATGTCGGCTTGGACACGATCGACTTCTTCGAGCGAGCGCTTCTCTCTTTCCTCATCGGCAACGGCGACATGCACTTGAAGAACTGGGCTCTGCTCATCGATGGAAAAAAAATCGGGCTTGCGCCTTGCTACGACTTCATCTCCTCACGCATCCTTATCCCGAACGAAGAGGACTCCGCGCTCACGATCAACGGCAAGAAAAACAAGCTCAAGCGCCCGGACTTCGACGCGCTGGCTGCGTCGCTCAAGATCGATTCCAAGGCCGCGGCCAACAGCTTTGAAAAATTACGCGGCGCCGAAGAGACGCTGCGCCGGATGGCCATCCACTCCGAGCTGAACACTAAGCTACGGCAAAAGCTCACCGACGCAATCGCTTCGCGCTATAAGCGGCTGACCTAACGCCGGCACCCCGTCACCGCACGTCGCGCGGTGGCGTGTTTTCTGCCCCCTGGGGCAGACGTTAATCGGCGGAGGGGTTGCGACGCCAGGGGTACCACTCCGACTCGCGCTCGCGGTGGATCACCTTCTGGGCGCGGGCGGCGTCCACCTTGAGATCAATGCGAAACAACACCTCTTTGACCCCCGGGCGGCTGCGCAGGCTCAAGCGGGTCAGAAAGTCATGGAAGAGCTTGGTGAGGGTGAGCTCTTTTTCAAAAAACCGCAGGTGTTCTAAGCCTGCGATCCCTCCCGTAGTGAAGGTATCATAGCGCAGGGCCAGCTGGGCCCGCCAGTTGCCGTCTGGGGCGGCCCATCCGAAGCCCTGGTTGACGAAGAGGTGCCCCGGCCGGGCTTGGCTGGCGGAGACTCCCAGGCTGGTGTAGCGGGAGTCGAGGTAGCCGAAGTCCAGTTGGGCGATGGTGGAGCGGTTGCCTCGGTTGAGGAGGTAGTCCTCGCGGAAGTAGAGGCTGACGGCTTTTTTAAGGGTCCAGTTTAGATCCAGCGCGAGCGGTTCCCATCGGTCTTGGGTGCGGCGGGAGTCTCCCCGCGGGTGCGACAAGTCGAAGCCGGTGAAGGTGCGCATCAAAAGCCGGCGGTCAGGCCGCAGGGTCTGTTGCAAAAAAAGGCGGTTTTGCTCAATGCCTTTGTCCCGGGACTCCTGGTCCACAGAGAAGGTGTTGACTTTAAGCCTTCTCTGAAAGGTATGGGAAAGGTCCCAGTCTCCCCAAGCATCTCTGAGGCGCAGGTTCTCAGCCAGGGTGTAGCGGCCGATGAGTTGGTCTTGGAGATCCGTGGCGCCGGCGCGGTCCTGCCAGTTTTCTTGAAAGCTGACCTGGGGGTTGAGGCTGAGGCGGCGGCTTACCGGGAGGGTTTGGAGAATATTGATTTGGGCGCTTGAGTTGTTGCGGTAAAAATCTCCGGAAGGCTCGAAGGGTCGGTCGTAGGAGGCGTTGAAGGAGAAAAGCAGCGGGAGTTTAGGAACGCCCAGGGCGGTGGTTTGAAAGTCCAGCCGGGGCAGGCTTTCCACGGATTTTTCAAAGTCATTCGTCCGGTCCTTTTGCAGATCTCGGCGGTTGTAGCTCAAACGGGTTGTGGTTTTTGCGCCGCTTCTGACCAGGGCGGCGCTGGTGTTGAGCTCGGTGGCGATGCGCAGGGTGTTGGATCGGAAGTAGAGGTTGTTGAAGTCGGCGTCCGACATCTGCTGTAGGCGGGTTTGGAATCCCCATCGGGGTCCGGTCGGGGAGGGACTCAAATCCTGCCAAAGGTTTCCCAGGACCGTCCAGCGGGACAGGCCGGTGTCTTTTTCATCAATCCAATATCCGTAGAGGCTGCCCCGCGCCGCATCGGAGTTTTGGTAGTTCAGTTCCTCTCCAACCCCGAGCCCCTTTTTTCCGAAAAAGTCCAGGAAGGTTTTTCCGTAGAGGGCGGGAGAGAAGGCGTAGAGAATGGAGTTTTTCAGGATCACTCCTTCGCGGCGGTTGTAGCCTGGTTTGCTGAGGATGTGGAAGGTGGAGTCCCCCCGAAGGGATTTATAGAGGAGGGGGCTGTAAAAGACGGGGACGGGTCCCAGAAAGAAGAGGGCGTCCCGCGCCCAGAAGGACTCCCCGGGGGTGACGGTCAGTTTACGCGCGCGCAGGTGGTAGTGCGCCGGATGGAGCTCGCAGGTGGTCAGGTGGGCTCCGACGTACTCGAGCTTGCGTCCACGCTCCTTTGGGGGATGGATTTTTATGCGGCGGCCCCGGAAAAACCAGGGCGGGTAAACCCCTTTTCCCTGTAGGATTTCTCCGGTTCGGGTCTTTAGGTCATAATGGGCCTCCGGACCCCGTAGAAGGCTTCCCTCTTCCAGAATTCGGACGTCGCCTGTCGCGCGCAGGGTCTGTTTTTCCATATCCATCCAGGCCTCCTCCGAGGAGAGCCTCCACGCGCCCTCCGGGGTGGCGGAGGCACGCCGAATCTCCACTTGCCCTTTGAGGTGCAGGGACCAGCTCTTAATCGGGGACCCGCTCTTAGTCAAGGCGTCTTGTTCCAGATACTTCAGCTCTTTCGAGGAAAATTGAATGTCTGCGGGTAGGGTGGGTGAGGGGGGTCGGCGCTTCTTGGGTTGGGCGGAGATTGAAAAGAGACAGCTCAACACAATGAGAGGGGCAAGCGCCAAGCCGCGCAGAGGTGGGAGCCTCACGGGGTGCCGCTACCCCCGAACTGCTGGATGGCGTAGAGGCCTGCTCCTAGAACCCCCAGGTGTTTGGACCGCGCGATCCGTATTTTGACGTGTCGGGAAGGGGTATGGAAGGCGCTTTGCCAGACCGTGCGATGGATGGGTTTTAAGAGCAGCTTTCCGGCGCGGGAGACTCCCCCCGTCAGAAGCACCCAGTCCAGATTTAGGAGGTTGATGACGCTGGCCAGGGCGCTCCCCAGATAGCTGCCGGCCTCCTGCCAGAGCTCCCGGGCCAGGGGGTCTCCACAGCGGGCGGCCTCCGCCAGAATCTCCGGGCTGAGGGATTCCCGTTTGATTTTTAGGAGATCTTTCAAAATCCGCGAGGGTTTTCGGCGCATCCTCTTTTTGGCCTCCCGCACCAGCCCCCGGGCCCCGACGTACTGCTCCAGGCACCCTCGGTTTCCGCAAAGGCAGGGCCGGCCGTTTCTCTCCACGGTCATGTGGCCGATTTCCCCAGCCGTTCCTTTTTTCCCACGGAAGATTTCCCCATTCAAGATCAGCCCCCCCCCGACGCCGGTGCCCAAGGTCACCGTCAGTAGGTTTTGAGGCTGGTGCTGAAGTTCCGTGGCGTAGGCTCCCCAAGCGGCCAGGTTGGCGTCGTTGTCCACCAGGACCGGAAGCCCGAGGTGTTTGGAGAGGGTTTCCCGGATGGGAAGGTTCCTCCAGCCTTTGAGATTCGGAGAAAATCGCAGAGTGCCGCCCTGGGAATCCACATCCCCCGCGATGCCTACCCCCACGCCTTGGGCAGATAGGGGCTGGGGTTTTGCGAGAAGCTCCTGGGCAGCTTCGGAGAGTTTTTGAAGAAATTGGTAGGCGCCCTTGGAGGGTTGCGTCGGGAAACCCACTTGCCGAAGCAGGGTTCCCTCGGGGCTCAAGGCCACGAGCTTGCAGAGGGTTCCGCCGACATCAATTCCGAGAAAACAGTTTTCCATTTTTCAGCCTCCGGGTGAGAGGACCCAGAAGATAGAAGGACCCGCAGGCGACAGAGACCAGGGGGTCTTTCTGTGGGACCCGACTACGGTCGGGGAGTGCCGGCTCAACACGCCTTTGGGGCCCGGCTTCTTCCAGTAGTTTGGAGAGCGCCTCCGCCGGGTGGGAAGCGGTTACCAGCAGGCTCGGAGCGCCCGGCCTGTGGGACCCGCCTACGGTCGGGGAGTGCCGGCTCAACACGCTGTAGGGGCCCGGCCCGCCCAAAAGGCCCCGGGCCATCTCCAGC
>JACQJP010000002.1 GCA_016204975.1 Elusimicrobiota bacterium
GACGAGGGCAGCCAATTTGTACTCGTTTCAAAATGTGCCGAGAATTGGTCAACCATCATGAAGCCATTGGAGGGGCTGTTAGCCTATAGCATGTAGACGTCTTTAGAGAGGCCGCGGCATTGGCGAATATATTGGGACGGACCATTGACTGCGGCTTTGCAAATTGATTCAATATGGTGTCGCTAGGGTTTAAATAAAAGGGGTCCGGAAATTTTGTTTTGTTTCCGGAGGACTTGGATGGTCGGGCCGCCATCCTGCCTGTCAGGATAGGCGGTCTTTTATTTTTGCTAGATCGCCTCCCCACGCCGCGGGATGGCGATTTTTGTTTATCCTTGAAGATAAACATGATGACGACTGTCAGCGCAGTTGTTGGGAGTCGTAAAAAGCGATGGGTGAAAAATAAGTCAAACGTGATCGGAGGAAAATCATGAGCGAACAAGAGAAAGTCGAGTATAAGTGCGCAGACTGCGGTAAGGTGTCCGATAGCGCCGGCGAGTGCTGCGGGCAGCCTATGGTTCAAGTTGATGCGCCCAAGCAAGAAGGCGGCGAGAGTCAGTAGGCAAAATGCCCGAACCCTGGGAAGACCCTCGAGAGGAAGCCCGCGACCTGTTGCGCGCGCTTTCGGAGAAGTTCCGCGACAGTTCCCGCCTCCAGCGCCCCTTTCTTTGGGCTATCGCCGCCGCAGTTGGGGCGCTGGTTCTCTTTAGCTCGGTCTATACGATAGAGCCGAGCGAGGAAGCCGTCATCCTGCGCTTCGGCCGTTACGTTTCCACCGAACCCCCGGGCCTGCATTTCAAGTTGCCTTTCGTGGACAGGGCCATCAAGGTCAAGACCAAGGTCATCCTCCAGGAGGAGTTCGGCTTCCGCTCGGCGAGCAGGGCGGAACGGAATGTGGATGATTACACGAACAAGGTCCTCCGGGAGGAGTCTCTGACTTTGACCGGGGATCTCAACGCGGGCGACGTGGAATGGATCGTGCAGTACCAGATATCCGATCCCAAAAAATTTCTATTCAACACCCGCGAGGTCTTAAAGAACCTGCGCGACGTGTCCCAGTCCGTAATGCGCCGGGTGGTCGGCGACCGCACGGTCAACGAGGTCCTCACTACCGGACGTGTGGAGATCGCCGACGAGGCCCACCGCCTGACCCAAGAAGTGCTGAATCGCTACGATATCGGCTTGCGCATCGTCACGGTCAAGCTGCAAAATGTAAACCCCCCGGAACCGGTTAAGCCCGCCTTTAACGAGGTCAACGCCGCCAAGCAGGAGCAGGAGCAGGCCATCAACCAAGCGGAGCGGGAATACAACAAGGTCATCCCTGAGGCCCGGGGTAAGGCGGAGCAGACAATCCGCGACGCCCAAGGCTACGCCACGGCCGCGGTGAACCACGCCGAGGGCGACGCAGCCCGCTTCCGCTCCATGCTCGCAGCCTACCGCACCGCCCCTGCGGTCACGCGCACACGGCTTTATCTGGAGGCGATGGAGGAACTCTATGGTCGCTTCAAGGCTCTGACCATCGTGGACAAGGGAATCCAGGGCCTTCTGCCTGTGTTCCCCCAGAAAAACCAACAGCCGGCGGCCGGAGAGACGCCATGAGAAACGGTGTCCTCGCCGCCCCGATCCTCCTCGGCATCTTGGCCCTCTTCTTCGTCGTCAACGCCTCCGTCTATACGCTCCCGGAGTGGCAACAGGCCGTCATCACCCAATTCGGCCGTCCGGTCGGATCCGCGGTCACCAAGGCCGGTATGCACTTCAAGCTGCCTCTCATCCAGAAGGTCCATCGCCTGGATAAGCGCATCCTCAACTGGGACGGCGACCCCAACCAGATCCCCACCAAGGACAAAAAATACATCTGGGTGGATACGACCGCCCGCTGGCGAATCGTGGACCCTTTGCTTTTTATCCAGACCGTGCAGACCGAAGCCGGCGCAGAAAGGCGGCTCAACGGCATTCTGGACTCCGCCACGCGCGACACGATCTCCAACCACAACCTGGTCGAGGCGGTGCGCAATTCCAATGCTCTTCTGGATAAGATAAAAACAAAGCTGGAAGTGCAGAAGAAGGGCGAAATTTTGCCCGGAGCCGAGGAAGAGGTGACCGGCGAGATCGAACCCGTTTCGGTCGGGCGGGAGGAACTGAGCAACATCATCATCCAGAAGGCCAAGAGGGGCCTCAAGGAGTTCGGCGTCGATCTCATCGATGTGCAACTGAGGCGCATCGCCTACGAGGCCAGCGTGGAGGCCAAGGTCTACGAGCGCATGATTTCCGAAAGGCAGCGTATCGCGCAGAAAATTCGCTCCGTGGGTCTGGGTGAGCAGGCCAAAATCCAGGGTAAGATCAACAAGGACCTCCAGGGCATCGAGTCCGAGGCCTACCGAAAGGCCCAGGCGATAAAAGGAGAGGCGGAAGGCCGGGCCATCCGCATTTACGCCCAGGCCATGAACACGGATCCGGAATTCTACGAATTCATCAGGACTCTGGAAGCCTATAAGAAGGGCATCCCCCAGGACAGCACTTTAATCTTGTCCACGGATAGTAAATTCCTGGAACTGCTTCGGAAGAAGTGAAGGCCCCCCGCCCTCCCTATCCATGGACACCTCATTAGTCATCATCTTCATTGGCGGCCTGGTGTTTTTGGCCCATTTACTGTCTGCCCTGTTCGAAAAGACTCAGGTGCCGGACGTACTGCCGCTTGTTTTTTTGGGACTTCTTGTCGGCCCCATCCTGCATCTGATCACTCCCGAGGATCTCGGGAAGGTGGGAGGCGTATTTGCTGTCATCACCCTGATCATTTTGCTGTTCCAATCGGGGCTGGATTTAGACCCTGCCGCACTGATTTGGTCGATGGCCAGCGGCACTATGTTGACGATTACCAGCTTTGCGGCCTCCGCGGTGGTCATGACACTAATCGCGCCGGTGATTCTTGGGCTTACTTTTGCGGAGGGCCTGATGCTGGGAGCTATCCTAGGTGGAACCTCATCAGCGATCGTCATCCCCATGGTAGGCCGGCTTGGGTTCCAACCACGGTCGCGCACGGCGCTACTTCTGGAGTCCACATTGAGCGATGTGCTGTGTATCGTGGTCACCCTGGCCATCCTGCAAGCCCTCTCTGCTGAAAACCAATCGGTCAATCCGGGAAAGATGCTTGGCCGTATTCTGGCAGCGTTTCTTCTGGCTTCGGCTATTGGCGCGGCGGCCGCTGTCTTTTGGTCCACGATCTTGGAGAAAGTTCGGAATCTGGAGAACAGCCTTTTCACGACCCCCGCTTTCGTGTTCATTGTCTACGGCTTGTCGGAACTCTTAGGCTATAGTGGGGCCATTTCCTCCCTGGCCTTCGGAATCGTATTGGGCAACGCGTCCAGATTGAACCTTCCTTTGTTGCCAGCGCTTAAAGTCGTGAAACTTAACGAGACGGAAAGGGCGGTTTTTGCGGAAATCGTGTTTCTTTTGAAAACATTCTTCTTCCTTTATATCGGCCTATCCATCAAACTCAACAATGCCTTGCTGGTCTTTGTAGGATTAGCCGTCACTCTGCTCCTGCTGGTCCTTCGGGCTCCCGTGGTATATCTGAGCATGGGCCGATCCACTCCCCGGCTGGATGCCTCTTTGGCAGCTGTGATGATCCCGAAGGGCCTTGCGGCCGCGGTTCTGGCCTCCCTGCCTCTCCGGGCGGGGTTTGCATCAGGCACCGTCATCCAGGATGTCACCTATGCAGTCATACTGTTCAGCATTATCGCCACGGCGACGATGACCCTCCTCCTTCGGAAGGGATTTTTGGAAAAGCCCTATGTCTGGTTCTTCTCCAAAAATGTCGGGGAGGGGAACGCATGAGCTTGGCAGATCATCCCCTCGCCAAAAGCGAGCCGGAAGGGGCAGGCTAAGGAGAGCGATTGGGCATGCCGAAGCATTTTTATCCATGGATCGGGCCGGCCGCTATCCTAATTTCTGCGATTACCTGTGGCTATCTTGCCAAGTCCCTGTTCTTGAAGCGTCTAAAATTATGGGTTGAGCGAACCGAAAGCAGCCTGGGCGATCTTCTTCTAGATGCGATGAGCCGACACCTGCTCCCATGGTTTATGTTGGGAGCCGCCTCCGCGGCCGCCCAGGTTTCCCCTCTGGCAGACAACCACCAAGCTCTAATTCACAAAATCGTAGTCGCCGGTTTCTTCATATCGGTCACATTGGCGGCCTCCAGGTTTGCTCGCGGATTGGTGCGCATCTATTCCGTGCGGTTCACGGCCTCCGCCGCGGCGACCACGCTCACCGAAAACCTGGCGCGGCTGGCTGTCTTGGGGATGGGAACCCTGCTTCTTCTTTCCAATCTTGGGGTTTCAATCGCCCCCATTCTGACGGCCCTGGGCGTAGGGTCATTGGCCGTGGCCTTGGCGCTCCAGGACACCTTATCCAACCTCTTTGCCGGAGTCCACATCGTGGCCAGCCGCTTGGTGGAGGTGGGCGACTACATCAAGCTCGACAGCGGACAGGAAGGCTACGTGGTGGACGTGGGCTGGAGGGCGACCCGCATCCGGGAGCTTCCCAACAACATCGTCATCATTCCTAATTCCAAGTTATCGCAGGCAGTGGTCATCAACTACCACCAACCCGACAAGGAACTGGCGGTCTTAGTCCAGGCGGGCGTTTCCTATGACAGCGATCTCGGTTTGGTGGAAAGAACGACCATCGAGGTGGCGCGTGAAGTGATGCGAGACGTGGCAGGGGGGGTGCCTGATTTCGAGCCTTTCATCCGCTACCACACGTTCGGGGATTCATCAATCAATTTTACCGTTATTCTGAGAGCCAAAGAGTTTGTGGACCGTTATCTGCTCACCCATGAGTTCATCAAAAAGCTTCACGCACGATACAAGAACAAAGGCATCGAGATCCCGTTTCCGCAAAGGGTGGTTCATCTCAAGGGGCAGGCGCGCGCCGGAAACGCAACGCGCGCATCCGAGTCGTCACCATGACGGGAATATTAAATCGCCTCCTGCGCGGCTCGGTCTCCCGGATGGAACGGGAGCATTTGACGCCGCAGCTCATGCGCTTGCCTTCTTCATTGGCTGACCTGGATACGAAGCGTCGGCGCGAACTCGAAGAATTGGTGATCCTGGGCGTGCTCCTAAGCCGCGTGGCTCGTGCGGATGGGGCTTTGTCGCCGGAGGAGGAAAAATGCCTGAAAGAAGCGTTGTCCGCCAAGGGAGGAAAGCCCCAGGAAGCGGCTTGGGTGATTGCGGCTGCCCGCGAGGCCGCCGAGTGGTCAATGCCGTTCCAGTTTGAAGCCCAGCCTGAACCAGACCGGACAGAGCAAGAGGCCGACGGCAATGTTGCCCCAAACCCACAGTGCCGGCGAGGGGCAAAGCGCCGGTGGCGGGCTGCCGACCAGGACGGATCCCGCACCGACCAGCAGGCAGAACACGGAAGCGCCTGCTGCCAGCATGGCTCCGACCGAGACCATGAGCCGCCGGGCGCCCTCATGCTCGTGGTCGCCGCAGTCCACGGCTACCGGATGCCAGAAGCCTTTGGGTCGAACTAGGTTGTAGAAACGTGCCAGATGGTCTTTGGGCTCCGGACCGAATAAAAATATCGCCGCTAAGGAAGCGGCGGCGGAGAGTCCGCCCATGATCAACAGGCGCAGGGCCTGGTCCGGCACCCAGAGCAGAAGCGGCACGGCCGTCAAGCCTGAAATGGTGATAGCCGCTATCTCGGACCAGGCGTTGACGCGCCACCAGAGCCAGCGCATGACCAGGATCGGCCCCATGCCCGCGCCCAACAGAAGGCTGGCCTGCCAGGCCTGGTTGATGGAGGAGAGCTTGGTCATGATGATCAGCGCGACGGCGATGAGCATGACGTTGGAACCGCGCGCCACCCAGACCAGGGCCCTGCCGCTCGGCTCGCGCTTGAGCCAAGCCCGGCAGAAGATGCGCTTGAACAGGTCGTTGGCCCAGTAGGAGGAGCCCCAGTTGATGTGCGTGTCCACGGTGGAGGCCAGCGCAGCCAGCATGCCGGTGATCATTAGTCCTTTTACGCCTACCGGCAGCAATTCGGCCATCCCCCTTACGTAGGCGCCTTCGCGGTCAGCCTGCAGCAACTCCCCGGTCAAGTCGGCGACGGGCGGAAAAAGCACCAGAAGCCCCAGGCCCAACGGCAGCCACAGCAGGCTGCGAAGCAGCACTTGCGTGCCGGTGAAGACGAGCGCCGCCATTTTGGCGTGCCTCTCATCCTTACAGGCCATCGAGCGCTGGGCCAGATAGCCGGTGCCGTCGGAATTGAGTTGGATGATCCACTGTAGGGCGAAGAGCGCCAGCAGCGGGAAGGTCGCGTTGTAGGCCCGGTCAGGGGTGAAGGCCAGAATCTGCGAGGGCTGGATGCCCCCGAGGGCCCCGGCCGAGAAGAGAACTTGGAGCTTCTCATGCATGCCGCCGAGCCCCCCCGCCTTCATATAGACGATGATGGAGAAAAGCAACGTGGCGATAAACATGATCCCTACCTGTATCACGTCCGTGTCCACCACGCTGCGCAAGCCGCCAGTGGCGGAATAGAAGGTGGTCACCAGCAGTATCGATAGCACTGAGATGAGGTTGTTGGCGGAAAGCACCCATACGTTCACCGTGTCGGGCGACGCGGTGGTCAGCTTTAGCCCGGCCGCCTGCGCCAAAGCGAGGAAGGGATGGAACATCCAGGCGGGCAGCCATTCGTTCCAGGGCAGGAAGGGCTCGGCGATACGCGAGGCGGCGAAGAACACCCAGGCCAGCACGACGCAGTTGAAGAATGTGCCGAAATAGAGGGCCTTGAAACCGCGCAGCAACAGCGCCTTGCCGCCGCTGTAGCGCATCTCGGTCAGTTCCGCGTCGGTGATGACCCCGGCGCGCCGCCAGTGCGAGGCCAGCACGAAGCCCACCATTAGGAAAGACAGGGCGTATATCCACATTTGCCATAGCGCGAAGATACCGGAGACGGCAATGATACCCGTGACCAGGAGCGGGGTGTCCGCGGCGAATTGCGTCGCCGCCATGCTGAGCCCGGCCTTCCAGCCGGGAAGCGAGCGCCCGGCGAGAAAATATTCCTGCAGGTCCTTGGAGGCCTTATCCTTATTGCGGAAGCCGGAGTAGATGGAATAGACGATGAAGGCCAGGATGATTGCGATGTCGAGGCTTGCCATGGCCGCTCCTGTCGAATGCTCGACTGAGATCATGCGCATGCCGTATTGTACTAATCTACGGGCTTAGGTTAGTTGCAAGCGTAGGCTGGGTCGAGGCCCTCTTCCCGCGCCTTTCAAGAATTACACCGTATCCGGCAAAATGCCATAATGTGAACGGCTTTTTAATTCTCGGCGTATTTTGAAACGAGTCGGACGCGGACAGCCAATTTTACTTCTGAGCTGTGCCACGTTTTGTGCAATGTGGCTTGAACCTGAGACAAAACGGCCATGACCCAAGACAAGGATGCGGAGCGACTGAAAGCGCTGGGCTACACCTCGCACTTCGAACGCAGCATGAGCCTCTGGGAGAACTTTGCCCTGGGCTTCACCTACCTCTCGCCTGTGGTCGGCGTTTACTCGGTATTCGCCATGGCTCTGCGAGCGGGAGGCCCGCCGATGTTTTGGAACTACATCCTGGTGGGCCTGGGCCAGCTTCTCGTCTGCCTGGTGTTCGGGGAGATCGTCTCGCAATATCCCATCGCGGGGGGGCTCTATCCCTGGTCCCTGCGGTTGACGGGAAAACGCTGGGCATGGATGGCGGCCTGGGTCTACGGCTGGGCCCTCTTCACCACGATCGCGGCGGTGGCGGTAGGGGGCGCGCCGTTCATGAGCCAGCTGCTCGGCATGGACTTCCAAGTTTCCACCTCCACCTATATCGCGGTGGCGATGATCGGCCTGACCACGCTTTTGAACATCAGCGGCACCCGGCTTTTGAGCCGCGTTGCCATGTTCGGCTTCATCTGCGAGCTGATCGGAGCGGTCCTGGTCGGCGGCTACCTGTTGCTCTTCGCCCGCCACCAGCCCCTGGGCGTCTTGTTCGACACAGGCTCCTTCGGCCAAGGCATGAGCTACCTCCCCGCCCTCCTGGCCTCCTCCGTCGCGGCCATGTTCTGCTACTACGGCTTCGAGGCCTGCGGGGACGTGGCCGAGGAGACCCCCAATCCCGACGTCGCGATCCCGAAATCCATGCGCATGACGATCTACGTGGGCGGGGGCGCCGCGACTTTCATCTGCCTGGCCCTTCTGCTCGCCCTGCCCGATTTAGGAGGCGCGGTCTCCGGTACAGATGCCGATCCCGTCGGCACCACGCTCAAGGCCGCCCTGGGGGAGACGAGGTTCCGGATGGTGATCGCCGTGGTGATGGTCTCCTTCCTCTCGTGCCTCTTAAGCCTGCAGGCCGCGGCCAGCCGCCTCCTCTTCTCCTTCGCGCGGGACAGGATGATCTTCGGAAGCGCCACCTTGAAACGGATGTCTGTCAGGACCAGGGTGCCCGTCAACGCGCTCTTGGCCACGGGGCTCCTCCCCGCCCTGATCGCGGTCGTGGGCCTGTGGCTTCAGGATGCGGTGAACACCATCATCAGCTTCGCCGCGATAGGCATCTACATCGCCTTCCAAATGGTGGTATTGGCCGCCCTCGCCGCCCGCATCCGAGGCTGGAAACCCTCCGGGGCCTTCCGCCTGGGACGCTGGGGCTGGCCGATCAATATCGCGGCTTTCGCTTACGGAACGGGGGCGGTGATCAACATGCTCTGGCCGCGCACACCGGATGCGCCCTGGTATGTGAACTATGCCATGCCCGTGACCACCGCGGCCACGATCGCCAGCGGATTCCTTTATCTGTACATGGGCAAGCCGCACCGCGGCGCGACCGCCCCCACTCCTGCCGGCGTCGAAACCGCGGCCCTTCCTTGAAGGTCTTCCCGTTATCTGTTATCTTACTCCCCATGTCTCGCCCGCGCTGCAAAGCCAATGGATCCGACCCGCCGCCATGGTGAGCGAATGGTTCGTCTACATTGTCGAGTGCGCCAATGGCTCTTACTATACCGGCGCCACAGATAGCATTGAAGACAGGGTTAGGGCGCATAACGCTAAAAAAGGGGGGCGCTATACCCGGTCTTTCGGCCCAGTGCGTTTGCTTTGGGCCGAGGCCCAATCAAGCTACGGCGTTGCCCTCAAACGCGAATCCCAAATCAAACGCCTGACTCGAGCCGAAAAAGAAGCATTCGTTAAGGGTGATCCGGACCGGGGCGGATACCGGGGGATGCGGGCTGCTTTTGCGGCCGGCCTTGTTTTGCTTGCGGCTTCGGTGCAGGGATTTAGCGCGGGGCTGCCGGCCCGGACGGTCCAGGTCCGCATTGGAAACAATTTTCTGATCGTCGGAGAGGCCAATCCCGGCGCGGACCGCTACCTGGATTGCCCTGAAAGCTCGGTGCAGCACACCATCCGAAGATGCCAGCTCAAGGAGCGTTGGGTCTCTTCGGCGTCCAGCCTCGGCCATGCGATCAAAAAGGTGACGCTCAACATGCACTTTCAAGGTACCATCGTCAACATGGGGATCGAATACGCCCCCGGCGTCGCAGCGGACCTTCTCATACATGAATGCAAGACGCTGTTCGCCAGAGAACCCAAGATTGAATATTGGGCGGACGAGGCGCACCTCTACGCTTCCTATATCTGGATCGATGAGGACACCGAGGTGGAAATTTCAAAAACGATCCGGGGCGGCAGCGACGGAGAAGCCAAGCTCTACGTCTCTAATCTCTCGGGGAACCGGCCCCTTCACCCCAAAGACGCACCCTGACCGGGTTTTCCGGGCAACGTAGCCGCGGCGATCCGGGACATTGAGGAGAAAATAAAATAGGACTTGAAAATGTTACAGATTTCTGCCTATACTCATTGTAGTAGGGGGGTAGGCCTATGAAGGGATTTGTTTCCTTGGCTTGCCTGGGTGGCGCGCTGTTGTTGTCCTGGAACAGCTGCTCGAGGGCAAGCCATTTCCGATCGGAATCCGCTCTTAGCTGTTGCCCTCAAGTCCAGGGCGAACGGCATTGCCCGTCGCCCTCGGCGCGGGATGGCGAGAAAAACAGGGGTTTTCTCTGCTGCGATGAGGCTCGCGTCGGGACGATCCCTTCCCTGCCTCGCCTCGAGCCGGACTTAGGGATAGGTCCGGTCGCTTTGCTTCCTGTCTCGACCTCCCTTTCCCAAGCCGTTCGCTGGGGGTCAGTTTCCGCTGTATCCGATCCAGACCCCTCTCGAGATACCCATCGCCTTTCTCCTCCCACCCGGGCTCCGCCCTTCCCTACGGCGTAATCCAAGTCGTGCTCAAAGCTGAACTATTGAACTGCGCCGGATATTGTTCTCCGGCGAATACGCGCCTTGTGATGAGGGCCTCGCGTAAAAGGAAGGTTCCATGACGAGAAGCATCCACGTAAGTTCTGGACTTTTGCAAATGTATTTAATTCCATTCCGAGCCATGAAGGACATCCAGGTCCTCCTGATCGCCCTATGGGTGGGCTTGGCCCCCGGGCTCCGGGCTCAACCAACGGGCCGTGTCTCGTCCGGGACCCTCTCGCTTCGAGAGGCGCTTGAGTCCGCGGGGCGCGACAATCCAGAGATCCTGGCGGCGCGCAAGCGCTGGCAGGCCGTCTCGAAGCGGGTCATCCAGACCACCACACCGGACAAGCCGCGGCTCGACATCGAGAAGATGTACGCCCCATCCGGCAAAAACACCCTAACCGAAGCGGACGAGAGAAACGTGGCCATAAGCCAGGAGATTCCGTTTCCCTCCACCCTTTACCTGCGGCGCGGCGTGGCGGCCAAGGAGGCCGCGATGGCGGAGCAGGCCTACCGCGCCAAGGTCCGCGAGGTTCTGGCCCGGACGCGCTCCACCTACGCCATGCTTTATCTGGCGCACAAGAGCCTAGACATCTTCAACGAGAACATCGATCTGATGCGGCGCTTTGCCAAGGTGGCTGAATCCAAATACGTGGCCGGACACGCCTCCCAGTCCGACGCGCTCAAGGCCCAAGTGGAGTTGACCAAGATGCTCAATATGGGCGTGATCCTGGCGCAGGACAAGGAGACCGCCGCGGCCATGCTCAACGCCCTGATGAACCGTGATTCCGGGGAGGCGCTCGGAACTCCGGCGGAGCCGGACATCCCGAAGCTCGATTGGAGCCTCGAGTCGGTTCATGCCCTGGCCCTTGCCGAGCGGCCCGAGCTTAAAGAGGCTCTCCTTAACGCGCAGCGCGCGAAAAAGTCTCTGGCCGTCGCTCGCTCCGAGTATCTCCCCGATTTCATGCTCCAGTACCGGCAGCGCAGCGACCCGATGCGGGGCGGGAGCCGGGACGCGATCCTCGGCCTTTCCATCCCGCTCTGGTTCTGGAAACCGGCGGCCATGGCGGCCCAGGCCAAGGCCGAGCGTGAGATGGCCGAGGCGGAGCTGCAGGGCATGCGGGTCATGACCTCCGCCGAGGTCAAGAGCGCCTGGGTACGAACTCAGACCGCCAAGCGCCTAGCCGACATTTATCGCACCAGCGTCCTACCTCAGGGAGAGGCGGCGCTCAAGGTCGCCGAGGCCGGCTACCAGGCCGAGAAGACAAGCTTCCTCGATCTCCTGGATGCCCAAAGGTCGTTGCTCAATTTCAGGCTGGAGTATTATCAGTTCCTCGCCGACTACGAGCAGCGTCTGGCCGAGCTCGAACGCATCGTGGGAAGGGGGTTGTGACGCCATGAAAAGAAAATTCTTGATCCTCGGAGTTTTCGCCGCGCTCCTGGTTGGGGCCGGCTTCGCGGTCCGCTGGTACCGCCACTCCCACCATGCCGACATGCGGCAATCGGCCGCGCCGGTCAAGTACTACTGCCCGATGCATCCGAGCTACACCTCGGACAAGCCCGGCGACTGCCCCATCTGCAATATGAAGCTCGTCCCGATGGAAGAAGCCGGCCCCGCGAAATCAGATGGAACAGGGACTACGCTCTCCGGCAGGCGGGTTTGCCTGCTCCACAAATGCAAGATGGCCAACTGCCTCATGGAGCTGCCCCTTAAGGTCGGCCAGAAAGTTTTCTGCCCGGTTTGCGGAACCCATGTGGCCGAGGCTGCGGAAGTATCCACAGGCGTCCCCCTTTACTATCGGCATCCCATGCGGCCCGAGGTGACCTCCCCCGCGCCCAAGAAAGACGAGATGGGCATGGATTACGTCCCGGTCTACAGCGAGGAGAAGTCCGAGGTGCCGGTCTCCGGCCAGGCTAGCACCGTTATCTCGGCCGAGCGCCGCCAGATGATCGGGATGAGATCCGAGGCGGTTGAGCGCCGCGACCTGGCCGTCACCGTGCGCGCCAGCGGCCGGGTGGCCTATGACCCGGACCTCTACAACGCCATCGCCGAGTACCGCGAGGCCGTGAAAACCCGGGACAAGGTCAAGGACAGCCCTTGGCCCGACGTTCATGAACGCGCCGAGGCCCTGGTCCGATCCTCCATGCTTAGGCTTCGGCAGATGGGCCTCTCCGAGTCGCAGATCGAGCAGCTCGCCACCTCCGGAGAGCAGTCCACAAACCTCCTTCTCGGCGGCGCGGGCGGGACGGTCTGGGTCTACGCCCAGATCTATGAGTACGAGATCGGCTTGGTCAAACCCGGCCAGAAAGTCGAGATGATATCTCCGGCCTATCCAGGACGCAAGTTCCGAGGCATGGTCAAGGCGGTGGACCCCATCCTCTCCGCCGAGACGCGCTCGCTGAAAGTCCGCATCGAGGTCCCCAACCCGGAGGGGATGTTGAAACTGGAGATGTACGTCAACGCCGCCATCCGCGTGGATTTGGGTTCGAGGCTGGCCATCCCCGAAGAGGCCGTGCTCGAAACCGGCGAGCGCAACGTGGCCTTCGTGGACCTCGGGGAAGGCCGCATCGAACCCCGAGAGGTCAATGTGGGGAGGGAGGCGGACGGCTACTACGAACTCCTCTCCGGCATTGAAGAGGGCGAGAAAGTGGTGACCTCGGCCCAATTCCTCATCGATTCGGAGTCCAGGCTTAAGGCCGCCCTGTCCAAAACCGGCGCAAAGCCCGAGAAGGGCGAAAAGTCCAAGGAAGGCTCTGAGAAGGAGCCGATGCCGTCGGGGGATCGGCACTGAGTATCGCCATGATCGAGAAACTCATCGCCTGGTCGTCTCGAAACAAGTTCATCGTCCTGATCATGGTTGCCGCAGCGCTGGCCGGCGCTGTCTATAGCATCCAGAACGCCCGCTTGGACGCCATCCCCGATCTTTCGGATACCCAGGTCATCATCTACTCGCGCTGGGACCGCTCGCCAGACATCCTCGAGGACCAGGTGACCTACCCCATCGTTACCGCCATGCTGGGGGCCCCCAAGGTCAAGGCCATCCGCGGCTTCTCGGATTTCGGGTTTTCCTACGTCTACGTCATCTTCCAAGACGGAACCGACATCTATTGGGCGCGCACGCGGACTTTGGAATACTTGAGCAAGATCCTCCCGCAGCTCCCCGAGGGAGTCAAAACCGAGCTGGGGCCCGATGCGACCGGCGTCGGCTGGGTGTACCAATACGCGCTCCGGGACATAAGCGGCCGGCACAGCTTGGCCGACCTGCGCACCTTTCAGGATTGGTACTTGAGGTATTACCTCCAGTCCGTCCCGGGCGTGGCCGAGGTGGCCTCCATCGGGGGCTTTCAAAAGCAGTACCAAGTCAATCTCGATCCCAACGCCCTCGTCGCCTACAACATCCCGCTTATGAAGGTGCTGGACGCCGTCCGGGACGGCAACAACGACGTGGGTGGCCGCCTGGTCGAGTTCACCGGCAGGGAGTACATGGTGCGCGGCCGGGGTTACGCCAAGTCGGTCTCCGATATCGAGAATATCGTGGTGGGCCGGGACAGGAAGGGCACGCCGATCCTGGTCAAAGCCCTGGGCAGGGTGTCGGTGGGCCCGAATATCCGCCGGGGCATCGCGGAGCTGGACGGCGAGGGCGACGCCGTGGGCGGCATCGTGGTGATGCGCTACGGTGAGAACGCTTTGAACGTCATTGAGCGGGTGAAAAAGAAGATCTCGGAGCTTAAGCCCTCGCTTCCCCAGGGGGTGGAGCTGGTCACTACTTACGACCGCTCTGAACTGATCAAACGCTCCATTGATACGCTCAAGGAGGAATTGCTCCTCCAGCTCATCATCGTCAGCCTGGTCATTCTCGTCTTTCTCTGGCACATCCCGACCGCCATCATCCCAATCGTCACCATCCCGGTCGCGGTCATTCTGGTTTTCATCCCCATGTACTTCATGGGCCTGACCTCCAACATCATGTCCATCTCCGGCATCGCGATCTCCATCGGTGTGCTCGTGGACGGCGCCATCGTGGAAGTGGAGAACGCCTATAAGAAGCTTGAGCGTTGGATCGAGGGTGGGCGCAAAGGCGATTTCCACGAGGTGCGCCTCAAGGCCCTACAGGAGGTCGGCCCGGCCGTGTTCTTCTCGCTTTTGGTGATCGCGGTTGCCTTTATGCCGATATTCACCTTGATGGACCAGGAGGGCCGGCTCTTCAAACCCTTGGCTTACACCAAGAATCTGGCCATGGCCATCGCCGCGGTCCTGGCCGTCACCTTCGACCCGGCCATGCGCATGATGTTTTCGCGCATGGACTATTTCACTTTCCGTCCGGCTTGGCTGGCCTGGCTCGTCAACCAAGTCACGGTCGGCAAGTACTACCCCGAGGAACAGCACCCGGTCAGCAGAGTGTTGTTCAAGTTCTACGAGCCCGCCTGCCGCTTTGTCCTGAGACATCCTTACAAGACGATCGGCGCGGCCGTGCTCTTGGTGCTTTCGACGGTGCCCGTTTATATGAGGCTCGGTTCGGAGTTCATGCCGCCCTTAAACGAGGGGACCTTCCTTTATATGCCGACCACCCTGCCGGGTCTCTCGGTCACCGAGGCCCAGAGCCTGCTCCAGACCCAGGACCGGATCCTGAAGAGTTTCCCTGAGGTGGAGAGCGTGTTCGGTAAGGCGGGCCGCGCCGAGACCTCGACCGACCCGGCCCCCTTTTCCATGATGGAGACGACCGTGGTGCTCAAGCCTCGGGAGCAGTGGCGCAAGAAGGAGCGGTGGTATTCCTCTTGGATGCCGGAGCTTTTGCAGCGGCCTTTGCGCCACCTATGGGACGATCGGCTCAGTTGGGAGGAGCTGGTGGCTGAGATGGATGCCAAGATGCGGTTTCCGGGGGTCGTCAACGCCTGGACCATGCCGATCAAGGCCCGGATCGACATGCTCACCACGGGCGTGCGAACGCCCGTCGGTATCAAGATCTTCGGGGCCGATCTCAAGGAAATCGAGCGGGTCGGAAGGGAGCTGGAGGAGGTCCTCCAGACCATCGACGGCACGCGAAGCGTCTATGCCGAGCGGACGGCGGGAGGCTATTTTCTGGACTTTGATTTGAAGCGCGAGGAGCTGGCCCGCTACGGCCTGACGATCAAGGAAGCGGAGATGGTCATCGTGTCGGCCATCGGCGGCGAATCGATCACCACCACGGTGGAGGGCCGCGAACGCTATTCGGTCAACGTGCGCTATGCCCGCGAGCTGCGCGATACCCTCCCTAAGTTGAGAAGGGTACTGGTCCCCACCATGGGTGGAGCCCAGGTGCCCCTGGCGCAGCTCGCGGATATCGAGCTGAGGCTGGGACCAGCCATGATCCGCAACGAGAACGGGCTCCTGGCAGGCTATGTCTACGTGGATGTGGCGGGCCGGGACATCGGCGGCTACGTGGAAGAGGCCAAAAAGAAAGTGACCCAAGCCATCTCGCTTCCCGCCGGCTACTCGATTGCGTGGAGCGGCCAGTACGAGAACATGGCGCGGGTCAGGGAGCGGCTCAAGGTCGTGTTGCCGCTCACCCTCTTTATCATCCTGTTTCTGCTCTACATGAACACGAAGTCGTGGGTAAAAACCGGCATCGTGATGCTGGCCGTCCCCTTCTCGCTTGTCGGCGCGGTCTGGCTGCTCTACGGCTTGGATTACAACATCTCTATCGCGGTCTGGGTCGGCATGATCGCGCTTATGGGTTTAGACGCCGAGACCGGCGTCTTCATGCTCCTCTATCTCGACTTGGCCTATTACGACATGGTCCGGCAAGGGCGCATGCGCACGGCGGCGGACCTGGATGAAGCTGTGATCCACGGAGCCGTCAAGCGGGTGCGGCCCAAGATGATGACCGTGGCCTGCGCCTTCATGGGATTGGTGCCCATCCTGTGGTCTTTGGGCGCCGGAGCGGACCTCATGAAGCGCATCGCCGCGCCCATGATCGGCGGGCTTTTCACGAGCTTCATCATGGAATTGCTGGTCTATCCCCCGATCTTCTTTCTGTGGAAATGGCACTACGAGATGAGGAAGGGAACGGTGGATGTTTCCACCGGGCTGTCCATTCGGTAGTAATATTGGGGTTGTGGTTTCCACCTATTCTTAAAGAAGTCCATGGGGATGCCCATTCTCTTATCTCTGGCCGCCTGCTTTCTGGCCTATTCCAACGGCGCCAACGACAACTTCAAGGGGGTGGCGACGCTGTTTGGAAGCGGAACCACCAACTACAAAGGCGCCTTGGGCTGGGCGACTTTCTCGACATTGGCCGGATCGCTTGGCTCCATTTTTCTGGCCCGATCCCTCCTGCGGACCTTTTCGGGCCAGGGCCTGGTGCCGGATGCCGTTGCCGGCTCCCCGGATTTTCTGTTGCCGGTCGCCGTGGGGGCGGGGCTGACGGTGCTGCTGGCGACCCTGACCGGATTTCCCATTTCGACTACCCATAGTTTGACCGGGGCGTTGCTGGGGGCGGGGCTCATGGCGGTTGGGCTGCAGGTGAACTTCGCGGTTCTTGGGCAGAAATTCTTCCTGCCCCTTCTTCTGAGTCCTTTGCTGGCCTTGACCCTTGGGGCGGCGGTCTATGCGTTGTTCCGGTATCTCCGCATTCAGCTCGGGATCACGAAGGAGTGGTGCCTCTGTGTGGGCGAGACGGAAAGGATTATCCCCATCCCCCAGCCGGCACCGGTTCTTCGCTTAAGCTGTATCCGTGCCATCGAGCCTGCCCTGGACAGCTCCGAAAACTGCGTCCAACGCTATTCGGGCAGCTTTGTGGGGATCCGCTGTCAGAGGGCGTTGGATCTGGCGCATTACGCCAGTGCGGGGCTGGTGAGTTTTGCGCGGGGATTAAACGACACCCCAAAAATCGCGGCTCTGTTGCTTTCCATCGAGGCCCTGGGTATCCCTCATGGCATATTGGCGGTGGCGTTGGGGATGGCGGCGGGGGGCCTCCTCAATGCGAGGCGGGTGGCGGAGACGATCGGCAAAAAAATCACGCCCCTCAACTGCGGCCAGGGCTTCAGCGCCAACCTGGCGACCGGCATTTTGGTCGTCTTCGCCGGCCATTGGGGGATGCCGGTTTCCACGACCCACGTGTCCGTGGGGTCTCTCTTCGGGATCGGAACCTTGACCGGCAGGGCGGATGCGCGCCTGATGGGTAAGGTCATCTTGTCGTGGGTTCTGACCCTGCCCGTTGCGGCTCTCCTGGCTTGTGCCGCCTACCTCACCCTGCCTTGGCTTACCTGAAGCCCTTCGCGATCGATCTCTAAGAGTAGAAAGCGGCTGGGGATTTGGAATTTTCGGAAGGCCTTCACCATAGCCACCCCGACCTGAGGCCCCTTCGGCCGGCTACAGAGCCCCAGGACGGAGGGTCCGGCGCCGGAGAGGGCCGATCCGAAGGCTCCCGCTCGGACCGCGCTTTTGCAGACGTGACTTAAGCCTGGGATGAGTTTTTGGCGGTAGGGTTGGTGCAGGCGGTCCTGCATGCCCCGGGTGAGCCAGCCCGCGTCTCGGCGCAGAAACCCATACAGGAATCCCGCCACCGACATCAGGTTGGAGACGGCGTCTTGGAGGCGGACCTTTTTGGGAAGGACCGCCCGGGACTTTGGGGTGGAGAGAGTTCGGTCGGGGAGGCAGACCGCCGCAATCCAGTGGGAGGGGGGGCGGATGGAAAAATACCTCAGCTCCCGGTTGCTCCACAGGCTGGCGCACATCCCTCCCCGGTGTGCCGCCACGACGTTGTCTGCATGGCCCTCTGCGAGGGCGGCGCGCTTTAAGAGTTCCTCTTGGGATAGGGGTTTTTTCAGAAAGGCGTTGGCCGCCGCCATGGCCGCCAACCGCGCGGCTGCGCTGGAGCCGAGCCCCTTCTTTAAAGGGATTTGATTCTTCATCTCGAAGCTCCAGGCGTAGCGGTTCCAATCCGGCCCCAAGATTTTGGAAAATGTCCGGACGACCAGATTGGAGCGGTTCCGGGGCAGTTCCTGCGCTCCTTCTCCGGCGATGGAGACCTGGAGCCCCCGGCCCTTTTTTCGTTGAACCCACAGGGTGTCATACAACTTCAGCGCCAGCCCCAGGACGTCAAACCCGGCTCCCAGGTTTCCGCTGCTGGCCGGCACCCGAACCAGGACTGTTTTCATCAGGTCTTACTCATCGGCGCAGCCATCCCGCGCCCCACAGCGCCAGGGCCGCCAGGAGCCCCGGGAAGATGGCGTAGTCCCTCCAGGCGCCTCCTGCCAAAACCGCCAGGGTGGAGGCTCCCCATCCGGTGACCATGGAACGATAGGCCCAAGGGGCCGGTGTCCTCAGGGCGGGGAGGTAGCTGGAGAGGACCGGCAGCAGAAGCCCCGGGATGGTGCTGGCTCCCACCACATACCACAGCCCCACCACCGAAGGAAGCCACCAGCTTAAAAGGATCGAGAATATCCCCACCCCCACCAGCCCCCAGCGCACCCAGGCCAGCTCCTCTGTCTGGGAGAGGTGACGAAATCGCGCCCAGACGTCTTTTCCTAGACTCATGGCGGAGAGTAGAGCCAGGCTATTGAGGGTGGACATCGCCGTGGCCAGCATGCCGACCCAGAAAACCCCCAATAGCCCCGCCGGCAAAACCGCACTGGCCAGCCGGGGATAGGCCTGAACCGGCTCGGAGAGATCGGGAAAGGCGGCCCGGGCATAGAGCCCGGAGGCGGTGGTCAGCCCATCGAAGAGAAACCAAAAAAGAACGGCGATCCCTATGCCCCTGCGGGCGATGGCCGGATGCCGGGCGGCGGAGCATCTTTGGTGAAATCCCGGATCCACAAAGGTCCATAGGGCGATCAGGTACCAGTTCACGGTCAGTCCCCAGCCGAGCTTTCCGGGGAATGCGAGATGGCTCTCCGGCAGGTTGGTTTTCAAAAACTCGATCCCCCCCAACGCCTTTCCGGAAAAAACCAGCAGGAGGGACATTCCCGCAAACATCAAGACGAACTCCAGCCCATCCACCCAGACATCGGCTCGGAACCCGCCGCGATAGAGATAGAACAAGGTGAGGGCGGTGCCCAGGGCGACGCAGAGCAAGAGTGGCCAACCGGTCAGCCACTCCAGAAGGACCCCCAGGATCAAGACGTAGGGAGCCGGGGTGGTGATCAAGAAGGCCAGCCACCCGCCGAAAAGAGCCGCTTTTCTGCCGTAGATTTTTTCCAGCCGGTCCGGGATAGTCAGGGAGTCTTCCTCTGAACGGATCCTGCCTGCCAACAGAAAGGCATACAGAAAGGCAAAGAGGTAGTAGGGAAACCCCAGAACCATCCAGTTGGAAATCCCGTAGGCATAGGAGAACTCCCCCACCCCCAGGATGCCTCCGTACCAGGTGGAGACCAGCGTGGCCACGAAGAAGGGCAGGGTCAGGGTCCGCCCCGCCAGCAGGTAGTCCTCGCGTCCGGCCCGGGCTTTGCGGGCGGACCAGGCCCCGATCCCTATGACGGCCAGTACGTAGCCTGCCACCACCATCCAATCCCCAGCCGACAATGTCGCCATAGGCAGTAAAGTTTTTAGTTACGAGTGATCCAGAATGAGCCCGGGGTTTGCCTCGACATTTCCTCCCCTAAGATGGGGAATCGCAGAACTATCTCCTCCGGAAAACGGAGCTTAAGAAAGTTCAAAGCACCGAGGATGCGGAATTGCGCATTGAAGGATAGAAAGGCCTCTAAAAGGTACTGCTCGTTGAAAAACCGGAGTTCGTCGGCATGTATCCGTCGCGGATAGTCCTGCGGGCTGAAGATATCGTGGAAGTGTATAAAACTGCCCGGAGCCATTCCGGGCAAGATATTTAGAATCTCATAGAGAACGTCTCCATTGGGTTTGATGACATGTGAAGAGTCTACAAAGAGGATATCGTTTCTTTTTAGGGTTTTGAACAGTTCGCCTCCTACCTCCTCCACCCGCTTGCGGCGGACCTCTATGCCCAACCGTTCCAGCCATGGATTCTGGTAGGGTTCGATACAGGTGATGTGACATTCATAGCCGGGGCGCTCCGCCTGATTCTTTTTGACGGCCTCCAAAGTCATCAACGTGGAATACCCGCTTCCTATTTCGATGAGCCGGGCAGGTTTGACGTGGCGTATGAAACTGTACAGATATTCCGCATCTCCGGATTCAAACCATCCATTGTGATAATAGTATTCCAAACGATTCGTTGGGTCGATGGGCAAGCAAGCCAGCTCCTGGTTATAGTGAAAGGCGCGTAGAATCTTTAGCTGTTCATCCACATTCCAATCGATTCCCGGGAGGTCCCTCTTTTTCCCGCTTTCTTCCAACTTTTTTGGGTCAAAATAAGGGTCGAGATAGTGGTCCACAATGGGATAAACGCCGGTAACGAAGAATAACTTGCGACTCATCCGCATGCGATGGAGCCCCACCTTTCGCGTCAACTTCAAATACATGCATCCCAACCAGAGAAGTGGAGAAAAAATGAAATCGATGGCTGGGGCGATAACTCTCAAAGCCTGTTTTATAGCAGAAGAGAACATTTCTAGTACTGGCGGAAGGCCCAGACCCAACCTCGATGAACCTGGAGGGATACGGTCTTGGCGTTCGCCAGATTGCTGACCCCCCGGGAACCTGCCGGGAGCCACTGGCGCCGTAGGGGGTAGAGAACCCCGGATAGACTCACCTGGGATTTTTCCGGCCCGGAGATGAGGGCAACTCCCCGCTTCTTTTTTGAGCGGAACCTCCATCTTTTCCCCACCAGCCTCAGTTCCCCGTCCCTGGCCCAAAAAGAGATCTCGAAGGAGCCTTTGAAGTTTTCTGCCGCCTTGAGATTTCCCAGGCTGTGGTCCGTCCGTCGCCCCAGGGCTCCCAGGACCCACACCTGGAGGGGCCGGAGCCGCCGCCTCAAAAAATCAAAGGCCTTTTCCAGGTCCGAACGGTCAGGGTCCGGCTCATAGACCCATAGGGTCCCCGGCCGCCCCCCTTCGGGGCCATAGGAATCCAGATCCCCCAGAATCCATCGAGGGACAATTCCAAACCGCTTTGCCTCTCGGGCTCCCCCGTCCACCGCAAGCGCCGCGTCCGCTTCTTTCCAGACCCTTCGGACGATGGGGGCGGGGGGATACTCTCCATTCGCAAAAACAAGAATACGGCGAAGGCTGGTCACGGTTTTTTGGATCTGGGAGCGGGCAGTTTGCGGATTTTTTTTATAAGGCCGGTGGTGGAAAATCCAGGGACCCACGGCGCTCGAACCACGCGATCGGCAAATTCTCGGCCCACGATCTCCCCGGGACGGTAGTCCGCCCCCTTGACCAGCACCTCCGGCCGGATCGTTCTAAGCAGTTTTTTGGGAGTTGTTTCCGGAAAGATGGTCACATAATCCACGCAGGCCAGGGCTGCCAAGAGCCTCCCACGCAGGTCCTGGCGGATGAGGGGCCGCCCCCGGCCCTTCAATTTCCGAACGGAGGAGTCCGAGTTGACCCCCACCACCAGAATCTCGCCGCAGGTCTTGGCTTTTTGAAGGGTCGCAATGTGTCCGATGTGCAGCAGATCGAAACACCCGTTGGTAAAGACGATGCGACGTCCACGCCGGCGGTGGGCTTTCAGTTTTTTCAACAAGGCGGGGAGGGGGAGAACCTTTGAAAAAGAGCTCAGAGTGTTCAAGGGAAGAGGGCCTGTTCCACGAAAGCACAGATGGCGTGAATGGCCGCGATGTGGCTTTCCTGAATGCGCTCGGTGGCCTCGGAGGGGACACAAATGCAGAGGTCAACCCGCGCCTTGAGTTTGCCTCCGCTTCGGCCGGTCAGGCCGATCACCCGGGCCCCGCACCTTTTGGCCTCCTGGGCGGCTTTCAGGACATTGGGGGAGTTGCCGCTGGTGGAAAGCACAAAGAGCAAATCTCCCGCCACCACATGCGCCTGGACTTGACGGGAGAACACCTCCTCGAAGCTGAAGTCATTGCCGATGGCGGTCAGGTCCGAGGTGTTGACGGTCAAGGCCAGGGCGGGAAGGGCGCGCCGGTTTTTCTTGAAACGCCCCACCAGCTCCGCCGCAAAATGCTGCGAATCCGCCGCGCTGCCGCCATTGCCGCAAATCACGAGTTTCCTTCCCTGCCGGTAGGTTTCCACGGACCACCGGGCGGCTTGCAGTATCTGGGAAGCGGACTCCGAGGAAAATTTTTCCAAGGTTTTTGCGCTGTCCTTGAGTTGGGTCTCGATCTCCTCCGCAATACCTGCCGATAAGGTGTACTTCCTTTCGGCAGGTACCTGGCGCACTATATTGCGCCGGGTATGCTTAGTCATGGGTGGGGCTCCTTTGGTAAGATCGGGTCCATGGGAACCGTGTGATTGAGGAACTCCTGTTCCACAAAACCGGTGTGGACCTTCCCCCTCTGAAACGCCTCACACTCCAATATCCTGCGGTGAAGGGAAAGGGTCGTGTCGATGCCTGCGATTTGGAATTCCTCCAGCGCATTTCGTGCCCGGGCCAGGGCCGATCTTCGATCTTTCCCGCAGCAGATGAGCTTGGCGATCAGGCTGTCGTAATAGCTGGGGACACAGTAGCCCTCATACACATGTGTGTCCACTCGGACTCCTTGACCTGCGGGCGGGCGCCACTTGGAAACCCGGCCCGGGGAGGGAGAAAAATTCCTCTCCGGATTTTCGGCGTTGATGCGGTGCTCGATGGCGTGCCCCAGGATCTTCACGGGCCGGCGCCGCATGGGACGGCCCTGGGCGATACGAATCTGCTCGCAGACCAGGTCTATGCCGGTCACCATCTCCGTGACCGGATGCTCCACCTGCAGGCGGGAGTTTACCTCCATAAAATAGAATTTTCCTTCGGGGCTTAGGAGAAACTCCACCGTCCCCAAGTTGCTGTATCGGACGGCGCGCGCCACCCGGCAGGCCGCCTCCTGAAGCGAGCGGCGCAGGCGGGGCGAAACCGCCGGCGAGGGAGACTCCTCCACCAGCTTCTGGTGCTTGCGCTGCAGGGAGCAGTCCCTTTCGGGAAAGGCGAGGACGCGGCCTTCCAGATCGGCCGCGATCTGGATTTCCACATGGCGGGGTCTTTCCAGGTATCTCTCCAGATAGAGGGAGCCATCCCCGAAGGCGGCCTGGGCCTCGCGGCCGGCGGTTTCCCAGTCCGTCAAAAGCCCACGGGGGTCCCGCGTCAAACGTATTCCCCGCCCGCCCCCTCCTGCGGCGGCCTTGATCATCAAGGGATAGCCGATCGAGGCGGCCAGCTTCTGAAGCGCGGCCTGGGAGAGGGTACGGAAGGCCCCCTCGGTTCCCGGAACCACCGGTACTCCGTTGGCCTTGGCCAGAACTCTGGCCACCGCCTTGTTTCCGGATTTTTCAATGGCCTCCTCCGTTGGGCCGATGAAGACCAACCCCGCCTCTCGGCAGGCCCTGGCAAAACGGGAATTTTCAGAAAGGAAACCGTAACCGGGATGCACCGCTTGCGCGCCGCTTAAACGGGCCGCGGAGAGGATTGCCTCCACGCAAAGGTAGCTCTGGGCGGAAGGCCCGGGGCCGATGCACCAAGCCTCATCCGCCAGGCGCAGATGCAGGGATTCCCGATCCGCCTCGGAGTAGATGGCCACCGTCTGAAGGCCCAGGCGGCGGCAGGCGCGGATCACCCGCACCGCGATCTCACCCCGGTTGGCCACTAAAACCTTTTTAAACACCCGTGGGAACCTCTATTAGAAACAAGGGTTGGCCGTAATGCACCGCCTCCCCTTCCTGGATCAAAACCCTGCGGAGCCTTCCCGCAGCGGGGCTTTCCACCGGTATGACCTTGCGGCCCATCTCGATCCACCCGAGTTTTTCGCCTTTTTTCAAATCCCTGCCTTCCGTATCGTCGCAGCCGGGGTACCCCGGTTTTCCCAGCCGGAAAACCCCCACCGCAGGGGAGGCCACGGCCCTCCAGGGCTTGGAGGGCAGGCGGGTCCCGGAGGAGGAGAGCTCCTGCGACTTTTTAAAGTGAAAGCGCTCCTGGCCCTTTTCCCAGTAGACCTCCATCAGATCGGTGGAGTCAATGAAATCTATGATTTGCTTCGCTTGTGAAAGGTCCATAGCGAGGAACGGCTACCTTTCCGGCCGGAACCTTTTGAACGGGAACGGAAGAATCTCCGGCACCGTCTTGCGAGAGAAGGCCTTCCGGCCGTTCGACCGGACGCTTAAAAGCAAAAGCTCCGCCCTGGGGCCGAACTCCTGCAAAACCTGTCGGCAGGCTCCACAAGACTCTACCTCCCGGCCCACAATGGCGATTTTTTTAATCCGTCTTTCCCCGCAGCTGAGAGCATTGAAGATGGCCACGCGCTCCGCGCAGCAGGTCAGCCCAAAGGAGACATTCTCCACGTTGCAGCCCTCATAAATTCTCCCTGAGGAGGCCAGGACCGCCGCGCCCACCGGATAGCGGGAATAGGGGCAATAGGCCTTTTTGCGGCATTCTGTGGCGCGTCGAAGGAGCTGCCTTTCCAGCGAGCTCAGCACGACGTCGTGCGCGAGAATACCCATCTAGCTTCTCCGGGGGGAGGGTTTCAGATGCCTGCCGATCAGAAGCTCGAGTTTCCGACGGGCGGCAGGGGCCATGGCCTGCGCCCGGGTAAAGACGGCGTTCGCCAGGGCCTGACCGCAGCCGCAGCTTCTGGGCAGGCCGGCCACCCTGGGTAAAGCGGTCCGGATGAGCTTCTGGACGTTACGAACGTTGACACTGAGATTTTCCAGCACCTTCTCCATGGTCACCTCTTCCCCATCCTTCCAGACGTCGTAATCGGTTACCAGCGAGATGCTGGAGTAGCACAGCTGGGCCTCCCGGGCGAGCTTCGCCTCCGGAGCGGCGGTCATTCCGATCACGGAGTATCCCGCGCGCCGGTGGTCCTGGGATTCTGCGCGGGTGGAGAAGGCCGGTCCCTCGATGCAGACGTAGGTTCCCCCCGCATGGGCCGAGAAGCCCAGCCGGCTAGCCTCTTCGTAAAGAACTCCAGACAGCTCCCGGCAGAAGGGATCCGCCAAACCGACGTGCCCCACGATCCCTCCTCCGAAGAAGGTGGATATCCGCCTGGTCTTGTCCACCAGCTGATCCGGGAAGACGATATGCCGAGGCGCCAGCTCCTCCTTCAAAGAGCCCACCGCCGCCACCGAGAGGACCCGCTCCACCCCCAAGGACTTGAAGGCATACAGGTTGGCCCGCGCGTTGATCTCGGAGGGTAAGAGGCGATGACCGCTGCCATGCCGAGGCAGAAAGGCGAAGCGGACGCCGTCCAACTCCCCGATCTGAATCTCATCCGAGGGGGAGCCGAAGGGAGTCTTGGCCTTCACCCGCTCCAGGGGGCGGACCCCTTCGAAGCAGTAGAGACCGCTCCCTCCCAAGACCCCGATTCGCACGGAAGGAGGCTTGTCTCGTCGCTTGTGCACTGGGCAGATTATATCAAAAAACAAGTTTTTTCATCCTTTTCCCACTTTTTGATAGAATGCTTGCGGCAGCGGCAACCTGCTGATCTGAGGAGGTGGTGGGATGACGAAATCCCTGATTACCGGCGTGACCGGCCTCATCGGCTCGCACCTGGCGGAGTTTCTTTTACGCAAGGGGCACCGGGTTTGGGGGCTCTACCTCAAAACCCACCCCATGCATGTCCCCGTCCTGAGAGACAAGAAAATCCACTACATTCTGTGCGATTTAAACTCCAAGCGCAGGCTGCAAAATCTGATCCTTAGGATACGTCCGCGGTACCTGTTCCATCTAGGAGCACAATCTTATGTGCGCCCTTCCTGGGAGGACCCGGAATATACGCTGCGCACCAACATCTTAAGCACCCTCTGGATTCTGGAAGCCGCTCGCAGGCTGCGTCCTTCTCCCACGGTGGTTTTGGCCAGCTCCTCCGCCGAATACGGCTCGAATCTCCCCTCCGAGGTCCCGATTCGGGAAAACAAGGAGTTTCGCCCCTCCTCTCCTTATGCCGTCAGCAAGGTGGCCTCCGATATGTTGGGGTATCTCTATGCCCAGGCCTATCCCCTGCGCATCCTGCGCGCCCGCTACTTCAACACCACCGGTCCCCGCAAGGTGGCCGATGCCTGCTCGGATTTTGCCTTCCGGATCGCCCAGGCGGAGAAGAGGTCCTTCTCCAAAATCCCCGTGGGCAACCTCCGGCCCATCCGGGACATCACTGATGTCCGGGATGTGGTCCGCGCCACCTGGCTTATCGCCCAGAAGGGAAAAAACGGCGAGGCCTACAACGTCTGTTCCGGGAGGGCCATCTCGGTGGGCAGGATTTTGAAAATATTGCTTTCCTTGTCCAAAGGCAAGATCCACATCTTCAGGGATTCAAAACTCCTCCGTAGGATGGACGATCCTATTTTTGTGGGTGATTGTGCCAAGCTGCGAAAATTGGGTTGGAGGCCCCGCATTCCCATCCAACAAACTCTGAAAGACTTGCTGAACTTCTGGAGGCAGAGGGTGTAGAATGGTTGCGGTCATCGTGGCGGGGGGAAGGGGAGAAAGAATGCGGGCCCTGGCGCGCGGAATTCCTAAGCCGATGCTGCCCATAAACGGCCGACCCCTCCTGGAACACCAGCTGCGGTGGCTTCGCAAAAATGGCTTTCGCCGCATCTTTCTATGTCTGGGCTACCGGGGCAACAGCATCCGCCGGCATTTTAAAGATGGCGGGGCCTGGGGGGTATGCCTGCGGTACCGCTTGGAAAAGCGCCCCCTGGGGACGGCAGGCTGTGTGAGACCGCTCTCTTCACAACTTCGCCGGAGCTTCTTGGTGGTCTACGGGGATCTCTATGCCCGTATGGGCCTCGATGCGCTGCAGTGTGCCCACCAAAAAAACCGGCGGGACCCCCGCTGCCTCGGGACGCTGGTTTTAAAGAATACCGACCATCCCTCAGACAGTGATCTGGCGGCAGTCAATTCCCGGGGCCGGATCCTCCGTTTTTTCAATAAACCCCATGCCCATCCGCCCCGGACCCGCCTGGCCAACGCGGCGGTCTATCTCCTGGAACCCAAAATCTGTTCGCTCATTCCCAGCGGGCGCTCCTCGGATTTCGCCCGGGACATCTTTCCCAATGCCCTGGCCCGGGGGCATCGGCTTTATGGGCACCGCACCCGAGGACTGCTTCAGGACATTGGGACCCCGGGACGCTATCGGGAGGCGCAGAAGACGGCACAGAGGAGGGGTTTGGGGTGATTATTTCCAAAACCCCCTTTCGCATCAGCTTCGCCGGGGGCGGCACGGATCTTTCGGCCTTCTACGAGGAGGTGCCGGGGGCGGTGGTCTCCACCGCCGTCAATAAGTATATGTACCTGACCGTCAACCACTACCTGGAGCCCAAATATCTATTGAAATATTCCAAGACGGAGCTTGTGGGCCGTCCGGAACAGGTCCAGCACCCCATCCTCCGGGAGGTCCTTATGCTTCTGAAGGTCCCCCCCCATATCGAGATCACCTCTATGGCGGACATCCCGGGGGGCACCGGCCTGGGTTCCTCCAGCAGCTTCACGGTGGGTCTGCTGCATGCCCTGCATGCCTATGGGGGGCAGTTTCAATCCTCGGAGGAGCTGGCCCGTCAAGCCTGCGAGGTGGAGATCGAGAAGCTTGGGGAGCCCATCGGCAAGCAGGACCAGTACATCGCCGCCTACGGGGGACTGGAATTCATACAGTTTAATCCGGATGGGTCGGTCTTCGTTAGCCCCATCATCTGCTCCCCTGCCACCAAAGAGGCGCTCCAGATGCGGCTGCTCCTTTTCTACACCGGGAAAAAAAGGAGCGCCGCCAGCATCCTCACCCAGCAAAAAGAAGACACCGGAAAGAAAAAAGAAATCCTGAAAAAAATACTGCAACTGGCGCAGGACCTGCGTTGTGAACTCCAGAAGGATCATCCCGAAGCGCTGGGCGAGATTTTGAAGGCGGGCTGGAGCTATAAAAAGCAAGTTGCCAGCAAGGTTTCCGCTCCGGAGATTGACCAGGCCTACGAGGCGGCGCTGCGGGCAGGGGCGGCGGGGGGAAAAATTTTGGGAGCTGGCGGGGGGGGATTTCTTCTGTTATACTGTGACGAAAATAGACAGGAAGCGGTCCGCCGAGCCCTAGAACCCGCCCTTAAAAAAATTCCCTTTCAACTGGAGCCCCAAGGGAGCAAGATCATCTATGTGGAGCCGGAGCAGGTGGAGTAATTAACCATGGAGAGTGTGGAAGCGGAAGCTAAAAAATATTGGTCCGAGTTGAAGTCCTGCGCGGACAAAATTGACTTGGCCGCATTGGAAAAAATCGTGCGCCTCTTTCAGGAGACCTATGCGCAGGGGGGGAACGTCTATGTGATGGGCAATGGGGGGTCGGCGACCACCGCCTCACATCTGGCCTGTGACTTAAACAAAACCGCCTCCAGCCCCGGAAAGAAACGCTTCAAGGTGGTCGCCTTAAACGACAACATCCCGGTGATGCTGGCCATCGGCAACGATATCCACTTCGAGCAGATCTTCGCAGAGCAGCTGCGGAATTTTTTGACCTCGCAAGACGCCCTCCTATTTCTTTCCGGCAGCGGAAACTCCCCCAACGTGCTGAAAGCGGCGGAGCTGGCCCGCGCCCTCGGCTCCAAGACGGCGGCCTTCCTGGGATTTCGCGGAGGCAGGCTCAAGGCCTTGGTGGACTATCCCCTGGTCATTGAGAGCGATCACTACGGCATCATTGAGGATCTCCACCTCTCCCTCTGCCACTTCCTGACCTTTTATTTTAAAAAGGCGATCGCGCAACAACCATGAGAAACCGGCAGGGCGCCTCAGAGAAGTCCGGCGACTGAATGAGGCTTTCGATCCTGATTCCCATCTACAATGAACGCGCTACCGTCTCCAAAATTCTGGACCAGATCCTGGCTCAGCCGCTGCCCGGTGGCCTGGAGAAGGAGTTGATTCTTATAGAAAGCGGTTCTGCGGATGGGACCCGCCGGATCGTGGAGGGCTACCGCAGCCGGCCGGGCGTCAAGATCATCTATGAGGACCGGCCCAGGGGCAAAGGGGCCGCCTTGCGGCGCGCCATTCCGGAAGCCACAGGCGAGATCCTCCTGATTCAGGACGCAGACCTTGAATACACCCCGGAGGATTATCCGGCGGTTTTGGAGCCGATTCTGTCGGGACGCGCGGATGCCGTCTATGGATCGCGCATCCTGGGGCATGGCCACTGGCAGTTTCGAAAATACAAAGGGATCTATCGTCTATTCGCCCTGGCAATCAACGTGGGGGGGCTCCTCTACACCAAGCTCTTCAACCTCCTCTATGGGGCGCGCTTTACCGATGCCGCCACGATGTATAAGGTGGTGAAGGCGGATATTTTAAAATCCTTCCACCTCACCCGGAATTATTTTGATCTGGACTGGGAGATCACCGCGAAACTGGTGAAGGCGGGCTGCCGCATCGAGGAGGTTCCGGTGCGCTACAGCGCCCGCTCCCACCGGGAGGGGAAAAAGATACGATTTTTCCGGGACGGCCTCACGGTTTTTTGGTCCATCCTGCGCTTCCGTTTTTCGGCATGATGCATAAAAAATCCATCGGCATCGGTCTCGCCGGCCTCGGACACTGGGGGCCGAATTACCTTAGGATTTTCAGCCAACTGGGCGACAGCCAAGTCGTCGCCTGCTGCGACTCAGATCTCAAAAAATTGGACGCCCTGAAGAAGCCCTATCCCCAGCCGCGTTACACCCCAAACTTTAAGGATCTGCTTTCCGACCCCCGCATTGAGGCCCTGGTCGTTGCCACCCCCACCCGGACCCATGCCTCCTTGGCCCACCAGGCTTTGCAAAGCGGCAAGCACGTGCTGGTGGAAAAGCCCCTGGCTCTGAGGAGCCGTGAGGCGCGGGAACTGGCCCGAACGGCCAAGCTCAAAAGAAAAATACTCATGGTCGGCCATACCTTTCTCTACAACCCGGCGGTTCTCAGAATCCGGCAGATTTTGAAGGCCCGCGCCCTGGGCCGCATCCACTATTTTCACGCCATGCGCACCAACCTGGGGCCCATCCGGACCGACGTCAACGCCATGCAGGACTTGGCTCCCCACGACATCTCCATCCTTCTCTATCTTCTGGGGGATATGCCGGAGGCGGTGCAGGCCCGGGGGGCCCGTTTCCTCGATGCCAAAAGAGACGACATCGCCAGTTTGATCCTCCATTTTCCCGGCAACGTCAAGACCTTCCTGCACGTCTCGTGGCTGGAGCCGGTCAAGATCCGCCGCCTCACCATCATCGGAGACAAGAAAATGCTGGTCTTTGACGACACGGATCTCCAGGAGCCCCTGCGCCTCTATGACAAAGGGGCCGACATAAAAACGGACTACTCGCACAAACGTTACCGGGACTTCGGGGAGTTTCAACTGGTGATTCGGGAAGGGGACATCCACATCCCCAAGGTGAAAATGGAGGAGCCTCTGCGCCGGCAATGCTGCGCTTACCTCGAGGCGATTCGAAGCGGCCGCCCCCCCTTGAGCTCCGGAGCCTTCGGCTGGAAAGTGGTCCGGGTCCTCGAAGCGGCTCAGAAATCTTTGGAACGCAAAGGCGCCTTCGTTCGAATTCCTTGATCGGTTCTTCCAGACATTACCCGGCCCTGCTCTTCGTTCTCCTGATCGCCACAGCGCTGCGAGTCTGGGGCATCCCCTGGGGGCTCCCCTCCAAGAATGGAGCCCTGACCAGCTATCATCCCGACGAAGCCATCACCTTCTACTCCCTGGAACGGATGCGGCGCGAACGCAGCCTCTACCCTGGAGATGCCCTTTTCTGGGGCAGCCTCCATACCTATGTCATAGGAACGCTCTGCCTGACCGCCCAGGCTATCGGCCTCGTAGAAATCCGCTCCCGCGGGCATCTGATCCAAAATCTCCGGCAGGCAGACCGGCTTTATCTTCTCGGAAGACTGTTTTCCATTTTCTGCGATCTTTTCAGTGTCCTGCTCATCTTCCGCATTGGAAAAAGGGAGTTTGGGGTCCGGGCCGGACTTCTCGCCGCCTGCCTGTTGGCTCTGGCTCCGGCCTCCATCGCTGCGGGGCACTTCGTCAAACCGGACGCCATGCTTTTGGCCATGATCCTTTTGTGTCTGTGGTGCGCTCAAAACCTGGCCGAAAACGTCACCGCTAGAAGAACCTGGATTTGCGGTCTTTGCGTCGGCCTAGCCGCAGCCACCAAATACAATGGAGGTCTCTTTCTCGTAGCCCCTCTTTTGGTGCTTTGGGAGAGGCGTCCTCGAGTGTTTCGGTTCTATCTCTATCTTTTGCTCAGCGCTCTCCTAGGGTTTGTCATCGGATGCCCCTCCTCGCTGCTGAACTGGAAAGCCTTTTTGCGCTACCAAGAGCTCAACTGGGGACTGGCTCGCTCCTGGGACGCTTCGAGTTCCTTTCTGGGGCTAGGCGCGGCGCAGATGCTTTTCTATTATCTTCCCTTCGCCGCCGGCTGGCCGACCACACTGGCTGGGCTGGGAGGAACCCTCTTGGCTTTCTATAGAAGGCAAGGGCTAAGTCGTTGGATGGGGCTCACCGCCCTCATCATTTTCCTCTCCGTGTCCGTGCCCAAGACGTGGCTCGCGATATGGACCTTTCCCGTCCTTCCCTTTCTCCTCCTTTTCGGCGCCCGATTGATTCTTTTCCTTTGGGAATATCCGCTCAGGCGCCGGCAGTTGAGGGCCCTCTGCTTGACCTGCCTTCTGGGACAGGCGGCCTACGCAGCGGCCTTCAGCCGGCTCTTTTCCGTCTCCAATCCCCGAGAAGAGGCCTCCGCTTGGCTCAGGCAACACGTTCCCTCTTTCAGCCGGGTCGGCATCGTGCGGAGTTATTTCTGGACTCCACCCATCTTGAGACGTGCCGACACCCCTTACCGGGTGACGCCTGGAGCCGGCAATGAAGTCGGCCTGGAAGAGGCGGTGAAGGGCGTCCTGGCTTGGCACGCTCCCCCTCCATTTTTTGTGCTCAGCGAAAATGAGCTGAGAGGGCATCCTGAGCTGAAAACCTGGCTCCAAAATTATAAACTAAGAGCCGCTTTCGCTGCGTCCCCTCGGCTGGGTCCCTGGCGCTTCTGGAGGCGTCCCCCTCCGTGGGATTTTTTATACATCGCCCCTCAGATAGAGATTTATGAAAACCGGCTCGCTTTCCATCAGCATTCCGGCCTATAACGAGGAGGCGACGATCGAGGAGTTGGTCCGGAGGAGTCTGGAGACGCTCAGCAACAGGGTTTCCGACTGGGAGGTCCTGGTGATTGACGACGGGAGCCGGGATGCCACCCCAGCCATCTTGGAGCGCCTCGCGCGCGAGGACTCGCGGCTTTGCGTCCGGCGCCATGAGGTCAATCTGGGCTTCGGGGCGACCCTGAAGGAGGTCTTTCAAATTCCATCCAAGGAAGCTATCTTTTTCATCCCCGGCGACGCCCAGATCGCCCCGGAGGAGCTGGACCGGCTCCTTCCGGCATTGGGCACCTTCGATCTCATCTTGGGCCGGCGCGAGGAGCGTCGGGATGCGTGGCTCCGAACGGTCCTTTCTCACGGATACAATCTCCTCATCAGCCTGCTCCTGGGCCGGCGCGTGCGTGATGTGGACAGCGTCGTGCTGGTCAAGCGCGAGGTCATACGCGCTATTCAATTTTCGGCCGACAGCGCCTTCCTCCACGCAGAGCTGCTGCTCAAGGCGGCTCGGGCGGGCTTTTCCTGGACCGAGATTCCCATCTCCCACCGCCCACGGACGGGGGGTGCCTCCACCGTCTTGAAAGCGCGCACCATCCTCCCCGCACTTCGGGACCTTTTCCGTTACCTTTTCGCAACAGCGGAGGGCGAGCGGCGTGTCTAAATCCCCGCAGAGGATGAAAAAAATTAAATACCGAGATGCCGACGTCCTGATCGGGTATCCCTCGCCTCGTTTGAAAAAGAGACTTCCCCTGCGCCTGGGCTCCGGGGCCTATCTGCGGTCGGGAACGGTGATCTACGAGGGATCCCGGATCGGCAAAAACTTAGAGACCGGCCATCACGTCGTCATCCGGGAACAGAACTCGATCGGAGAAAACTTTCAGATCTGGAACAACTCCACGATGGACTATGGGTGCCGCATCGGGAAAAACGTCAAGGTTCACTGCAACGTTTACATCGCCCAGTACACCCGGCTTGGGGATGCCGTCTTTCTGGCCCCGGGGGTGACCATCGCCAACGACCTCTATCCCGGGCGCAAGCTCTCGGCCAAGCTCATGCGGGGGCCCGTTCTGGAAAAAGGAGTCCAGGTGGGGGTCAACGCCACGATCCTCCCCTATGTGCGCATCGGACGGGGCAGCCTGATTGGGGCTGGGGCCGTGGTTACCCGCAACGTCGGGCCCCACAGCGTGGTGGTGGGAAACCCCGGACGCCTTCTCGCAAAAACGGATTCCATCGGTAGGCAGCTCAAGAAAAAAATTCTTTACAAGCTGCAGTCGTAGAGGTGGTGGGGTGAGGTTCCTGGCCAAAGAGAAAATCCTTGTCGGAGCTCTTTTGGGAATCGGGTTTCTGGCGCGCCTGGCCTACGCCCTTTACTACTTTCAATCCGGTGCGCCCTATTCGCTCAATATCGACACCTACGCCTCGCTGGCCCACAACCTCCTGCGTCACTGGGAATACTCCGTCATAGTGGGGCAACCCGATCTGGTTCGGGAACCCGCCTATCCCATCTTTCTCGCCTTGGTATTTTTCCTTTTCGGGGAAAGCCGCTGGAGCGTGGCGCTCTCCCTGAACCTCATCAATCTTTTGACCTGCTTTCTCCTCTACCGTTTTTCCAAAGAACTCTTCGGCTCCAAAACGGCAAAAATCGCCCTGGGGATCGGCTGTCTCTATCCCTATTACATCTACTATGCCCTGCACCCCTACCGGGAAACCCTTCTTTCCCTGCTGAGCCTGGCCACCCTCTATTCTTTATGGAGATACCTGAAAACTCAAGGCAGCCTCTCAGCCTGCCTGGGCGGCGCGCTCACCGGTATAACCGCTTTGTGCAAGGCCACCGCCCTTCCATTCGCGGGATGGAGCTTCCTGGCGATTTTATGGATATCCAAAAACTGGAAGCAGGCCGGCCTGTATCTTCTGTTTTTTTCGCTGACCTACTCCCCCTGGGTCTTAAGAAACCGGCTCACCTTCGGGTTTTGGATGCTTACCACACCTTCCGCGGCCGGGCACTTCTATCTCAATTTGGTGACTCCCCAGGATCAATTTGGAAAGGAGGGGGAACATCGGGTCCTCGCCACAGATCCCGTCATTCAAAAGGCGGCAGCCCTTCCCCCTGAAAAAAGCTCGGCCCTCTACTACCGGGCGGGAATCCAGTGGATTTCTCAACATCCCCGGTCATTTTTAAAAACCCGCATCCAGAAGTTCATTAAATTCTGGCGGTTTTACCCGCCGAACAGAGATTTTGAGTGGACGACCCTCTCCTATGTCCAACTGAAATGGATCAGTCTCCTTTCCGATGGGCTTTTGATTCCCTTGGCGGTTCTGGGCTGCTTTCTTCTAGCACGTTGGGATCCTACGGCTTTTATTTTCCTGTTTATCGCCAACGAAACCTTGGCGCACATGCTGTTTCACTCCAGCATTCGTTTTCGCCTCCCCCTCATGGCCTTGGTGATTGCGCTGGCTGCTTTTGCGCTCACCCATCAGAAAGGTTTGCGGCCGCAGAGATAGTACTGCCCGCCGAAAGGAAGCCAGGAGAGAGCCGGCTCCAACCGCCGAAACACCTTGAGGAATTTTGGAAAAAACGCGATGAAGCGCACCTGGGGAGTTTGAAAGCCTGCTAGGCGATAGGCGCGCCGGATCTGTAGCGCGCTGTACAGGGTGACGCCGGCATCCAGCGGACAGTGGGAGACCACCCACCGGGTCAGGGGGTTCCACGGATTGTGCTCAAAGATAAAAATCCAGCCCCCGGGTCTCAGCACCCGGCGCATCTCGTGCAGCATCGCCAGGTGATGATCCTGGGAGGAATGGTGAAAGATGCAGGTGGAGAGGACGAGATCGAAGCTTGCCTCCGGAAAGGGGAGCTTTTCGGCCTGGCCCCGGTGAAAAGTGTCCCGGGGCAAGGGGCGCTCCTGCGCACGGGCCAGCATTCCAGCGGAGGGCTCCACCCCTTGGACCCTTCGGAAGCTTTCAGAGAGCAGCTCCACGATGCGACCGGTGCCGCAGCCGACATCGAGAGCCTCCCGTTCGGCGGGATCTTTCCCTAGCCGCCTGAGGTGACGAACGATCTCATCCGCTTTGAGGCGGAGGTAGTAATCTGAAGATTCGCCTCCAAGGGCAGCCACTGCCTCATCCACCATCTCTTCATAGTGACTGCTTGCTTCGTCGAAGTCAGCGGGCGCCATGGAGCAGTTCCTCGAAGGGGCGTTGCCGGAATCCCAGGTCCCGCACCGCTTCCCGGGAGTCCTCTTCCTTGGCCATCGTCAATCGGCCCACCTGATCCGGCATGACATAAGGAAAAAAAGGCCACACGCTGTTTAAGCGGCAGATCCCCTTGACCAATCCCAGGGGTACGGGAATCGGCCAGGTTCCAGGCAGAACCTTCCTTAAAGAGCGCCACAGCTCATAGGGGGTATATCCCCGGGGACCGGCCAGGGTATAGGTTTTTTTTAGGCACTGAAGATTCAACGCGCAGCGCGCGATGGCCTCCGCGACGTCCTCGATGCCCACCGGGGCCAGGGTCACCCTGCGCAAGGTCAGCAGGACAGGGAAGATTCCCCAGTGCCTCGCCCAGGTGATCCATTGGGTGATCCCGCGGCCTCGCCTCTCCCCGACGACTTCGGCGGGTCGAAAGATGGTCCATGGGACGCCGCTGCGGCGCACCCATTTCTCCGCCAGATGTTTGGAGTGGCTGTAGCCGCCGCCCGTGCGCCCCAGACAACGGGTGCTCACATAGATGAAGTGCTTGAGCTGGGTGCGGTCCAGTGCCCGCAATAGGTTGGCCGTTCCTTCCGCATTGATCTCGAAATAGGTCTGGGGTTTCCTGGCGTGAGTGGCCGCAGCCAGATGGAGAACCATCTGGATAGTGGGAAGAGGCGGCAGGTTCCCCAGCGACCCCGTCACCACCTGGTCCCCGGCAGCGGCCTCCACGGGGTTTCTGTGCTGCAGCAGAATATAAGAGGCGCCGGCCAGGCGGGAGGAAGATTTTAATTGACGGTAGAGGCGGCAGCCCAGCTCGGAGCTCGCCCCGGTGATCAGGATGTTCACGCCCTTTGGCTACCGAAGCGATACTCCCACAGGTTCTTTAGGAACTCCAGGATGGCTCCCAAGCGCACAAAGGAGTGGCGCCCCCGAAGCTCGTTGAAGTGGATGGGAATCTCGGCCACCCGCAAGCCAAGACGCGCCGCCGCAATCATGATCTCGGCATCGATGAACCAGCCGTCGCTGCACAGATTCAGCATCCGGTAGGCGGAGCGCCGGATGAACTTGGGTTTGGAGTTGATATCAAAGAAGCGTTGTTGCGGGAAGAGAATCCGAAAAAAAAGGTTATAGTGGAAAGAGAGAAACCGGCGCAGCCACCCGTCTCCTCGGAGCACACGGTAGGTCTTTACCAGATCCACCTCATCGTGGAGCAGGCGGCCGATGCAGGCATTGATGGCTTCATGGGGAAACTGGCCGTCCCCGTCCACGACTCCGAGATACTCTCCCCGGCATGCCTCCAGCCCGGTGCGCATATCCCACCCCATCATCCCCTTCTTCTCCAGCGCGATGTGACGAATATGGGGGAGCCTCTCGCAGAGATTTGCGACCACCTCCGGGGTGCGATCCGGAATGCCTTGTAAGTAGTTGGCGACTAAAACGAGCTCCCAGGGAAAATTGTAATCCGATAGGATGGCGTGCATCTTCTCCACAAAGGGGATGACTGCATCCTCGGTGCGGTAACAGAGGACGGCCAGGGAAATTTTCGGTTGGAGAACTTGTGGACTCTGAGACGCAGGCACTTGTGGCGGCATTTTAACAGAAACAACACCCTCAGGCAAACCGGACCTCCCTCTCTTGCCTGTAAGAGGGATGGAAAAAGCTAAAATAAAGTAGAGGCTGGACTTTTGCAAATATATAGGGGGGGTGGCCAGGGAATGCCTGGAGAAAACCCTGTTTGGCTTGGCCCTGGGCTACGAGCGAAGCGAGAGCCAAGCCAAACTCGGGAGCGAGCCTCGCAAATGGCGAGCGTTTTTCGAAAGGCAACCCTGGACAGGACCCCAATTCCATTTTGCAAAAATCCGGTAGAGGTTTATGAAAAAGCATGATCAGCAGGATGAATCTGCTGGGATTGCCGGCGAAAAGCGCCCTTGGCGGGATTTCCTGCGTGGAAGCGCCTTGCAGGCTGTTTTCCTGGTCCTCTACCTCCACATTCCACTTTTCACCACCGGAGTTTGGGTCTTCGATCCTATGCGGATCGATCCCCAGCAGGGGCTGGCCGGGGTCGGCGAGCCCAACTATCAGATTATCCCCGCGTTCTACATCGCTTCCAGAAGCCTAAAAAACGGATTCCTTCCCACCTGGAGCCCCTTCGCCGGCGGGGGGATCCCTTTTATCGCCAGACAACACTCCTGTATCTTTTCGCCCTCGCGCCTTCCGTTTTTTATTCTTCCGGAAAAAATCTTTCCCTATCTTTGGCTGCCCACCCTCTTTCTATGGCTTTATCTCGCCTGGGCCTGCGTTTATCTCCTCGCCCGCGCTTGGGACCTTCCCCACTGGCTCTGCGTCTTCGCCGGAAGCGTCTACTCCATGAGCTTCTTGATTTTGCCGCTCCGGCTCTACCCCAGCGCCGAAGCCTCGGTTCTTGCCCCGGCGATGATCCTACTGGCCGACACCTACCTCAACACGCGATCCAGAAAAGCCCTGCTGCTGCTCCCCTGGGTGGTCCTCCACCCCCTCCTGGCCGGGCATTTTGAAACCGCGTTTCGGATGTATTTTGCTACGGGAGCCTTTTTCCTCCTGAGGCTCTGGAAAGAGCAAAAGTACACCCTTAAAGAAAGCCTCCGAATGATTTTTCACTTCACCGCCTCCGCTGCCGCCGGGCTTCTTATCGGCTTCTTCCAGATTGCCTCGGCCATGGAATATCTTCACCACAGCTACATCAACGTTTGGCGAAACCTTCCTCAGTTTGCCTTCTATCTCCACAACCTGTCTAAAAAACTCTCTGC
>JACQJP010000024.1 GCA_016204975.1 Elusimicrobiota bacterium
GCGACCGATCCCCCGGACCGCAAAATCAAAATTGAAAAAGGGGGTCACATAAAAACGGGCGCCGGCATTGACGCGGCTCTCCGCCACCCCGCGCAGATTGTCCCACTCGGCCATCAGGGAAAACACATCCTCCACCCAGTAGCTCACGCCAAAAAAAGCGGCTAGAAAATCGTTGTCGAAATCTGCGATGTTGCCTCCCGCATGTCCTTGCAGCCCCGGAAGACCGATCTCCCGGGAAGCCACCAAATACAGGCCGTGCTCCTTCTGCAGATAATCCTCCGTTCGCCTGGAATCAAAGAGGTAGCCCTGGCTGTCGAACCCAAGAGCCAACGCGGGGAGGAAGCGACTTCCATCGTAGAAGCGAAGCCTCAGTTGAATCTCCGGACGCTGCACATCCACGGCTCCCACATTGCCGATAAAGCGATCCACGTTCAAAGAAGCTCCGATATTGAGCCTCTGGAGCACCCCAAAAGAAAGATATCCCAAGGTCCCTCCCTCTGAAAAAAACCGAACGCGGGTGCCGACGCTCCCATAATCCAGTATCCCCGCGGTGGGAATATCCACCAAATCCGTCTCCGGCTGGAGGACGCGAGAAAAGGCCACATCCCTTTTCTGACCTTTCACTGCAGGCACGCAGATGACCAAACAGCATAAAGTCCACCACAGACGGGGCGGGGCTTTCTTCATTGCGGCTGCTTGCGCTCAAAACGCATGCCCAGTTTCTGAATCGCAAAATCCAGAATCTGACGGATGGAGGGCGCCTCTTCCGATTTGCGCAGGCGCCGCAGAGTCTCCAAATCCTTCCTCTCCCCAACCTCCGCTAAAATCTGAATCGCCACGCGGCGAACCTCTGAGGAGGAATCCTCCAGATTCTGCCGGGCCAAAGAGGCCCCGGAAGAATCTTCCAAAAGGGCCAGGGCCCAGGCCGCCTCCAAGCGGTTCTGGAGGGGCTCCGACGACTCATCTGCAATCTTCTTCAAGGCCCCCCGTGCCGAACGGGCCCCCAGGGCTCCAACCGCTCGAATAGCCTCCAGCCGCACCGCAGGATTTGCCTCCCCCAAAGCCTCGACCACGCACTCCTGCGCCCCCGGAAGCCCCATCCGGGAAAGGGCCGCCAGGGCGGAGCGCTGCATTCCAGCGTCCTTTGAGGCGGCCTCTGCGCACAGAGGCTCCACCGCCTCCGGCGCCCTCAAGACACTCAGCGCCCGCACCACCGCATACCGGACCCCTGTAGAGGACTCCTTCCGGAGGGCCTCCAGAAGAGAGGGGGTGGTCCGTATATCCTGAAGGTAGGTCAAAGCGATCGCCGCACTTTGGCGGACCGAAGGCTCCGGATCCTCCAGGAGAAGCTCCGCCACCTGCTTTGCCGAGTCTCGATCCCTGAAAATCCCCAACGCATCCAACGCGGCGGAACGCACCAAGGGATTCTTTTTATCTCCCAAGGCCTGGCGAAGCACCGGCAGGGCCCGTGGATCCCGGCGCTGCCCCAACTCCTGCAGGGCCAAACGCCTCTGGGTGGGGTCCCCGCTTCGGGCCTGCTTCACAAGCCCCTCCAGCACATCGGGGGCATCCGGCACGGTGGAGGGCGCCGGTTGGGCCCATAAAACAGCCGAAATTCCGAAAACCCAAAATACCACAACTGGGCAGTACGTTCGCATACCCCTAGGCCCCCTTACGATTCAACAAATTCTCGATTTCCCTGCGCAAATCCTCCATCTCAAAAGGCTTCTGAACCACCGCATCCGCGCCTGACAATCTTACCACATTCCGCTCGCGCTCCACATCTCGGCTGGTTAAAATCAGTATCGGGGGAACCCGGCCGGGCATCTTGGAGGAAACCTCGCGGGCCACATGGTACCCATCCAGGTAGGGCATCATCACATCCAAGATCATCAAATCCACCGCTTGGGCCTGAACCGCCGCCAGAGCCTCCCGGCCATCCCTGGCCTTCACCACCTCATATCCCAGGCGGGTTAAAAAAATCTCTAAAACCTCCAACAGCTCCGGATCATCCTCCGCAATCAGGATGCGTTTGCGATCTCCCATGTATTTTCTCCCAACACCTGGTCCAGTTCCTCCAAGAGGCTGGACCGAATCCCAACGGTCAGGCCGGTATCAATCAATACAAATCCCCGCTGGCGGGTGGGAACCCTCAGGGAAAAGGGAGCGCTGCCCGGATAGCGCTCCAAAATCGCACGCACCTTCTGCAGGAGATCGCTCTCCAAGCTCCGGTTTTCCAAGGTCACCGTCACCTCACGGGAGCACCGGTCCAGTGCCCGCTCCAAAGGAAGGATTTCCTCCGCCACCACCTCCCACTCCCTGATTAAGAGCGGGTCCCCAGAACCCTGCTCGCCGCGCCCCTGCACCCGGCCCGCCACGGTCACAAAGGCGTGGGGCTGCAGGTGCCGCGACAAGCCCTGGGCATAGCTTTTGGGAAACACCAAGACCTCCACCTCTCCGGTCATGTCCTCCAGGCGAAAACGAGCCCAGGGCTCTCTTCTTTTCTTGCTGATCAACCTGCGGACGCTGACGATCATTCCCGCCAAGCGCACGCGAGCATCCTGTTGTTTGGGAAGCTCCCCTATGGAGCAACTCGCCAGCAGCTTCAATCCTTTGCGGCAACGAGCCAGAGGATGCCCGGAAAGATAAAAACCCAGAACCTCCCTCTCCCCCTTCAAGAGATCATGCTCTGAAAGCGGGACTGCGCCGTGATCCGGCACGCCCTCCGACGCCCCATCGGAGGGGGTGGGGGCAAAGAGCATGCCCTGGCCCCGGCGCATCTCCTGCAGATATCGGGAAGTGCGGGCCAAGGTGAGGCTCAATTCCTTCAACAACCTCCCCCTCACCTGGGGCTTTTCCCCGCTGCCCAAAGAGTCCAACGCCCCCGCACAGATCAAAGACTCCAAAACCTTCTTGTTGGCCTGGCGGGTATCAATCCGGGCACACAAATCGGCAAGAGACCGGAAGGGGCCCTGAACCCGCCGACTCTGGAGAATTGTGTCTACCGCAGCCTCCCCCACGTTTTTAATCCCCAAAAGCCCGAACCGGATGCCACGCACGCCGGACTCCTGCGTCTCGATCTGAAAAGTCCCCTCCGATTTTTGAACCTCCGGCGGAAAGACGGGAATGCCCATCGCGGCCGCCTCCTGCAGGTAGGTGACCATTTTATTTTCCTTGCCCTCCACCGCCACAGCGGAGCGGCCGATTTCACTGGTCAAAAGCGCCGCCATATACTGCAGCGGAAAATTGGCCTTGAGATAAGCCGTTTGATAGGCTAAGACGCCGTAGGCGGTGGCGTGGCTGTTGTGAACAAAGAGACCATCGGCCAGAAAATTGTGGGTGTTGGGAACTTCTAGATCGTATGTCTCTTCCACTCCCTCTCTTTCAATCCTTGAGACAGTATCCCAGTAAATGTCAGATTCCACATGCTGTCGTAGCTCCGGTGAGGCAAAGTGGTCCGCTAGAATACGAAGCGTCCAGCGCCGAAAACCCTTTTTGTTGCCCACGCACCGGCTAAACTCTGAAACACAGATACCCGTCTTGCTCTCTATACCCTTCCAAGTAAGCCCCGCAGCCACCTTTTCGCTTCGGACCAGTGCCCGGATGGCAACCGGGACGGTATCTTTGCTTGTAAGATTGCGTTTGACGCGACTCAGACGCGCCTGAAGGCTTTGCAGCTGTTTTTGCCTGCCCACAAGATGCGGACCTACCTTCCTTAGAAAAGCTTCTATGGATTCGCGGCCGATCAGGTAAACCGCAAAACCCTTCTTGAAACCAGCTCGGTACGGGTATGTTTTTCTGGCAATACGGCTTACCATTCCAAGTCTTAGGAGGATGTCCTGGAGGTCACGAGCCATACGGGGCGAGGAAGTTGCATAAAAAGGCACAGTGTTGCTCTGGGAAATCAGGAATCCATCCCCGGACCACAGGCGACCCAAAAAAATAGCCAGATCCTCTGTGAAAAGTTCAAAAAGCACGGGAGGAATGAATTTTGCCGTAGCCTTGTGCCAGGAAAGACCGAGAGAATCCAACCATTCCCTGGCTCCAGACACCTCGCGAGTTCCCTGATATGTTTTCTGGGATTCAGCACTCAACCCTTTATTCCAAGGGGATCTCCCCCTCCGAAATTGTCCGTCCCGCGTTGTGTCGGCGCGAACATAAATCTCAAATAGGCCCCGGCGCCGGCGTGTTGTGGTAGCCGTATGCTTAAATTTCTGCACTGCGCTGATCATATCTTCGGCCTGATCCGGATTAGTTGTATAAACATAGAATCCAGCCGGGTGGCAGGTGTTTCCTTCAGAGAGAACCCATCCTAGAAGCGCCAGTTGGTGATGTGGCCAGTGGGAGATACTGGTGGAAGGCAACATGCGCGGTGCCGCAATGCGGTCTCCGGGTTTCAAATCTCTAAGCGCACGCCATCCGTGGAAGGTGTAAAAAGGATGGTTATCCGTCACGCGGATTTCCTTGCCTAGGGCTGTGCAAAGCTTGTAGACGGGTTTGCATCCATTGGACCATACCCTGCCGATAAGTCTAGGGACGCATTTTCCCCTATTTGTCAAAGACCAAACGTGAATCTTGTTCCCCGTAGTATAAAGTTGGCGTACAGTCCATGGATACCCCGTTTTTGCATCCATGATCTGCGTCGCCCCCACTACGCACTTATTAAAGCCATAGCCTCCGAAAGTGACCATGGAATCGAAGATTTTATTAGCCAGCTTCGGGAAAATTTTTTTTGCGGCGCACCCTTCCACAAAAGCGCTGCGAGTTTGCTCCAACTCTTCGGGGATTTTCTTCCCCATCGCCTTGCGCAGCACATCCGCCTGCCCAGGCGCAAAGCCGGCCAGCCTTTGGGCAATCTCCATCACTTGCTCCTGGAATACCAAGGTCCCATAGGTTTCTTTCAAAATGGGTTCCAGTTGCGGATGGTCATACCGGATCCGGCTGGGATCGTGCTTACGTAAAACAAACTCATCCAACATGCCGCTTCCCATGGGGCCCGGACGGTAAAGCGCGATCAGCGCCACCACATCCTGAAAGGAGCCGGGTTTTAGGCGCCGAAGCAGGTCCCGCATGCCGGGGCTCTCCAATTGGAACACTCCGAAAGTTTTCGCCTGACACAAAAGCTCATAGGTTTTTGGATCCTCCCATCCCACCTGCTTGAAGTCGAAATCGGGACGGCCTTCAAAACGGCGGATGCCCTCCACCGCGTTGGACAGAATGGTCAGGGTGCGCAATCCCAAAAAATCAATCTTCAAGAGCCCAAGCTTCAATAGCGATTCGTCGTTATATTGGGTGGTCACCACCTCGCTGTTTGGGCTTTTGGCCAATGGGGAGTAGCGCACCACCTCCTGGCGGGTGATGACTGTGCCTGCGGCGTGGACTCCGGTATGTCTCTTCAGGCCTTCCAACCTCCGGGAGATATCGAAAAGCCGGCGGATCTGGGGGTCCGAGCGCTGGGCCCCTTTAAGTTCCTCTATATTTTGCAGGGCTTGATGCAACGTCACGCCGGGAGGCACCAATTTGGCCAGCCGATCCACAACCGGAAGAGGGATGCCCAAGACCCTGCCCACGTCGCGCACCACCAGGCGCGCATGCATGGAACCAAAGGTGATGATCTGGGCGACATTGGCAAGGCCATACTTGTTGCGCACGTACTCGATGACCCGATCCCTTCCCGCATCGGAGAAGTCAATGTCCAAATCCGGCATGCTTCGCCGCTCAGGATTCAAAAACCGCTCAAAGAGCAGCCTATGGGCGATGGGATCCACATCGGTGATTTCCAAAACATAAGCCACCAAAGAGCCGGCCCCGCTGCCGCGGCCCGGCCCCACCGGGATCCCCTGCTCCCGGGCATACCGGATAAAGTCCCAGACGATTAAAAAGTAGCTGGAGAAACCCATCCGCCGCAGAATCTCCAACTCATACCGCAGGCGCTCCGGATAGGGTCCCTGATCCCGAGAACCCAGTCGAAGCCGCAGCCCTTTCCAGCAAAGCTCCTCTAAGTAGCCCTCCGCCGTATACCCTGCCGGCACCTCGTAATGCGGCAGGAGCAGCTGATCCAACGGGATCTCCAAACGACAACGCTCCGCAATCTCCACCGTCGACTCCAACGCCTCAGGGCAGAAGGAAAAAGTTTTCAGCATCTCGGCAGGGGACTTGTAGTAAAACTCCGGGGTCTCATAACGCAGGCGATTTTCTTCCTCCAGACGTTTGCCCGTTCCGATGCAAAGCAGGATATCATGAGCCTCCGCGTCCTCTTTCCGGAAGTAATGGCAGTCATTGGTGGCCACTGTGGGCAGGCCGGTTTTCCTAGCCACCTCCAGAAGACCTTCCAGGACCTGTTTTTGGGACTTCATACCATGGTCCATCAGCTCCAGATAGAAATTGCCCTTGCCAAAAAGCTCCCCGTATTCCCCCGCCAGGCGCACCGCCTTATCCAAATCCCCGACCGACAAGGCCTGGGGAATCTCGCCGTTCAAACATCCCGACAGAGCCACCAGTCCCCGGCGGTGCCGGCCCAGCAGTTCCTTATCCATGCGAGGCTTGTAATAGAAGCCCTCCAGGTAAGCGCGGGAGACCAGGGCCATCAAATTCTGATAGCCTTCGAAGTCCTGGCTCAGCAGAGTCAGATGAAAAATGGAGTTGGCTGCCCGGGCTCCCCGGTCCAACCGAGAACCGGAGGCGAGGTAAGCCTCACAACCCAGGATGGGTCGGAGTCCCACCGCTGTGGCGTTTTCATAAAACTCAATGGCTCCGAATAGGTTGCCATGGTCGGTCAGGGCCAGCGCCGGCATGCCCCAGGAGGCCATGGCCTTCAGAAATTCAGAGGGTTTGCCTCGGTCATCCGCCAGGCGCACAGCGCCATCTAAGAGAGAATACTCCGAATGGGCGTGCAGGTGGACGAAATCTGTTTTTTTCATCTATAATGAAGGGGTGATAGAAAAACAGCTGCGCCGGATGCGCCTCTACCACGGTACCGTAGACTTCTATGCGGACCAGATACGGCTTCCAAACGGCAAACGCGCCGTTCGTGAGTACCTAGGGCATCCCGGTGCGGTCGCAGTCCTCCCCTTTCTGAGTCCCCACAAAATTCTCCTGGTCCGGCAGTACCGATATCCCGTCCGGCGGATCACCTACGAGATCCCGGCCGGAAAACTGGATCCGGGGGAGTCCCTCCGGACCTGCGCCGCCCGGGAATTGGCGGAGGAGGCCGGAGTCATCGCCCGTAAAATGAAGCCCCTGCTCTCCTACTGGCCGACCCCGGCCTTTTCCAATGAAATCCTTCACCTATACTTTGCACAGGGCCTGCGCCGCAACACCGTGAAGGGCGCGAGTGCACCCCAGCCGGACGAGGACGAGTTTCTCCAACCGGTCCAAGTCCCCTATCTGCTGGCGCTACGCTGGGTTTTCGAGGGAAAGATCCGCGACTCAAAAACCGCCATCGCCCTTCTGGCCTATGAATTCAAAAAGAAGCGGAATCGCCGGCCTCATTATACCAAAAGGACCCGATCACAATGAAGGCGTGAGGGACGGCCAATGGATCTGCGAGAACTTCCCATCTGGGAACCCTTTTTAAGAAAACACCGCCTCTTCGCGGATCTAGACAAAAAACACCTACAGACCATCGCCCTGAAGTTCCTCCACCTCTCCCTGCCGAAGGAATCCATCCTATATCACCAAGGAGATCCCGCCGACACCTTTTATCTGATCGTCTCAGGGCAGGTGCGGGTTTCTGCGGCGGGAGATCCCAAACCCCGCCTTCTCGCACACCTGGGCCGCGGAGACATTCTGGGAGAGATGAGCCTCCTGACCGAGGAGTCCCGCCCCGCAACCGCTGAACTTGAAACGGACGCGGAGTTTCTCACTCTAAGCAAGAAGGACCTTGACCGGGTCCTCAAAGAAAACCCCGAGCTCACCCTGCACCTCTCGCGCCTCTTGTCCAGAAGGCTTCTGCATGCCTTTCAGGCGGGCTCCATGGGCGAAAAAAATCCCCCTCAATCCCAGAGTATCGCCCTGCTCGCTCCTGTCCCCAAGGAAGAGAAAAATCTAGTCATAGCCGGACTGGCCGTCAGCCTGGTCGAGCAAGCTCGCCGCAGAGTGATTTTATTGGACTTGGACTCCCCGCCGGGAGAAACCGCAAAACTCCTCTCCCTAAGCGCCGCCCACCCCCCCCATCCCAAACTCTCCGAGGTGGAGCTTCGGGACCCGGAGTGGATCAAATCTTGGGCCCAGATCCACCCCTCCGGACTGGGGGTTCTCTCCCTCAGTCCCGCCCAGTTCGAAGAGGCCAGGATCCCTCGTATCTTTCCGCTCTTAAACCTCCTGCGGGACCTCTTCGATTTCACACTCATCAGCCTTCCGGGAACGCTCGATGCCCTGGAGAAAACTATCCTGGAGGCGGCAGATCGCATCGTGCTGGTTTCCTCCAGCCGCCACCCCCAGCGCACAGCCCAGGCAAAGGAAAAAATGGGAACCCTGTGGTCCCCACGTAAGGAACCGCTGCAGATCTCGATTGAAGAGGAACCGGGACCAGCGCCGATGTGGATTGCCGACTTGCGGCACCGCCTGCCGTGGCCGCAGTCGCTTCAGGAGGCCCTCCGATACAATTCCTCGCTCTTTAAGACCCTCCTGAAGTACCCAAAAACCCAACGGGCAATCGACCACATCGCACGCACCCTGGCCCACCTGCGGATAGGCTTGGTGATGGGTTCTGGGGCCGCCTTGGGACACAGCTTGGCAGGGGTGCTGAAGGTTTTAGAAAAGGAACACATCTTTCCGGACATCGTGGCCGGTACCTCCATGGGGGCCGCCGTCGGAGCCCTCTATGCTTGTGGCCGCACCTCTCTGGAGATCGAGGAAATCGCCATATCTCTCACCAAAAGGCGCGTCTGGGAAAGTATCCTGGCGGACCTGACCCTGCCTCGTTCCGGAATCATGGCCGGCAGTCTCCTAACCCGCTTTTTCCGCAGGTACCTGGGATACAAGGAGTTTCAGGATCTCGAACTCCCCTTCGCCTGCGTGACTACGGACATCCTGACCGGGGAAGAGGTGGTTCTGTCGGAAGGACGGGTCGTGGAGGCGGTGCGAGCCAGCTGCACTATCCCGATTTTGTTTAGCCCCTTCTACTACCGCAGGAGGTTTCTCTGCGACGGGGGTTTGGTCAACCCGGTCCCCACCAGCGTCGCCTCCAAGCTGGGAGCGGACGTCATCCTGGCAGTCAACCTGACCCGACCCCCTTCCGAAAGAAGGACCTTCCCGCTCCCCTCCTCCTTCCTGCTGCGCACGCCCCACCTCGGCCACGTTCTGTTCAACATGATCTACACCATGCAGTACGGAATCGCCCAGTCCCGCACCGAGGTCGCCGATGTGCTCATCCGGCCGAACCTCACCGGCTTTGACTGGACCCAATTTCACCGAGGAAAGGAACTGCTGGAGGTGGGAGAGCAAGCCGCAGAGGCCGCGATGCCGAAAATCAAGGCTCTGCTTCCCTTCTTTTCGGACTTTTGCCGGGCGCCGATCCGCCTCCCGGCGATTCACTTTTATTAAAATAAATTATCTGCCGCCGACCAATACCTTGGAGATTCGCAGGGTGGGAATACCGTCCGCTACAGCCACCCCTTGCCCCTCCTTCCCGCAGGTGCCGATGGACCACCCCAAATCCTTCCCCAACAGGTCAATGGACTTGAGGACCTCAGGGCCGCACCCCATCAGATTCGCATCCCGCACCCGATGGCGAACCTCCCCCCCTTCGACCCAAAAGCCGTCCTCCACCTCAAAAAGAAATTCTCCGGTCGCAGTATTGACCTGCCCCCCTCCCATGCGTGTCACCCAGAGTCCCCGCTTTAAAGAACGCAAAATGGCCGCCGGGTCCTCCTGCCCCGGTGCGATGTAGAGATTGGACATGCGTGGAATCGGCAGGCAGCGGTAGGATTCCCTCCGGCCATGGCCGTTGCTGGGGCGGTCCTGGCGGTAGGCCGTCAGGCGATCAAACAAATAATCCTTCAGGATTCCCCTCTCTACCAAGGGGGTGGGACGGGCCTGGAGACCCTCGTCATCGAACAAGAAGCTTCCCCGAAAGCCCGGCAAGGTGGGATCATCCAGCACGGTGATATTTTCCGCAGCCACAGCTCGGCCGATCGCCCCCCGGTAAGCGGGAGAGGTCCCCTCCAACACGTGGTCCGCCTCCAGGGAATGTCCGATGGCCTCATGGATGAGCGTTCCCCCTGCGGCGCTGGAAATGACCACCGGCATCTCGCCGGCCTTTGCCACCGGAGCCGAAAGCTTCTCCCGCGCCCTCCGGGCGGCCCCAGCAGCGGCTTCCCAGAGCTTAGGCCGTGATAAAAACTCAAAACCACCCACCGCGCCCAGCACCTCCCGACCTGTCTGCAAAACGGCATCTTTTTCCACCACCACACTGATCCCAAAAACCACCGATGGGCGCCGCTCCAGCCAAAAAACGCCTTCAGAATTTAAAACGGTAAACTCCTTCTGCCTTTCTCCGTAGCTTAAGCTGACCTGGCGAACCTCCGGCGTGGCCTCGCGAATCTTGCCGTCCAACCAGGCAAGCACCTCCAGCTTCTGCTCTATGGGAACCTCTTCCGCGCGGGACTCAACCGGATGGCTGCCGGTGCGCCGGCTCCAACACAGCCCGGAAAGGGACCGGGGCGAGAGGGGCCGGACCAGATCCCGACTCAGCCTGCGCACCTGTTCCGGATCTCTGCCTGGAACGCTTCCAAAATAGGTCCTCATAAAAGTCCCGTCCTGGCCGCTTTCCCGATCCAGGTAGCGAAGCCCGACCCCCGCATCGCAACCGCTGAGGATCTCCTCTGGTCGAGAGTCCTCCCAGTGAATGGAAAAATGCCTGGAGCTTTCAAAATAAAGCTCCGAGTAGAGGCCATACTCTAAAAAGGGCTTCCAGATCTCAGGGTGCAGATTGTTCATAAGGAAGAAAAACGGAAAAGGTGCTGCCCTGCCCCATCTGGGACTGTAAAGTGACCCTGCCGCCGTGTTCCTCGGCGATCTTTTGAGCTAAGGTCAGCCCCAAGCCCCAACCCTCCACCTGCCCGGTGAAATATTCCTCGCTCTGATAAAATTTCTCAAAAATCTTTGAGTGCTCTTCGGAAGGCACGCCGCTGCCGTCATCTCGGACAAAGAGTTCCAAGCCGCCCGGAACCTGTCTGCCCCCTATCCAAACCCGCTTCTTTTCCTTAGGATTGAACTTGACCGCATTTTCCAGCAGTTGTTCCACCATCTCCCCTAAGAGCGTGCGGTCTCCAAACACCTGCAGGGATTGGACCTCCGGAAGCACCTCGATGGCCACCTGCAGATCCTGCCAGTCGCCTCGCAGCGATTTGAGCGCCCCCTCCACCAACTCCTGGCAACGAAAGAGGGAAGGATTCAATGTCAAGCCGGATGGGCTCTCCATCAAAACAAAATCCAACAGCTTCTCCACCAGCCTCGACAACTTGATGCCCTGGCGATGGACCGCTCCGACGGCTTTGCGCTGGAAGGCGTTCAGTTGAGACTCCCCCTCCAAAAGAAGAGGCGTATATCCCAAAATGGAGACCAACGGGGTTTTCAACTTATGAGAGATCAAGGAGAGAAAATCCTGCTTCAAGCGCTCCTGGCGCCTTTCCTCCGTGACGTCCCGAAAGACCAATATCCAGCCTTGGGAAACCTCCCGGGGAGGCCGGGGAGGAAGCCGCCCGGCCCGGCCCGCCAGGACGAAGCCCTTGGGCTTTTCGCGAACGCACTCAAAGCCTAGCTGTCTCCCAGACATCTTCCCCCAACCCTCCAGGGGTGGGGCGAGATGAAAACTTGCCAGCAGCGTCTTCAGGTCCTGCCCCTGCGCGGAAATCCCCAAAAGCTGCTGGGCGGCAGGGTTCACAAACTCCACCCTCCACTCAGGTCCCGTTACCAAGACACCTTCCTGCATCTCTTGAAAAAGAAGCGCCAGTTTCTCCTTCTCCTCCCGCAGAAAGGAGAACAGACGCGCATTCTCGATGCAGACGGCCGCCTGCGAGGCAAAAGACTCCAGGCTTCGCAGATCCTCTTTTTGAAACTCTCCCTCCAAGCGGTTGATGGCCTCCAACACCCCGATCACCTTCCCCTTCAGGATCATGGGGACCGCCAAGATGGAGCGTGTCTGAAACCCCGTTTTGGCGTCTGCCTGGGGGCTCCAGCGGGGATCCCTGGAGATATCCGGAACCAACAGGGGCATGCCTTTCTGCGCCACCCACCCGGCAATCCCCTCCCCCAGTTTTAAGCGAACGGGCTTGACCTGCCGGCCGGCCCTCCCCAGCGCGACATCAAAATAAAGCTCGCGCTTTTCTTCATCCAAAAGCAGCAAGGAACTGGTCTCCGCACCCACCAGCTTCGTAGCCAGTTCCATCACGGTGTAGAGCAGCTCCTCCAACTCCAGTTTGGAGGAAAGCAACCGCCCGACCTCTAAGAGAAGCTCCAGGTCCTCTACTTTTTCTTTTTCCATTCGGAGGGAGGGGTCAGCCCGCCGGAGATGACGTACTTGATCGCCTCATCCGGGGTCATGTCCAAAGCAATCATCTGCTCTCGCGTCATGAGCACCAGAAACCCGGAGGTGGGGTTGGGGGTGGTGGGAATAAAAACGTGAAATACGTCACCCTTGGTCTTTTCCTGAACCTCCCCGGCCGCCTCGGAGGTGACAAAGCCGAAGGTGTAGATATCCTTCCGAGGCCACTGCACCAGCACCACTCGCCTAAATTTCTTTCCACCCTCCCCCAAAAACATTTCGGTCAGCTGCTTAAGCGCCCGGTACAAATTCGCCACAAAGGGGATGCGGGCCACCAAAGCCTCTATCGCCCGCAGGATCGCACTGCCGAAAAAATGGGTGACTAAAAAACCAAACAGCCAAATCAGAAAGAGCGTCAGAAGCAAGCTGGCCAGATCCACCAGCCAGGGGGCCGCCTGGTAGCTCCACAAAGAGGCCAGGGGACGCAAAAGCGGAGAGGTCATGCCGAGGATGAAACGGAAGAGAATTCGAACTAAAATAACGGTCAGCACCAGCGGCAAGAGCGCCACCGCCCCCGCCAAAAGGTATCTTCTAATATGCAGCCGGCTGGTTTTCCGACTCATCTTCACCACCCGTAGCTTAAAAACAATGCGTAATGGCTCTGGGAACCTTCCCCTGCGGGATTTAGCCAACTATAGGCCAAGGTAAACTCCGCCCCTTCCAGAAGATCCAGAAGCCGTCCATGAAAGCCGGTCAGAACCGCATTGGCGCTTCCGGGGACTTGCGAAAAATGGGACTCATGGTAAGAGACAAAAAAGTCCCAATCCGAGAGAGGCGCCAATCTCCGGGAAAAACCGAGGTCCCAGTTCCAGGTGGGAAAGCGGGTGACCGCGCCGAGGGTTCCCAAAAAAACGACGTCATTCTGGTTAAAAAATGTTTGGACCCGGCCTCTGGGCCCGCGGCTCTGATCATACACAAAACCGGAAAGGGAACCGGAAAACGCAAAATCCCGCGTGAAAGAGCGCGCCACTTGAATCTGGGCCCCCCCCTGATTCAAGCTGGGAAAATGCCGTATCCAACTCAGCCCCACTGTGCCCTGAAAAGAGTTTTCCTCATCGCCAAAGGCGTGGAGCCACGCCGACTCCAGACCCAGGGTCTGGGCCCGGCGCGTCTTTGGATAGTAGAGAAGTTTCCCTCGCCAGATGCCGTCTTCCAAGGTTTTCTGAAATCCTCCCCGGACCGATCCGACGGCGGAAGGGAACTCCGGGCCATCAAAAACGCCGTAGCCCGTGCCGACCATCCAGGAGGTGGAGAGAGCCACCGACCACCCCAGACGGTGCGAGACAAAATCCCGCGCCCCGAAGCTCCACTGGCCCTCCAACCGGCCGGCCGCAGAAGCGGAGCCGCTTTCGAAAAGAAAGAGCAAAAATATGAATACTAAAAAAACGCTATTTCTCAAAATTCTTAAAGGACTTTTGCAAACCTATTTAGGAGGGATGGCCAGGGTTCCTTAGAGAACATCCGCCGGGGGTGGCCGAGGATTTGCCCTGCAGACCCCGTAGCGGAAGGGGGACCCTCTGGGGGGAACCGACGGGACTGGTTCCCCGGGGGCCGGGGGCTAAGGGCAAACCTCGGCCAGGACCCCTGTCGGTATTAAAGAAAACCCTGGACAGACCCTCAATTTCACTTTGCAAAAGTCCCCGGACCTGAATTCAAAATAGCATAAAAGGCCTATCGGTGTCTCCCCCGTTCTTCCTGCGCCCTTTGCTTGGCCTGGAGGTGCTCCCGGTAGGTGCGATGAAAGGTATGTCCGCCGGTGTTGTCGGCAACAAAATAGAGGGCTTGCGTCGAGGCAGGCCATAGGGCCGCCCGAATAGCCTGGATCCCCGGACTGCAGATGGGGCCCGGGGGAAGTCCGGAAGAACGGTAGGTATTGTAGCCGGACTCCACCTTGAGATCCCCATAGGACAACCCCCGCTTCCAGTACCCCAGGGCATACTGGACCGTCGGGTCAGCCTCCAGGGGCTTAGCAATCCTTAAGCGGTTGTGGTACACCCCTGAGATGAGCGGCATCTCCTCCCGGAGCACCGCCTCCCTCTCGATGATGGAGGCCAGGGTCAGCGCCTCCCGCAGACCCCAACCCAACTCCAAAGCCCGTCGGCGCATGGCGCCGGTCCAGTTCCTTTCCAACTCCCCCCGCATCGCCTCCACCACCTTTTCCGCGGAGGCCCCCACGCCGAAATGGTAGGTGGTCGGAAAAAGAAAACCCTCCAGACGGAGCTTGCGTACCAGAATCAAAAAGGGGGTGGCCTCACAAACCCCCATCTTCTCCAGACGTTCCGCGATCTGGGTAGCTCGCCAGCCTTCCGGAACCGTGACCTTCAAAAGAAACATCTCCCCCCGATACAAAGCCAGGAGCACCCGCCATAGACTCTCCTCGGTCCGGAAGGAGTAGATGCCCGCCTGGAGCCTGCGGTCCAACCCCAACAGCCGGCTGGCCATCCGAAGGGGTGTGGGGCGCCGAAGCACCTGGGCCCGCACCAAAATATCCGCCACCTCCTGCGCGCCGGCTCCCGCGGGCACCCTCACAAACACCCGCCTCCCAGGCCCGGCCAACATCAGCCGGAGAAAAAACAGGATCAAACAAACGCTCAGCCCCAGGACCCATGGGCTGGCAGCCCTAGGGCTGGCCGGCCAAGGAAACCTCTTCCACCTCTTCATAGCAAGGTCCATGTGAAGCCAACCGACTCCGAATCAGCCAGATTTTTTCCACCCGCATCCCGGGCACCGAGCACAGCCGGGCTTCCAATAAGGACTTGTTTTTCTCCAGGAGTTGAGTCAAAGGACGCAGCCCACGCAAGGAGCGAACCCTCCCCAGGGTCAGGTGACCCCGGTAGGGAGTTTCCGAACCCAGATGGGAGGAGAGATCCCCCAAGAATCCCAATCCCTCCCCAAAACCGATCCAAAGGACGCGCGGCCTCTGGAGCGAGGGGAAAGCCCCCAGGCGGTCCAGCCGCAGCTCAAAAGGAGGGGTGAGAGATGCGGCCTGCCGCAGACGCCGGCTCCAGCCCATCCGGTCCTCCTCCGGCACCTCTCCCAAAAAACGAACAGTGACATGGAGATTCTCCGGTTCCACCCACTTCACATCCGCACGCGCCTCCTTAAAAATATTCTGACACCCCTGCGCAAACCGGATGAACGCTTCGGAAACACGAAAGCCCACAAAAAGCCTCATCCGTGTAAAACCTTATCGCAGGCAGGTGGCGCCAGGATGGCCTAGAAAAAACTCGGGGGGATGTCTGTTCGCGGCTAGGTGGCGCTGCGCCTGAGGAGATTGCGTATGCGAGCCACCAAATCCTCCGGACGAAAGGGCTTGACCACGTAATCGTCCGCTCCGACATGGAAGCCCTCCAGTTGCTCTTCCGCCGCGCTTTTGACCGTAAGAAGAATCAGGGGGGTATAGCGCAAATGGGCATCCCTGCGAATCCATTGGGAGAGAGCGATCCCATCCATGACGGGCATCATCCAATCTACAATCGCTACCGAAACCGGCGTCTTTTGAAGCGCCTCCAACCCCTCCTGGCCGTTGGAGGCGAGCAAGACCTCAAAACCCGCCCGCTCTAAGACATCCCGGAGTATGACGCGAAAATCTTCCTCGTCATCTACAACCAACACCTTATCGGGCATGCGTCCTCGCCGCGGCGTGCTGCTCCGCCGCCAAACGGACGGTAAAATAGAAGGTGCTGCCCACCCCCCGTTGTGACTCGACCCATACCCTTCCCCCGTGCTGTTCCACGATTCCCTTCACGATCGCCAATCCCAGGCCGGTTCCCTTCGGCCCGGCCACCCGATCCCGGCTCGCCTCTACCTGTTCAAACTTCTCAAAGATGCGCTCCAAATCCTTTTTTTCGATTCCAGAACCCGTATCGGAAACAGAAACCTCCACCCCGCCCTGAGTTTCCTTAAGGACCTTCAGCCGGCTGCGCACCACCACCCTTCCTCCCTGGGGAGTGAATTTTAGCGCATTGGAGATTAAATTGACAAGAACCTGGCGGAGCCGGTCTGCGTCCGCCAGGACCTCGGGCAGACCCGGATCGAATTCCCCCCGGAGTCCTACCCCCGCCTCTGCGGCCCGAGCCTGGAAAAAATCCACCACCTCCGCCGCCAAAGGGGCGACGGCTACCGGGCGCAGGACGCACTCCATCTTTCCCCGCTCGATCTTGGAGACATCCAAGAGGTCATTGACGAAATGGGTCAGCCGGGAAACGTTGGCGCGCATCCTTCTCAGATAATCAGACCAGCGCGCCTTTTCCACGCGATCCTCCGAAATGTCCGTGGCCATCAAACTCAAGAAGGCCTCCACCGCTCCCAAAGGAGACCTCAGCTCATGAGTCACTGCTGAGACAAAATCCCTCTTCATCTCGTCCAATTCCTGCAGCTTCTTCGCCATCGCGTTGAACTGAATGGCGAGCCAACCCAGTTCATCCCGGCTGCGCACCGAAACGGTGTACTGGAAATGCCCCTGGGCGATCTCCTGGCTGGCCCGGGCCAGGTCCTGGATGGGACGGGCAAAGGCGCGGGCGAATAGGAAGGCAAAAAGTATTCCCAGGCACAAAGCCACGGCGCCTATTGCGACCACTTCCCGCACCACGCGGTGGAGGGCTTCCCGCACCCCGGCCTCGATTGCAACCCGTGAGAACCCCATCTCCAGGGAGGCGGGGCCGTTCCCTTTCTCAAACGAAGGGAGTTCACTCCGCCTCAGGAGAATCCCCTCCCTGGTCTCCACACCCAGCACCACCTCGCCGCTGGAACGCCGGAGCTTCGCGTAGAGAATTTCGGAACGTTCCTGAACCAGAAACTTAAGATAACTGATCAGCATCAGGGGATCTCCGGTCAAAGAGGCCTCCTGGGCCATTTTAAGAACTCCTTCCTCCAAAAGGAGTACGCGCTCTCGAGCTTGGAACTGCAGGTATCTCTTCTCCGCAACAACGAGGCTGGCCGCCACCGCGGCAATGGAGACGGCGAGAATAAATATAATCGTCAAAGAAAGTTTGGTCCTCAGCTTCATCCCATCCCCTCAGATCCCGTCACCTTCCCAACTCCGTCCGAATCCTCTCCAGGGCCCTCTGCGCCGCCGTATTTTCCGGATCCAACCGCAGGAGCTCCTCAAAAATCCCCCTAGCCTCTTCCAGCTCCCCGTTGGCATAGAGCGTCACCCCGCTCTGGTAAAGACGTTCGATCTCCCGGGGATCCACCTTCGGGGCGCGATCCCTGCCGGGGGGGGCGGGGGAGGCCTTCCGCCTTAACTCCTGAGGCTGCGCCGGCTCTCCCTTCAGGAGGCGTTGGAGGGCGTCCATAAACTCTTTCAAATTCTTGCGCGTCCGCTCATCCTGCGCCAAGCCATAGGCCTTCTGCCACACCTCCAGAGCCTTGGCATAGGATTTCATCACGTAGAGAGCGGACCCCATGCGTTGAAGCGCCACCATGTTTTCCGGCTCCATCTCCAGAACCTCCTGGCACAAAAGCACCACCCGATCATACCGCTCTTCCTTAAAGGCAATCAAAGCCTCCAGCAACTTCTGCTCCACTAAATTGAGAGCAGATCCCTTCTGTACCCGCTCGCCCTGAATGCCGGTCTCTTTCTCGAGGCTCGTCAAGAAAATCTCGGTCTGCTGGTTGTCCGGAGCGACGCTCAAGGCATAAGAAACCTTTCTCACCGCCTCGCGATCCCTCTGGGAGAGGAAGTCGATGATTCCCTCATACAAGAGGCGCCGGGCTTTATCCCTTTCGAAATCCAAAAGCTCCGGAATCTGCCGCGTGACCAGCCCCAGGCGTTGGAACCGCCCCAGAAGCTCCGCATCGGAGGGGGCCCAGCGCAATACCTCCCGCAGCTCCTGCGCGGCAGCCAGGAACCTCCCCTCCTCCACCCTCCGCTGCGCCGCATCCAATTTCCCCTGGACCTCTTTTCTCTTGGAGCGCGCCACTCCCTCCCCCTCGTAATGATACTTCGGCAACCCGATCTGGGCCACCTTCTTCATCTGCTCCAGCAACAAGTCCCCGTACTCCTCCTCCACGGTAGGGGCTCCGAAGTGGAACGTCAGGGAGAAGCGGTGGGTCCCCAGGGTGCTGGAGACCGTCCCCATGGGCAGCAAAAATCCATAGTCAAACTGGATCTTGTTGATCCGGTAAGAGCCCCCCAGGGAGATCTGCTTGAACTCCCGGCTGCCGAAGCTCAAGGCCCCCCGGGCGCCGAACTGGCCATGGGTGAGCGTGGGAAACCACCGCTCGGCAGCCGCGGTCAAAACCTTGTCGCTTGTTCCCGCAGGGCCCTCCTTCATGACGGCCTCCGCCGCCAGGTTCATCCAGAGACTCTTGACGCCGAACCCGAACTTGATGGCCCGAGGCAGTTTATCGGCATCCCCCGCATCGAAGGCCACGTTGGGCTCGGTCAGGTGCAAAACGGCCAGGCCGAAGGAGTAACGCCGGGCGGTGCGGTAGAGCAGCCCGAAGTCGAAATCAAAAAAGCTTTTGGAGCCGACCTTCAGGACGGGATCGGAAAGGCCGGAGCGCGCCAAGGGATCCCCGCCTAAGCCGAAGGCGTCGTCGGCCGCGGAGACGCTTCCTAAGGAACGCCGCAGGGACTTGGCCGTCAGCCCTCCGTAAAGCTTCCCCTGCCAACGGTCTTCCCTCAAGAAACGGCCATAGGAGAGATAGATGCTTTGTTCCCTATAGAGGCTATCCAAATTGAAAAGCTGCCACCCCAAACCCAGCGTGCCCCGCTCCCCCTCCCGGAAGGGTCGGGCGACCGCCAGGAAGGAGGAGCCCAGGTTGGAGCCGTCCGAAAGCCCCATGAAGAGGCGCGAATAAGAGGAGGTGAACTGGCTTCTCTGCAAGGTACCCAGTCCCGCCGGGTTGTAGTAGAGGGAATGGACGTCGTCTGCCACCGCGGTAAAGGCGTTGCCCATGGCGGGAATCCGCGCGCCCACCCCCAAGTCCTCAAAGGCGGCAAAAGCCGGCAGAGAGCTCAGCGCGCAAGAGAGAAGAAATGCAATGCCTCCTTTCAGCTTGCCTTTCATCTAATCACCACGACCATCCCGTGAAACACCTGTTCCTCCGCCTCAATCTGATAGACATAGAGGCCGCCGGCAACCGCCCGCCCGCTGGATTTCCCGTCCCACTCGACATGGCCGTCCGAGCGCAGCCTCAGGGAGGCCACCTCCCCCCCGAACAGATCGAAAACCCTGCCTCGAATCCCGGCATCGGAGGGGTTGGCAAGCTTAAAGACCACCACGTCGTTTAAACCATCCCCGTTTGGGGTCAGAACGCGCGTGGTCACCCCCAACAGAGAAAAACCCACCCATAACCCCATCCACCGGCAACAAAATCGCCTCACGCCCCCGCTCCTTTTCTGCTGCATTGACAAGGAAAGTCTATCAGCTCCCCACTGCAAAAAACACGAAGAAGCTGCGAATCTTTTGCGAATCTTTTATTACCTAGCCACCACAAGAGTTCCATTGAAGGTCTTCCCCTCCGCTTCGATCTGATAGATATAGACCCCGCTGTGCACCGTCTGCCCGCCGGATTTCCCGTCCCACTCCAGATACCCGTCGGAGCGCAGGCGCATCTCGGCTACAAAAGCCCCCGTCAGATCAAAGAGCTTTCCACCCACCTTGGAGTCCTTGGGATTATCCAGCAAAAACACCACTACATCGTTCAAACCGTCTCCGTTGGGTGTGATCACCTTGGTGGTCAACCCCGAAAGGTCGAAATTGAAGCCCTGGCCTCTGGCCACGCCGCGGATCTGATAGCTTCCGGGGGACTGGACCTTGACGGTGACCACCTGGTCCACCGCATCCACATCCCCGTAGAGCTGGACGTAGTCGGTACCGTTAAACCAGTAGACGGAGAGGTTCCCCGCAGCCTCCGAGGCCTCGATGGCCTGCCCCTGCGCCTCCTGGGCCGAAGTCCCCTGGGCCGAGCCCCCTTGGGCGGAGGCCGGAACCACGACCCCGCTTTGCACCTCGTAATGCAGGTGCACCTCGGCGGAGGGCTCCGCGAAGGCAAAACCTCCCACCATCGGACCCATGGAGCCGTTTTGGCGGACCTCGAACTCCATGGCCTGGAAGACCTTCTTGCCCTTCTGGGTGGTTCCGATCTCCGCCGTCCTGGGCACCGCGCGGATGAAGATATCCTCTCCGAACTTGTTGCTTCCCTTATACAAGTAAGAGGTCACCGCCGCCGGGACCTTCAGATGGGAGACTTGATCGGGGGCCAGGGCGTAGAGATTCAAGTCCCGGTCCAGGATCATAAATTCCTGGGTTTTTCCAAAGGCGTCCACCGACTGCACCTTGTAGTAGAGAAACTGTGTCGTGGTATGAGTGATGCTGCTGACGGGGGTCGGGCTGCCAAACACCGGGTTCCAAACCGGACGCATCAGGGAGGTGGAGGAAAAGACCTCATACTCGATCAGCTCCTCCGGCTTGGGATTTTGGGGATCGACGAAGGAGGTCTGATCCAGGTTTTTCACAACCCCCGACCAGGAAATCTCCAGGGAGCCGGAACCCACCGTTCCTTTGAGCCCCACCACCTCCGCCGGCACCAAATCCAAAACCGCGGAGGTAGTCACCGCCGCCGAATAATTCGGGACTCCGTTTCGGGAAAAGAGGCTGAAGAAGTAGGTGGCGTTGAGCTGAAGTCCGGAATCCACGACCAGAGTGCCGGAGCTATTGAAGATCGTGCGGCTGTCTCCTTCGCCGGCGCCGCCCACGGTATAGACCGTGCCGGACTGCGCCTGAGAAGGCTGGGCAGTCGAGCTTCTAAATATCGCCACCGCCTCAAAGCCGGGGCCGGCGGGATTGGTCCACTCCAAGGTGATGGTGCGGTTCAAGGCGTTCGGAGTCACCCGGATCAAGGTCGGCGGCGCCGGAGCGGGGCTCACCGGGGTCACGGTGGAAACCGCCGGCGGAATATCGAAGGAGGTGGGGATATCGTCCCCGTTGAACCCGCGTATCGCATAGAAATAGGTGGTCAGGGGCTGGAGGCTGTTGTTATCCGTAAAGAGGGAGGTGGGCCCCAGGACGCTCCCCACCAAGGTCCCTGTGGCCCAAGCGGGATCCGTCAGCAAATCGAAGGTGGAGCGCCGGATCTCATAGAGGGTAGCTCCCGAATCCGTCCAGTCCAGGGTCACCATGATCTGGGGGGAAGCGGTGGTGCTGCTGATGAAGGTTCCCGTCGGAGGATTGGCCAAGGTAAATCTGGTCGCAGCGGCGCTCAGGGCGGTTCCATTGACATTGAATGCCTCAATCCGCACTCCATGCTGCTCATTAGCGGAGAAGCCGCTATAGGCGAAGAAGGTGGTCGTCGGCGAGAGACCCTCCGCCAAGACACCGCCGGTCGTGCTGATGACCCGGAACCCGTCCACCGCCGGAGGCGCAGGCTGCGCCCAGCCCCACTGAATAGCGGCAGTGGAAATGGCAAAGGTGGCGGTGGAGACGATGACCGGAGCCAAGGGACCTCCGGCGCCCGGCGTGGCCACGACGACGCTGAAGCTGCTTTCCAGCTTGGTTCCGAAGTCCTCCGGGGCTCCGCTATCCACCGAGACCACTTTGTAGTAGTGGGCCAGGCCGTTGGTCAGCCCCGTATCGGTGTAGCCCGAGGCGGCCGTGGTCGTGATCTGGGCGAAGGGGCCCGCGCCGGACTCGGTCGAGCGGTAGACCCTAAAGAAGATAAAGTCGAAGAGGCCCACCACCGTGGAGGAGTCCCAACTGACCGCCACCTGGGAGCTTCCGGACAGAGCGGTGACCGAGGCGGGAGCGGGAGGCGCCAGATCCGTCAAGAAGGCGAAGGCCTGAGGGGTGCCGCCCAGTTGGGCGTTGGTATCTATCGGAGAGACCAGGCTCGCATCGTCGGTGCTGATGATCGCCGCGTAATAGGTGACGCCTGGGGTAAGATTGTTGCGGAGCAGGGATTGAAGATCGCCCGGGTCCAGAGGAGCAGGCTCCCCGGCCACGTCCGTCGCCGCGTTCCACCAAGTGGTCGTGCTGGAGACGCTGTCCGCAGAGAAGGTGGCGATGCGGACGGTGTAGCCCGCGACCCGCCCGGGGGGAGTTACCAGCCCCCCTTCCTCATCCGGAGCGGTCCATTCCAGCAGGAGTTGCCCCTCCCCTCCTGCTGACGCCACAAGGTCGGTCACCGCCGCCGGAGGCCAGATGTCCTGGGGCACGATGGTCAGGGTGAAGGCATCGCTGACCGCAGCTTCGGCCTTTATTAAGGAAGAAGGCGCAAAAAGCCATCCCACTGCCACCGCCGCAACGGTGGAGAAACACAATAAACTCCGATTTAGGAACCTGAGATGGCTCATTCTAACCCGCAAAGAATGCTCCCTGCATCACCCCTCATTCCTTCGATCCTCCTAAGACATTCACAAAGACCCGATGGCTTCGGCTGACGACCGTCCCAATGGGGAGCCTGGCCTCAATCAAGAAACCGATCTTTTTTTCCCCCATCTCCTCCGGAATCCTTAAAAACAACTTCACCTCGCGAACCGAGTTGGGCTTCACCTTGAACCGCTTAGGTTGAAGCTCCAGCCAGCCGGGATCGGCCGCCGCCTCATAGCCGGGCACCAAGGTCTCCGCCAGGGCCTTCTCCCAGGCGACGCTCTCCAAAACAAACTCCGCCAGCTCATCGGAGCGGTTGGTCACTTTCAAAGACTTCGCCTCCTTTTTCTTGACGTCATACTTCTCTCCCGCCTCCACCCGGCTGAGGTAGAGGGTCTGAGGCCAGATATCAAAATTCAGTTTGACCATCGCTTTGCGCCGCCTCTCCTCCTTCAGGGTCTCCGGGCCGGCACCCACCGAAAATCTAACCCGGGACCTGACCCCGGCCCCGAAAAGGCCGGTGTCCACCGTATGGGCCCAGAGGACCGCCTGGAAATGCCTGCCCGCCAAGCCGGGATCCTCGGGTATCGTAATGACCAGGTCGCTAAAGGCCTTGGAGTGCGGCGGCATACGGTGCCTCTCCGGAAGAATCTGAATCCAGCTCGGATCCGGGATCGGCTCGTACTCAGGCTTTAGCTCCTTTTCCTCAGGCTGCAAAACCTCGACCAGCACCTCCGCCTCCGCATCTCCCGAATTTTTCACCTGGTAAGGAATCCCCCTCAACTCCCGGAGGTTGTAGACCCCCCCGATCTCCAGATTCTCAATCACCGCATCGAAGAACTGAGTCCCCAAGCCGATCTTGGCATAGGCCATTCCAAAACCGGAAAAGGCCCATACCAAACACAAGTTGAGCAATCGCTGTCTATGAAGCATCTCACCCTCCCCGTTAAAACTACCTCACTCCCCGACGACCCATACCTATCCCCCAGCCGAACAGGGGCGCAAAACGCCTGCGCCTGCCCTCAGCCTCCAACAGCAGGTCCGGCCGCTCTTAGTCCCCGGACGTAGCGGTCATGGTGATCGTAAACCGCTGCACGTTAGGCGTCGA
>JACQJP010000028.1 GCA_016204975.1 Elusimicrobiota bacterium
CCGCTGTCCCGTAGGCCAACCAGCCGACCGGCGCCCCGTATTGGTAGGCGAAGACCGAGGCGGTGGAAAAGGCCCAGGCGGCATGTCCGGAGGAAAAGGACTGGCCCCCCCGGAAAAATCGGAGATTGCGGCTTCCAGAAATTTCCGGGTTCGGCCTCTGCCTGCCAGTAAATCCCTTGATCCCCTGGGTGAAAAGGGCGGAAAACATCTGGGCCTCCAAGCTCACCCAGGCCGCAGAAAGCAACCGCGAATCCGGATGCAGATATCTCCAACCGGCTCCCAGACCGATGAGGGAGGCGTTGTAGAGCAAAACGGGTTTGAAACGGACGAAATTGCTAAGCTCGTCCGCCGCCCCCCGGCCCCAGGCGCCGGGATCTTCCGCGACCCGCCGGCGGACGGATCCATCCTGGGCATAGGTGGCCCCCGTCGCCAAACCCGCCGTCGCCAAGGCGGGAAGATGAGAGGAACGGATTCTCAAAGGAGAACTCAAGAGATGCCATCCGTCCAAAGCGACGACCCCGAGCGGCCGCAGGAGAGAATTTTTCTCTTGCGCCCGGCCCGGCGCCGCCCCTGCCAGGCAAAGGCATAGCAAGGCTCCCGCCGCCGCCTTTCTCATGCTTCGACCCCGCTCACCCTGATCCCGTTTTTCCTCCCGGCTAAGGTTAGCCCTGGAAACAAATTCTGTCAATGCTATAATCTAGCGACGGCAAAAAAATCCCATGCGAAAACCCTCTGCGGAAAAACTGCTTCGAGAGCTCTTCAGAGCCCGTTTCGAGGAGCCTGCGGGTTCCGTGGACTCTTTGCCGGCAGACGGTTCCAACCGAAAACTCTTTCGCTTGGTCGGCAAAAAGTATCGTGCCATCGGAGTCGTCCACCCGGACCGGCTGGAAAACCGGGCCTTCGTACAATTCTCCCGCCACTTTCGCCGGACGGGCCTCCCCGTCCCGGAAATCTACGCGGAAGACGCAAAAAGCGGCCTCTACCTGGAGGAGGATTTGGGAGAGACGACCCTCTTTCAATACCTCTGTGAAAACCGGAACGCCGAGGGGATCTCGGAGCGGGCGCTGCGAATCTACCGCCGGGTCGTCCGGATCTTGCCTCAATTTCAAATCTCCGCCGGACGAGGATTCCCATACCGCTTCTGCTATCCCCGCTCCCGCTTCGATGCGCAATCCATGCTGTGGGACCTCAACCATTTCAAGTACTACTTTCTTCAGCTGGCCCACATCCCTTTCAACGAGCAGAGACTGGAGGAAGACTTCGAAAGGTTCTCCGGGTTTCTTCTGGGGGCGGACCGAGACTTTTTTCTTTACCGGGATTTTCAGTCCCGAAACATTCTCATCCGGAACGGCTCCCCCGCCTTCATTGATTACCAGGGAGGAAGAAGGGGCGCCTTGCACTACGACATCGCCTCCCTCCTCTACGACGCCAAGGCGGACCTTCCCCCGGAGCTCAGGGAGGAGCTTTTGGAGGAGTACCTGGAGGCGGCCTCCCGCCTGATCCCCCTGGAACGCAAAAAATTCACGCGGCACTACCCCGCCTATGTGCTGATACGCATCTTCCAGGCCCTGGGGGCCTACGGCCTGCGGGGTTTTTACGAGAAGAAAACCCACTTCCTGCAGAGCATCCCCTACGCGGTGAGAAACCTGGAGTATCTTCTGCAAACTTCGGAGCTGCCGGTGAAACTGCCGGCTTTGCTGGGCGCAGTTCGCTGGATGGTAGGCTCCTCCTATTTGCGCCAGTTCGGCCAAGCCTCGCTCAAGCTGACCGTGCGCATCCAGAGCTTCGCCTACCGCGCCGGCATGCCCGCAGATGAGAAGGGCCACGGAGGGGGCTATGTCTTCGACTGCCGCGCCTTGCCCAACCCGGGCAAATACGCGCGCTATGCGCGCCTCCACGGAAAGCACCCCGGGGTCGCCGCCTATCTCCAGCGGCAGCCCTCCGTCAGAAGGTTTCTAAAAAACGCCGGCGGCCTGATCGGCCAAACGGTCCAAAACTACCAGACCCGCAACTTCACCGATCTCTTCGTGTCCTTCGGATGCACCGGCGGGCTGCACCGCTCGGTCTTCTGCGCCGAACAATTGGCCCGCCGCCTGCGCCGCCAAAAGAAGGTCCGCGTGGAGCTGAGACACCTGGAGCTGGAAAAAAAGCGGGAAGGAGCCCCCTCTTGATGCGCGCCATGATCTTGGCCGCGGGCTACGGCCGCAGGCTTTCCCCCCTGACCGAGAACCGCCCCAAGGCCTTGATCGAGGTCGGCGGAACGCCCATCCTGGAGATCGTCATCCGGCGCCTGATCCAGGCGGGGGTGGGAGAAATCATCCTGAATGTCCACCACCTGGCCTCCCAGCTTGAGGAGTTTTTGAAATCCAAAAAAAACTTCGGCCTGCACATGGAGCTCTCCCGCGAATCCGAACTTTTGGATACGGGAGGAGGGCTCAAAAAGGCGGCGGAGTTTTTGCGGGGGGGAGAGCCCTTTTTCCTGCACAACGTGGATATCTTCACCCAGCTGGACCTAAGAAAACTCTACCGGTTCCATCTTGCCCACCCTGCGCTGGCGACGCTGGCCGTCAGACGCCGGCCAGCCGGCCGATATCTTTTATTCGATGGGGAGGGGCTTCTGCGAGGATGGGAATCGGCGGATCCGAAACAAAGGAGGTGGTCCGGCCCCCCTGGGGAACCAGGCCAACGCCTGGGCTTTGACGGCGTTCAGGTGATCTCCCCCGAAATCTTTCCCAAGCTGACCGAATCCGGCGCCTTCTCTTTGACCGAGGCCTACCTCCGGCTGGCCTCCTGTGGCGAAACGATCCGCGCCTTCCGAGCCGACGCCTACTACTGGAACACTATCGGGGATCCTCAACGGCTAGACGAGGTGCGCCGGTTCGCCCGCCCGCGAATCCGAGCCGGAGATTTTGACCAAGCTTAGCGGATTTTAATCCTCGCCGTAGAACCGCCCACCCCGCTTTAGCCCATCTTATCCAAACTTAACCAAACTAGACACCCAATGGACACTTTTTGGACACCAGGGCGCAGCCGTCCCAGGAAAAAAACCGAAATCAGACCCTCTCAGAAAACGGCGGGGCCTGGAAGGTCGAGATTAGGTTGAAAAAAGGGTTCTGGATCTAGTTGATGGGTGGGCGGCGATTATAATGGCGATCCTATGAGGCTACTTGAGTGCTGCGAAACTTCCACAATATCCACGTTTATAACTCGCCAAATCGTACCCGGGGCAGAGTAACTTGCGGTGATGCCAGTAGATTTGGGAGGAATTGCCTGTGGAAGCAGACCTCTTTCAAGCAGGTCTTCTATATATAATTTACATGCATCTTCCAGGTTTGCTATTGCTTCTTCAGGCGTATCCCCGTGGCTCATACACCCCGGTAGCTCAGGATGTTCAGCCAAGTAGCACGGACGGTCATCACCATATTTATCAGGGGTTACACGCGCAACGAAAGGAAGCGCAGAGAGGTAAACCTTAATTAATTCTTGATTCGGCATTTTATTTGCCCTCCAACCTTTTTAGTTCTTTAATCATTTTTACTGCATGTTGAATATATCCGGTCGGCAACGACTTCTGTTTCGAAACGGTAGCTCGTAGTCCATTGGAGTTTGGATTGGAGACAAAGTTAGTATAACAGGCGTCTCTTATTATATCAAGTTTTCGGTTTTCAGCCTTTGCCGGCGAAGGGGAGTGCGGGGAAAAAAGTAGTATAATCCCCTTGGGTCGCCCAGCGACCGAGAGGAGGAAATTGTCCATGTCCACATTGGTTCAGAAACCTGCGCCGGATTTTAAGGCCATGGCCGCGGCGGGGAAACTCTTTAAAGAGATTCGGCTGTCCGACTACCGAGGAAAGTGGCTGGTCCTGTTTTTTTATCCTCTGGACTTCACCTTCGTTTGTCCCACCGAGATTACCGCCTTCAGCGACAGGATCGAGGACTTCAAAAAACTGGGGTGCGAGGTGTTGGGATGTTCCGTGGACAGCCAGTACGCCCATCTGGCCTGGATAGGCACCCCTCGCAAAGAGGGAGGGCTGGGGGAAATTCGTTATCCTCTGCTGGCGGACGTCACCAAGAAGATCGCCTCCGATTACGGCGTATTGACGGAGGCCGGAATCGCGCTCCGCGGGCTTTTCCTGATTGACCCGGAGGGCAAGGTCGTCTACAGCGTCATCCACGATTTGGGCGTGGGGCGAAACGTAGAGGAGATTCTCCGGGTGCTGAAGGCCTTCCAGCACCTCGCCAAAACGGGGGAGGTGTGCCCCGCCAACTGGAAGGAAGGCGCCAGGTCCATGGTGGCGGACCCCGTCAAATCCAAAGAGTATTTCGCCGCCACCGCTTAAGAAGGCCCCATCCGGGCGGTTTCAGCGGAGAACAATTCATGGAAAACTCAAAGCACTACGAACTCACTCTGAGGGCTTTTTTGTTGGGAATTCTCCTGTCCTCCGTGATGGCGGCAGCCAACGTGTATCTGGGCCTCAAGGCCGGGATGACGGTCTCCGCCTCCATTCCGGCGGCGGTGATGGCCATGGGGGTGCTGAGGCTTTTCCCCCGCCGGGGAAGCATCTTCGAGAGCAATCTGGTGCAGACCGCCGCCTCCGCGGGGGAGTCTCTGGCGGCCGGCATCATCTTCACCATGCCGGCCCTGGTGATCGCAGGTATCTGGAAGACCTTTGATTTTTGGATAACCTCCCTGATCGCCTTGACCGGAGGCGTTTTGGGAACTCTGTTCATGATTCCCATGCGCAAGGTGTTTGTGGTGGAAAATAAGGAACTGGCTTACCCCGAAGGCCTGGCCTGCGCGGAGGTTTTAAGGGCGGGGGAGGGAGAGAATGCCTCCGGTGCGGCCCTGGTGTTCGGCTCCCTGGTAGTGGGGGGACTTTTTAAATTTGCCGGCTCCTTCCTGGGATTTTTCAAATCCTCCTTGGAGGCGGCGGTCCTGTTAGGACAGAGGGTTTTCTTTATCGGGTGCGACGTCTCCCCGGCGCTGATTGCGGTGGGATACATTGTGAAACTCCACATTGCGATCTTAATCTTCATGGGAGGCGCCCTGGCTTGGCTGGTGGGGATACCGCTTTTGGGGAAGGCCTCCGGCGATCCCGTGGAGTCGGCGTGGCATCTGTGGAGCACCCAGATCCGGTATATGGGGGTGGGGGCCATGGCGGTGGGAGGCCTGGCTTCCATCTACCGGGTGCGGGCCGGACTGGCGGCCGCCTTTCAGGAGATCAAAAAGCAATTCTCGGGAGGGTCGGCAGCCGGGCTCGAGGAGCGCGAAAGGGACATGCGGGGAAGCACCATCCTGGCGCTGTCCGCGTTGTGCATCCTGATGATCATCGGGATCTACCACCACGTGACCCAAGATTGGCCTGTGACCCTGACCGCGGCGGCCTCCATGGTGGTTTTGTCCTTCTTTATGACCGCGGTGGCCAGCTACATCGTGGGGCTGGTAGGAAACTCCAACAGCCCGGTCTCCGGAATGACCATCACCGCGGTTTTGGTGACCGGCGGGCTTCTCTATATCCTGGGCTTCAGCGGAGCCAACGGGATTCTGGCTACCCTGGGGGTGGCGGGCATCGTCTGCTGTGTGGCCTGCACCTCCGGAGATGTCTGCAACGACCTAAAGACCGGGTATCTCATCGGGGCCTCTCCTCGCCGGCAGCAGTGGATGCAGGTGGCGGGAGTCTTGGCGGGCGCGTTCGTACTGGCCCCGGTTCTGATCGCCATGCATGAAGGGTCCCTGCGCATGGGGGGGACCGGAATCGGAGGGCGGGACTATCCCGCGCCCCAGGCCAACCTCTTCGCCAACCTGACCCGGGGATTTTTTGGGGGAGGCAGCCTGCCCTGGAACATGATCGCCATGGGGTGCGGCGTGGGGGTGCTGATTCTGATCTTAGACGCCGTGCTGGGCCGGCAGGGTTCCCGGTTCCGCATGCATCTGATGCCGGTCGCGGTCGGGATCTATCTTCCCTTCGGCCTTTCGGTCCCCATCCTGATTGGGGGGCTTCTGTCCCAATGGGTCGGCTACCGCTCCTGGGGCGCGGAGAAAGAATCCAACCACAAGCGGGGCGTGCTGGTCTCCTCCGGAATGATCGCGGGAGAGTCCTTGGTGGGGGTAGCCCTGGCGATTCTGGCCTATTTCGGAATCGGGGGGCTTGGCATCGCGGCCCGGATGGGCCTCTCCTCCGGCGGGGTGGAGCTTCTCTCCGCGGGGGCTTTGGCCGCAGCCTGCCTCCTATTCTATCGCTGGTCCTTCCCTAAGAAATAGATCCTGGCTGAACTTTCGCAAAATGGAATTGGGGTCCTGTCCAGGATTGCCTTCTCGATCTTGAAAGGATGCTGGTCACTCTGGAGAGTTTTTTCTCGGCGGCGGTGGAGGTGGCCTGGGGCTGGCCCCTGATTGCGCTTTTGATCGGCGGGGGGGCCTTCTTGACCGTCCGCTCCGGTTTTTTGCCCTTCCGGGGCCTCCGGCACACCTGGGACGTCCTTCGAGGAAAATTCGACGATCCCAAAGACCCCGGGCAGATCAGCCACTTTCAGGCCCTGACCACCGCCGTCTCTTCGACCGTCGGGATGGGAAACATCGCCGGGGTGGCGGTGGCCATTACCCAGGGCGGGCCGGGGGCGGTATTCTGGATGTGGGTGACCGCGATCGTGGGAATGACCACGAAATTCTTTGAGTGCACCCTGGCCTCCCTGTACCGCAAAGTAGATGACAGCGGCCAAGCCCAGGGAGGACCCATGTATACCATCGAGCTGGGGCTGGGGCGCCGGTACCGATTTCTGGGAGTTTTCTTTTCGGTCTGCGGCTTGGTGGGGTGCCTTTCCCTGTTTCAATCCAACCAGATCGCCCAGGTCTTTGAGGACACCTATGCCCTTCCCCGGTGGCTGACTGGAACCGCCTGTATGGGAGTGGTCTCGTTGGTCATTCTGGGTGGGATTGCGCGCATCGGAAAGGTCACCAGCCGCCTGGTGCCCTTCATGTGCGCAGTATATGTTTTGGCCTGCCTCTATATCCTGGTGGACCATTATACCCTTGTGCCCGGCATCCTCTCGCGCATCTTCCGCGAGGCCTTCACCGGGACCGCAGCCCTAGGGGGGCTTTCCGGGATCGCGGTGCGGACTGCAATCATCACCGGAATCAAGAGGGCCGCCTTCTCCAACGAGGCCGGCATCGGGACCTCTCCCATGGCGCACGCAGCCGCCAAGACCCAGGAGCCCATCCGGCAGGGACTGGTGGCCATGTGGGAACCCTTCATTGACACAGTCATCATCTGTTCCCTGACCGCCCTGACCATTTTGACCACCCCCCACTGGCAGGCAGGGTCGGTGCGCGGTGTGGCCCTGACCTATGAGGTCTTTGAGGCCTCCATGGGAGCGATGGGACGTCTGGTGATCGTCCTCACGGCGGCTCTGTTTGCCGTCTCCACCATGATCGGCTACTCCTATTACGGCAAGAAATGCTTTGCCTACCTTTTCGGATGGAAAAGGAGCCGCCTCTATGACTACCTCTACATCGCCTCTATTTTCTTGGGGGCCACCTGGTCGGTGGAGGCGGTGGTCAATGTCCTGGATACCTCTTTTGCCCTGATGGCCCTACCCAATATGATCGCTACCCTGGCGCTCTCCGGCGCCGTGATGCAGGCGACACGAGACTACTTCCGCCGTCACCAGATATAAAAAGAGAAACCCCCGCCGCCTTTCAGGCGCCGGGGGTTTCAGGATACTAAGCTGCCAGTACCCTTCCTAGCAACCACAGGGTGTTTTGGGTCCCATCACAGGCCTCCTATCCCGCTGTGCGCAGGCTTCAGGCGCCGGGCGCCGTTTTTCAGCGTGCGCCCGCGGGAATTGATTTTGACTTTCCGGCAAAGCGTCCGCCCCACAATGCCGGTGAGGAGCTGATGCAGCAGAGAGTTGAGCCGCACCAACTGGCGTTGTGGAAGGGGAGAAAACAGCTTCTTCAAGCAATCTTGATAAACGGGGATGACCCCCTGATAAATTCTTTTGCCCTGTGGGGCAAGCTGGATGCGGTTGCAGCGGCGATTTTTGGGGTCCGGCCAGCGCAGGACCCAGCCCTCCTGAACCATCCGGTCAATGAGCCCGGAGATATTTCCCTTGGTCAGCAAGAGCTTCTCGCAGAGGACCTCCTGGCTGGCGCATTCCGGCAGGGATCCCAACTTCGCAATGAGGTCAAACTGGGACAGGGTAAGCCCCTTTCCCGCCAGCTCCTTCTGGACGCAGCGCAGGACCAGATGGTAGAGGCGCAGAAGATGTATCCAGGTGAAGACGGGGAAGGGCTCCATTGTTTTCATATGAACAGTTTAATCATAAACAATTTCTCCCCTTCCTGTCAAGCCCGGCGTCTTTTCTGCCGCCCATTATTCTGCTAAAATAGATCGGCACGGTCGATGAAAAAGCTGAGGTTGTGGAGTGGGCTGGGAGGAGCGCTTTTGCTCCTCTTGGGCGCCGGGGAGGCCCGATCGGAGCGGGTCACTCTGGAAAACGGCGAGGTTTTGGAGGGATCGGTGCGGGAGGTGGATGCGGGGACCATTGAGGTGCGGACCCCGCAGGGGGTCTTTGCTCTAAGAAGGGAGCTGGTCCGGTCCGTGGAGCCGGCGGACGCAGGAAAGGATCAGGGTTTGGAATCATCGGGCCAGGCCGCAGAACCGGCAGCAACGGCGGAAAAACCGGAAGGAAGCGAGGAGAAGCCGAAAACAGAAGCTGCACGCGCCGCACTGTATGAGGCCGGCGTCTGGTTTGACGTCTACCTGAGGGATGCTCCCCAGCTAAATTCCAAGGCCCTCTGGTCCGTGGGCCGCGGGGACAAGTTGTACATTCTGGAGGAGAAGGGCCGCTGGGTTTTCGTGCGGGCGGTCTCTCAAAAAGAAGGCAAGCCCGAAGCAGTCAAGGCCGGTTGGATAAAAAAAAATTTCCTAAAGAAAAGAAAGTAATCCGCTTCCTAAGGATATCCCAGCGGGTAATTCAAGCTGATCAGAGCTGCCTGACGGATCAGGGGGTCGGGGTCCTGGAGGAGCTTCTCCAAGTGCCTGCGGATTTCTGGGTCGCTTTTGGCCAGGCGTAAAGCCAGGATGGCGGCACGGCGGACGGCTCTTTCCTCCGGAGCTCCGGAGAGCTCTAGGATGCGCGACCGAATTTCCGGAAGCCCTATGTGGAGCTCCAGGAAGGAAACGGCGGTGATGCGCACCTGGGAAGGTTCTCCGGGGCCGGTGAGCGCCAGGATTTTTCTGCGGATCTCCGGATCCGCCGTTCCCTTGAGGGAATGGATGGCCGCGCTGCGCTCCACGACCGTTTCGGCGTCCTGGGCCAGCTCCAGCAGGCGCTCCCGCACGCGGGGCTCCCAGGTGTAGCCCGCCAGGGCCCGGATGGCCTCCAGGCGCACCTGCGGGTCCGGATCCCGGGTCATCTCCACCAAGGTCTTCCATAAAGGGTCCGAGAGAAATACCGAGGCTTTCTCCGCCGCCCACCGAAGGTCCGCTTGAAAAAAGGAGTCGGAGAAGCCTGCCGGGAAAGCAGCCTGTGAGGGCTGGCTTTTAAGGCCGGGAGGAAACAGGCCGAAAGAAAACACCAGGGGGAGAAGGCTCAATCTTCTCATCAAGTCCGCCTTGGGGGACGGATGGATTCTAGCAAATCTTAAGGATGGTAACGCACCTGGAGGGCGTTGTTAAAGCGGTTCAAGAGGTTCATCAGGCCGATGAAAAAGGTCAGCTCCACGATCTCCTCTTGGGTGAACTGGTTTTTCACGCGGGCGTAGAGCTCCTCCGAAACTCGATTAGAATTCAGGGTCACCTGTTCTGCATAGTCCAAGGCGGCCTGTTCCCGCGCATCTTCCGCACAAATTTCGGCCTGGACGGGAAGGCCAAAGTCGGTTAAACTTTCCCGGTGGATGTCGGTGCAGTACTGGCAGCAGTTGATCTCGGAGATCTTCACGATGATTTTCTCCTTGAGGATCCGCTCAATCTTCCCCCCAGGGTAAAGGCAATCGGAAAAACCAAGGAAGGCCTGAAAGATATCGGGGCGAACCGCCAAGGCCTGGACCATTTCGGTGGGAAGGCCGCTTTTCTCGTAGGCCTTGCGGGAATGCTCAAAGATGGGGTCGCCTGCAACTGAGTCAAAAAAACGGGCGATTTTTTTTGGATCTACCTTAAGGCGCATCTTCAAAGTACTGCGGAGAGCACTGGGTTCTAGAAACCCATGGCAAGCAGTTTAGCAAAAAAAGTTTTGGTCCTGGGAGCTACCGGCGAACTCGGCGGCGCACTCCTCCGGGTCGCTCTGCGGCCGGAATTTAGGAACCTGCAGCTCACCGGCACCTATTGCCAAAGGCCCATGCAGGATTTTCTATTTCTGGATTTGGAAAATCCTGCCAGTATCGAGCGGGCCTTCTCTACCACCCAACCCCAGATCAGCGTCCTGTGCTCCGCCTTGACGGCGGTGGACTACTGTGAGGTCCATCCGAAGGAGGCCCGACAAGTCAACGTGAAGGGCGTGGAATCCGTTTTAGAATCCTGCAGACGACACGGGACCGTGCCGGTGTACCTTTCTACGGAATATGTCTTCGATGGAAAATCGGGGCCCTACCGGGAGGAGGATCCCCCCCATCCCATCAGTGTCTACGGATGCACCAAGTGGGAAGCGGAACAGCAGGTCCTTCGAGAACCCGAGGGACTGGTTGTGCGCACCACGGTGCTGTATAGCTACAATCCCAACTCCAAGACCTTTTTAATGCAGCTTCTGAGAAACCTGACCCAAAGCAAGAAGATGCCCGTGCCCAACGACCAATTCTCCCATCCCACCTACACCCCCGATTTGGCCGGCATCATTTTGGAGCTGATCGGCCGGAAAAAATCCGGCCTCTACCACCTGGTGGGGCCCGATTATGTGCCGCGCTCGGAATTCGCCTTTCGGATCGCCCGGATTTTCGGGTTGGATCCCGCGCTCATCGTTCCCAAAAGCACCCAGGAGATGGGACAGAAGGCTCCCCGCCCCCTGCAAGCGGGCCTGGTCACGGAGAAGGTGGTCCGGGAGTTGGGACGTCCCCTGGTAGGAATCGAAGAGGGACTGCGTTGCGTGGAAAAGGGTTGGCGGGAAAACTCCAAGGCCCTGGGCTAGCACGTTGGCGAGCTCTGCGAGTCCGGCTGGTACCCGAAGCTCTGCGGAGGGTGCTAGTCCCGCCAGGAACGGTCCAGGGTTTCCAGCGAGGCCAGGATTAGGATGGGAAAGGTATACAGAAAAGCTCCAATTTCTCCGATGTAGGTGTAAAGCAGGTTGATTCCCCAGACGCAGGCTGCGGTCAGGAGCAGGCGTTTTGTGAGCGGACTTTTCTTCCGCCATTGGATCACAGACAGCGGAAGCAGCACGTGGGCGGTGGCCAGCCATTTCGCCCAGATATTGGGAACCGTCAGGTGGTAGAGGTTGTTGAAGAAGGCATGCCCCATGACGGATGGAACTTCCCGAGTAAAAATGGGTTGCGCCGAGCCGAGGGACGCCACCAGCAGGACCCAGGCTCCAAACGCCAGGGCCGCCTGGAGCGTGAGGGTGGCCAGAAATCTCGCATTCTTGCGCTCCTCCCAGCGGCAGAGGAGGTTGGCCAGAACCAAAAACACGCTGGTTTCCCGGTTGAGCATGGCCAGGGGGATCCAGAAACAGAGCCAGGCATCTCTTTTCTTCAAAATCCAGTAAAGCCCCACGGTGAAGAAGGCCAGGTTGGGGATGTCCCAAACACGGGTTCCCAGGTAGGCGCCGGGAAGACTTAAAAATAACAGACACACCCCCAACAGGGAAAGGCTCCGGCCCAGGAATAGGCCGAGAAACAAGTGTGTGGCGATGGCGGCGATCCAAAGCGACACGAACTCCATGGAGGCATAGGCCGCATGGATGGGGCCCCACACCTTCAGCGGAAAACGAGGGTCATTGCTCCAGAAGCGGGCCAGGCGTCCCTGGGCGGATTGCGGGAGAAGCCCGCTGAGGGATTGGGCCAGCACGGGGGAAAAAATCCGATAGCGGTCGAGGTAGCCGGCGGATCCGCTCAGGATGATCTCATGCTCGGAAAGCCGGAGGCGGCGATCGGCCTCCGAACGGTTGTGGGCGACCACCGCCAGAAGCGAGACGGCCGCATAAAACCACAATAGAAAAAAATTTGGAAGGGAAAAGAAGCGCCGGTTCATTTGGGAGGCGGGTCCCCGCAGCTCTGCGGAGGGGGCAGGGCGATGGTCTCAACCAGTCGCAGGGATATCCGGTAGGCGAGATGGGTGGTTCCCAAAAGCACCAGGATGGCCCCCGTCAAAACGTAAACCCAATGTTCATGAATCTCCCCCAACCGGATGTATTGCGAAAGCGGTCGGGTATTGAGGACCACTCCCGCGAGGATTGTCCCCGCACCCCAGCGCATCGAAAAAAAATCGAGAGCCTTCTCCAAAAGGGAAGGGGTGGATCGCCGCAGGGAACGCCGGCTGGCCTTCTGGGCGATGCTTCCAAAAAACAGAAGGATAGCCGCGCCCACCAGCAGCGTCTCAATGGTCAAGAGACGGTAGATCATGTCCTCCTCCAAGCGATGGGTGCGCCAGTAGGTGCGGATCGGATAGAGGCCGTAGCCGAAGGCGATGAAAAGATAAAGAAGTCCCAGGCCACCCAAGGGCAACAGGGGGGAATAAGAAAAAAAAGTTTCCAGAATCGCTTTCAGAAAAAGCCAGCCGTCGCTCCAGATTTTGAGTTTAGATTTTCCCCAGCGTTCCTGATAGGAGATGGGCACTTCGCAGAGAGTGAGGGAGGGATCGCTCAAGACCCTGGCGCTCATGGCCGGGGTAAAGCTTAAGCCGTCCGGCAGCGGATAGAGTTTGGAGAGGAGTTCCTTTTTGAAAAGCCTCATGCCGCTGGCGGCATCGGTAATCTTCCTGCCGGTTAGGAAACGCAGTAGCCATGCATAAAAGTAGTTGCCGATCCGGCGAAGAAACGGCATCCGGCTTTGGGGATTGAGTCGAGAACCCAGGACGATGTCGGCAGACTCCTTTTGGAGGGCATGGTAGAGGCGCGCAAACTCTTCGGGGGGGCAGGTGGCGTCCGCATCCAGAAATCCCAGGATTTCGCCGGAGGCCTGCTCAAAACCTGTTTTGAGGGCCGCTCCATAGCCGCGATTTTTCTCATGTCGGAGGGTGCGCAACTGAGGGAATTGTTTTAAAATTTCCGGACTGGAGTCTGTAGACCCATCGTCTACGATGAGGATTTCCACCGCGGAGAGATCCGTTTCTTTCAGAAGACGCTCTCGGACTTGGCGTAGTTGGTCCAGAAACAGAGGAAGGGCGTCCTGTTCATTGTAGACCGGAACGATCAGAGACAGGCTGGAAGCAGTGGCTGGCATCGGTCAAAAATTCTGGTAAGATTCTAGCAATTTTTCCATGTCGCAAAAGAGAACCCTCCTTCTGATTGTTCTCCTTGGGGCGGCGCTGCGCTTCTGGGGAATGGACTATGGGCTCCCCCATCTCTATCAAACCGAAGAGTACAAGACCATTCACTTCGCCCTCAAGATGGGCACCGGGGACCTCAACCCCCACTTCTTCGAACACCCTTCCTTATACATGTACTTCATGGCCTTTTTATACGGATGCCTCTATCTCTTGGGGTGGCTGTTGGGAATATACCAAAACACCCAGGATTTTGCCGTCGCCTTCGTGCGGGACCCGACCGCCATCTACCTTTTGAGCCGCGGGGTGGAGGCCTTCTGGGGTTTGGGAACCGTTCTGGTCGGCTACCGCATCGCAGAAAGGGTGTACGGGGTGAAGGCCGCTCGATGGGCGGCGATCTGGTTGGCGACGGCCCCCTTTTTGGTGCTTCCCTCCCAATTTGTCAAAGGGATTGCCCCGACCCAGTTCCTGCTGTCGGTTTACCTATACGGCTGCATCCGGATCGCCCAGGAAGGACGCCCCAGAGACACCCTCTGGTCGGGGCTGGTCCTGGGGGCGGCCTGCTCGGTCCGGTATTTGGCGGCGCCCATGGTGGTGCTCCTGCCGTGGGCCCACTGGCGCTTCTCTCGCCGAAAAGAATCCCTGCGCCGGAAACCCTGGGCTTGGCCCCACCTGTGGAAGGGACTGCTCCTGGTGCCGATCACATTTTTTCTGGGCACCCCCTATGCTCTCCTGGATGGGACCTCTTTCTTAAGGGATCTGAAGGAAGCAGCCGGGCCCTGGATCCCGCAAGAGGCGGCTTGGGGTGATTACGGCAGACTGGCCTTCAGCTTGATTGCGCTGCCGGTCTGGAAGTATCACGCTGCCTGGATGGGGGCCTGGGGCCTGTTCTCTTTAGGGCGGCAGGTTCTCTCCAGGCATTGGGCCGCCGGACTCTGGGGGATTCCCTGCCTCCTCTATTATGTCCTGGTGGCCTGGGCCCACCCCTTTCACGCCGGATACCTCTTCCCCCTCTACCCCCTTCTGGTCCTGGCCGGAGCGGGACAGATGGGGGAGTGGACCCAGCGTCCCCGGGGCCGGCTGCGAAAGACGGCTCTTCTGTTCGGAATTTTGACTGTTTTGGGCAACCTCACCGTTTGTGCCCTTATGAGTTATGAGCTTTCCCAGCCTGACACGCGCACATTGTCTAAGGAATGGATCGAGAAGAATATCCCACCGGAAACCAAAATCCTGATCGGCAACTATGTGAACTCCCCCCCCCTCTTGAAAACCAAGGATCAACTGGAGGGACTGCACCGGGAGGCGGTTCGCAGGGAGAGCTACAAAAAGGAATACCTCCGGTTTCAGGTACTGGCCCACCCGGGGGCAGGGCATGGCTATGAGCTCTATGAGATCGCCGTGGATCCCAGGTCCCTGGGAACCTCGCCGTATTGGGCCTCGCAGGCCCACAGGATGCGCAACAGCATTTCCATCGCCGGCGGACTCCGGGACCTGAGGAGGGCAGGAATCCGGTATGTCGTTTTAAACAGCTACGACCAAAGAGGAGCCCTTTCCGGGGAGGACCCCTCCCTGGGGAGGTTTTACCGCCAGGTGGAGAAGGAGTGGAAACTGGTCAAGGCGTGGACCCCCGGGTCCTGGACCCTCGGGTCTTGGACCCCCGGCCCCACCATCTGGATCTACAGAGTCCCATGAATAAGAGCCGGTCTTGGGTTGTTTGCGGCCTCTTTCTTTTCCTGGCGGTTTTATACCTGCCGGGGGTCTGGAAAGGACTTCCGGGGAGGGAAAGGGCAGACCTCGTGTTCTCCGGACCTGGGGAGATCGCCAGATACCAGGGCGGAATGCTGCAGGCGCGCCAAAGGTACTATGAAAAGCTGCACCGAGCCATTCGGGGAGAGGAGCCGGAGGAGAAGCTCCAGGAGCGGGGTCATTTTCAACACCTCCAGAGCCGGCCCTTTCAGGAATTGCCGGCGGATGTCGTTTTAGATGCGGCTCGGGGCTACTTGATCGGAATGAGGAACTCCGATGAGCAAAGGGTGCTCTCGGCCCTCAGCCGCATCCGCCCCAGAGAGGGCCAACTGGATCCCCAGGATCCCATCTACGGAGGATTCTACTACTACCTTTCAGGATTGATCCTAGGCGCCTCCGGCCTTCTGGGGCTTTTCCAGTTGAGCCCCGAGGTCGGCTTCTACCTCCTCCATCCCGACCAGGCCGGACGGATGTACCTGGTTTTGCGCACGGGCAGCGCCTTTTTTTCCCTTCTGGCCTTCGTACTCCTCTTCCAATTCTTGCGAAAACACTTCGGCCCCGCCGCCTCTACGCTGGCTTGTCTGTGGCTGGCGATCAATCCCTGGACGCTTTCTATAGGACAGATCATCAAGCCACACGCCTTCTCGATATTCTGCGTGGCGCTGGGGGTCTGGTATTTGGGCAAGATAGATGCCCAGCCTTGGGGAAGGCGGGGAGCGGCCCCCCGAGGAGCCGTTTTAGGCGCGATCTTCGGCTCAGCAGCCGCCGCGCTTTATCCCAATGGAGTATTCTTCCTGCTTCCCCTGATTTATTTTTGGCGCAAAAGCCGGGAAGGGGCCACCCGGACCGGGGGATTTGGGCGGGCGGCACTGGTTTACCTGGCGACCTATGGCGGCTGTTTTTGGATCTGCAATTTTTATCTCCTCTGGTCCTGGCCGGAGCTTATGGGGAGAGCCCGCGAGAACCGTTTTCTTTTTTCCTATGGAGCATGGAGCCTGTCTATGGCGCCTGAGTTTTTGTGGAGCTATTTCTCCGCGGGATGGCTCTTTCTGACCGCGCCTCTGCTGGGCCTGGGGGGCTGGCGCGCCCTGCGGTCGGAAGGGGAGCTTTTCCGTTTATCCGCCGGTTATGGGTTTTTTGTGCTCTTAATTTCCCTGTTTTATTTGCGACACCCAAGCGCATGCACCATCGGGCTGACCCTGTGGGTTCCCCAGATCGCCCTGGGATTTCAGGAAAGCCGTTCCATAAAATCCAAGATCCTTCGCAGAGGCCTCCCCGCCGCACTGCTCCTATGGATGCTCCTTTCGGCAGCGGGGGCCCTCTGCATGCTGAGCCGGCAGACGCAGCAACCGCCCCTCTACCGGGCAGGGCGGTGGATCAACGAGAAGGCGCCCCCGGGGACTTCCATCGGAGTTCCCAACGGGTGGTTTTTACCGGCCTATTATCCTCCCTTTCGTTTCCTGGATTATCGGCTGGTCCATGTGCCGTTGGAAAAGAAAAACCGATCCAAGGATTTTGGCCTATGGCCGGAGTATTTAGTAACCTACTCAGGGGTTCCTCTTGAAGACATTCCTCCTTTTTATAATAAGATTCAAGATTGGAGGGAAGATTCTTCAGCCTGTTCACAGTTTTGTCGATTTTTTAAGCTGCCTGTCGGGGAGATTGTTTCTATTTACCGCAAGGCCCACCCATGAGAGCCTGGAAAGAGCGCTTACTCCGGATGCACTGGCTTTGGCTGGCCTTAGGGGCATTTCTTCTGCGCACAGCTTATGCGCTGACGATGCCCAACGCCTTGGACTTGAGCATCTACGGAGATCAGCAAACCTTTCACCTGCTGGCGCAGAGCCTGGCAGGCCATGGAGTCTTCGGATTCGATGGTGTCCCCGGCGCTCCCCGGGCCCCCCTCTATCCCTTCTTCCTGACGCTCATTTACGGACTGGCAGGTACCCCCCCCTACCTGGCGGTCCGGATGTTTCAGGCCCTTCTAGGCGCGGGGACGGTGGGTCTCATCTATTTTTGGGCTCTCCAGATTTTTGGTAAAAACGCGGCCTTCCGGGCGGCCCTGATCGCCTCCCTCTATCCCTTCTACATTTTTTACTCGGCCTATCTTCTCCAAGAAACCCTGCTGGTATTTCTCTCGGTCTTGGCGCTTTATCTTTTGCAGAGGGAATTTTCCAGGCGCCGACCTTCTTGGGGGGCCGGTCTGGCCGGGATTTCCCTGGGGGCTCTGGTTTTGACCAAGCCCACCGCCCTGCCTTTTGCAGGATTTGCGCTGCTGTTTGCCGGAGGGATCTACCGTCGCTGGGCCTTCTATCCCACGCGGCGCTTTCTACACCTTCTCATCAGTTTCCTCCTCTGCGCCGGTCCCTGGCTCCTGCGCAACCACCTGCTTTTGGGCAGGCCTGTTCTGGACACGCACGGAGGCATCACCGCCTTTGAGGGGATCGTCTATTACCGTTATAACAAAGCGGGGCTGGGGGGAATCGCGATTGTGGCCGGCGATTTTTGGCCCCAAGTCTCTCGGATGCCGGAGGTGGAGCAGGACCGGTTTTTCCGGCGGCGCGTTTGGGAGTTTATCCGGAAAAATCCCGGGACCTATCTGCGGCAGGTCTTTGGGAATTTTTTGGATTTCTGGAGGTTCTACCCCCGTCTAGAGAAGCGCTATCCCCACCGCACGGGTTTGCTGGCGGCGGCCGGCCTCGCCTTTGAGCTGCCCTTGTTGATTTTTGGGCTTGTGAATCTCTTTCGTTTTCGCTGGATGTGGAGGGAGCTGATGCTGCCGGTCGCCTTTGTCTGCAACTTGATGTTGGTACACTCCCTGGTGATCGCCCAGATGCGCTACCGCCTTCCGATCATGGCGGTTTTCATTCTATTGGCCGCATCTCGTTGGCCGCCTAAGCTTTGGCATAGGGATAAGAATTCCACGTAGGGAGGGGATAATATGATTGAAAATCGCAAGGCCTTGATCACGGGAGTTACCGGACAGGACGGCTCTTATTTGGCGGAGTTCTTGCTGGAAAAGGGGTACCGCGTGTATGGGTTGATCCGACGCTCCAGCCATGAGGCGACACATCGCATTCGACATCTTTTGGGTCGCCTGGAACTCTTGGACGGGGATTTGACGGACCAGTCCTCCCTGGATGAGGCCGTTCGCAAAACGCAACCGAACGAGGTTTACAACCTGGCGGCCCAGTCTTTTGTCCCCACCTCTTGGAATCAGCCCGTCTTGACGGCGGATGTGACCGGGGCGGGCGCGGTGCGGCTTTTAGAAGCGGTTCGCAAATACAAGGCCGATGCAAGAATTTATCAGGCTTCGAGCTCTGAGATGTTTGGAAAGGTCCAAGAATCCCCCCAAACGGAGAAGACCCCGTTCTATCCCCGCAGCCCTTACGGGGTAGCCAAGGTTTACGCCCATTACATTACGGTAAACTATCGGGAGAGCTACGGTCTGTTTGCCTGCTCGGGGATCTGTTTCAACCATGAGAGTCCCCGGCGCGGTCTGGAGTTTGTTTCCAGAAAGATCACCCACGCAGTGGCTCAGATCCGGCATGGACTGGCTCAGGAGCTGGCCCTTGGCAATCTAGAGGCCCGGCGGGATTGGGGGTTTGCCAGAGATTATGTGCGGGCCATGTGGCTGATCCTTCAGCAGGAGTCGCCGGAGGACTACGTCGTCGCAACGGGTGCGGCCCATTCGGTCAAGGATTTTTTGCGGATCGCCTTCGAGGAGGCGGGGCTGGCCTGGGAAAAATATATCCGGATCGATCCCGCCTTGTTCCGGCCGGCGGAGGTGGACTACCTGGTGGGGAATGCCGAGAAGGCCCGCCGGAAATTGGATTGGGAGCCCGAGACCTCTTTTGAGCAACTGGTCCGGCTGATGGTTCGGGAGGATCTTCAGGCGGTTTCCGAAACAGGAGAAGCCTTCAGAAAATAGCGGAGCCAAGCCGCCGGAACCTGAAAGAGGCGGTTTCGAAGCAGGGCCAGGCAGAACCAGGGGAGGTAGGCGACCAAGGCAGGCCCCAGCCGGAAATGGGTCTTCCCATGCCGGCGATCCCTCCAGACCGTTGGAATCTCGACAATCCGATACCCCAAACAGTGGGACTTGGCGACGATTTCGAGGGTGACGCTGAAGCTGACGGTGCTGGAAAGCGGGAAGTCCCGGAGCACGCGGGCGGAGTAGAGCTTGAAGCTGTTGGTGGGATCATAGGTGGGCACCCCCGCCAAGTGCCGCAGAAGCTTCCCGGCCGTGCGGGGAGCCCAAGCCTTCAGCGAGGGAGGCAGAATCTGGGCTCCTCCCGGGCAATACCTTGAGGGGCAGGCGATGTCCGCCTGGGCGGGGACGAGGCTCAGAAACTGCGGGATTTGGGATAGGTCGTCGCAGCGATCTGCCATGGTGACGAGAATTTTCGATCCTTTGGCGCTGGAAAAACCGGTCCGGAGGGCCCCCGAGGGACCCGGCGAGATGGAGTTCTTGAGGATCCGCAGGGTGGGGTCCTGCGCGCTTAAACGGCGAAGGACGGGAAGCGTCGAATCCTCATCGGAGTCATAGACCACGAGGATCTCATGCGGCACCGGCGCGTTTTCCCGAAGCGCAGAGAGGGTCTCCGCAATGTCTTCCTCTTCGTTGTAGACCGGTATCACGATGGAGAGCATAGACTGGCGCCTTCCCTTTTTTCTGCCTTGCCGACCAGGAAGAGAAATTCCTTCTTAAGCCAAAGGACTTGGAACCCTTTCTCCAACAGAGAAAAAAACTTTTTTTGGCTGCGCAGCCACTGGGGATAGAGACCTGTGGCGCGTTCCTGTTCCATGACCTCATAACGAAGCCGGACCGACGGGACCCACCGAGGCAGCGGCGTGGAAAATGTCAGGTAGTCCATGACCCTACGCCAAGTGGAATTTCGAGGCTCAATGAAGCACAGCAGCCCTTTGGGACGCAGGATCCGGAAAAGTTCCTGCAGGGCGGCGCCGTAGTCCGGGATATGGTGAAATACGTTGTGCGCCAGCACCGCGTCAAAAGAGGCATCCGGAAGGCCAGTTTGGGTGATGCTTCCCACGCGGACCTCCGGCAGACCGCATTTCTCGACGCAGTAGGGA
>JACQJP010000029.1 GCA_016204975.1 Elusimicrobiota bacterium
CACCGAGCCCGGGCCGACGATCGGGATTGCGCTGGAGGATTTCCCCAAGGACAATCCGCAATCGAAAAGCGACGATAGAAAAACCGGCACGGTCTTGACCTTCATTGACATCGGGGAACGCAACCTGGCGGAGGTGGTGAAGGAGCAGAAAAAGACGATTGAAGAGCTCAAATCCACCTTGCAGGACGTAATGATGCGGGTGGGGCAGTTGGAGGCCAAGACGGCGGGGGTGGGCGAGGCCCTCTGGCTCGGCAAAGCGGAAAAATAAACCCCGTTGCAACAACGACAGTAAAATAACCGCCGCTTGATTTGTCAAGCCGAATGGATTACCATGTCCTGCAAAGCTGACTTTCCCGCCCATGGCCTTTCGACGCAGGCTCTTCCTGGTCCTTGCGCTGTTGCTCCTTCTCACACCTGGCCACAGCCGTGCCATGGAAGCGAAGAAGGCCGCCGGCATCGCGGTAGAGGCGGTCTCCTGGCCGATAAAATTTCTGCGCAATGTGCTGACCTTCACCACGACCGATTTAGGAGACAAGGTCATCCTCTACCTGCCCTCGGTGGACACCGATCCCAACCGCGGGGTGACCGCCGGGGCGATGCCCGTTCTTCTCTTAAAAGACCGGGAGACCAGGGGCATTCGGCAGATCCATGCCCCCTCCCTGACCTTCAACGAATTCTTCCGCTGGACCCCCACCTGGAGAATCTACCACTACCCGGACGCCTACAGCCAGTGGTTTCTGAGGGGCTCCTACTCCCAGAAAACCAACCAGGACTTGACCGTGGAGTACATCAATTCCCATTTCCTAGACCACAACTGTTTTTTAGACACCCGCTTTCAATACTTCCGGGACGGCTCCCGGCGCTTCTTCGGCACAGGGCCCGACTCCAGGGAACCGGATCAGAGCAACTACACCCTGGACACATTGCGCTACCACGCGACCCTGGGACTCCCCATCCGCTCCCCCTTGCGAGTTGACCTCACCTACCGCATCCAGGCCGACCAGATCGGAAACGGCCCTGTGGACACCATCGCCGACTTGAGCGACCGATTCCCCGGACGGACTTTTTCCGAACGAAAAAACATTCTGCGCTACCGCGCCGCCCTGACCTACGACTCTCGGGACAACCTCCCCGCGCCCCAGCGCGGATTCCTCTGGAGCACCTTCGCGGAGTCCTCCTCCCAATCCCTGGGAAGCGACGCCAACTACCAAACCTTCGGCTCGGAACTGCGGTTTCTAAAGCCCCATAACCCCTCCAAGACCTGGATCAGCGTGGGCCGGGTGCTCCTGGAGCAACAAGTGGGAAGAGACATCCCCTTCTATCTGCAATCCCAGTTGGGAGGCAAGGAGTCCCTGCGGGGGTTCGGCGACGGACGCTTCGTGGACAAAGGAAAGTTGGCAGTGGGCTTCGAGGAGCGCATCCGCATGACCCAGCTGACCATGATGGACGTCCTGACCCAACTGGAGATAGACCCCTTCTTCGAATTTGGAACCGTCTTCGGCCAGCCGAAGGTCCTGCAATTTAGAAATCTTGAGGCGGTGGGCGGCGTCGCCATCCGGGCCGTGGTCCGGCCTCAGGTGGTGGGCTCCCTAGATATAGGAATCGGGCGGGAAGGGGCCGCCGTCTTCGTGGACATCAACTATTCTTTTTAGCTGGTACGCCGGCCCCAAATTGCCAATAACCTCTGGAAAACGGGGTTATAAGCCGAATCTACAAATCTAACAAAAAGCTGGAAATTAAGCGGTTTTTGATCTGATATCCACAGTTTTATCCCCACTGTCCCCACGCCTAGGACAAGAAATACGCAAATAATCCAACATTAAGAAAGAACTTGGCAACTCTATATAAATTATAAAACATACAGTAAAATGTAGTTTTTATAATTTTGTAAAAAGTAGGACTTTGGTCCTATGGGGCATAGGTCGAAAGTCCTATGAATGCCCTAGGTCCTCCGCTGCATCCGCCAGGGGCCAAAAGGCCCTTTTCGCCGTAGGACCTACCCGCTATACACTAAAAGTCATGAAGCTTACGCCCCGAAAAATAGTCGGCGTTTCCCTGGTGACGCTCTTGGCGCTGGAGCCTCTGGCTCAAAGCATCGCCGCAGGCGCCCAGATGCGCCCCGCTCCCAGTCCGTCCTTCCTAGCTTTGAGGCTCTCTCTCCACAAAATCTCCCGGGATCTCTTGCCGCCCGCAGTAGAAACCCAGCCCATTCGATTCAACGACCCGGCACCCTTCGCAGAGCTCGCCGGCGTGTTTGAATCCTCCATTCGCTCCCGTCTCCAATCCCTAGTCGCAGACCGCCTCATCCAATCGCAAGAGGCGGTGGAACTCGAGGGGAGCATCTCGCAACTGCTCTCACAAATTCCGAAAGAACAACACGCCCGGGCCAGGGCGCTTATCCTGCAGCCGTTGGAATCCAGGGCTTTTTCCCAGGGCCTGACGGGACAAATAGCGGATGCGTTTCAAAACCCAACTCTCCACCGCCTCAAGCTCCCATTCCCCATTCAGGAAGATCCGGAACCTGTCACGGGAAAGGGACCTCCCTCTCCTCAGGTCCAGAGGGAGCGCCCACCGGCACCCTCCGCAGAGCTCGTCACGCCCCACTGGGGCTCCCTACGCCCCCGGCCTCCGGCCGGGGGTCGGGCACCGGCTAAGGAAAGCCGGAAGGCGCTGAGAAATACAATTCTTGCGACCACAGTCTCCATGGGAAGCTTGGCGTTTTCCTACTGGATGGATTCTTTGGCGGAACCAATCTACGGAGAAGGCTATGCCATCGCCTACGAGGCCGCCTCCCTATGGATGCTTTCTATATTTTTTCCGGCGATGGTCTATTGGGGATTCAAGCATTGGCAAACCAAAGATAAAGAAAACTTACGAAGATTTTTAAGGTCTCCTCCCTGGGTGAAAAAACTGCTCCAGACAACGCTGCAAATTTCGCGCCCCGTCCACCTCGGCATCGCCCTGGCGGCCTTGGGGCTCGTAGCCACAAACCTGGCCGTCGAGATCCTGATCCAAGACCTCTCCGCGCCCACCGTAGGGGCCGCCCTAATCGCCCCCGGCCTCTTCGGAGAAAGTCTCCATTACAACTACAGGAAACTCATCGGCACCGGAGGGGCCCTTCCGGCCCACCGATCCCTCTGGAAGGCCCTCTTCGGCCGCGCCTCTCCCCAAGCCCGGGGCGGCATCTATGGCCAGGAGATAAAACGTTTGGGCAAAAGACCACAGCCCCCGTGAGGAGCTATGCGGCAACTGTGGAAGGGCTAACCGTACTTATATTGGACGCCGGCGCCGCCGCCGGGCCACTCGCAGTCAATGTTGTAGAAAGGGCAGATCATGCGGCAGCCGCCGCACTCGATGCAGTTCTCATAGGAAACTGCGATCGCTTTCCGGGTTTCGTTCCACTCATAGACATTGGCCGGACAGATGGCGGTGCAGGGCTTCTCAGGACATCGTTCGAGGCAGACCGAGGGATCTACGATGCTGATGTGAGACTGGGGGGGTTTTTTATAGGTTAAAAGCCCCAGCTTTTCTTCAATAGGTGTCGCCATAGAGAGGCTAGAGCGCTGCTTTTCGAACCGCCCAGAGATCCCTGGCCAACCTAAAAAAGCCTCTTCGGCGAACCAAGCGCAAGGCTTCTTTAAAATGCTCCCTCTTGGGCTGTCCATCCACGGAAAAACGAAGATGGGCCAGGTCACAGGCCAGGCGAGGATAGAACTCCAGGAAACCCGGACTTTTTTCCACGGAGCTTTCCAAATTCCTCATCTCATATAAATCTTTCCAGACATAGCAAGCCTGCAGCTTCCTCTTATAAGAGGAGAGAGCCGAAGCGGAAAAATCTCCCTTCTTTTTAGCCTCAATGACCGTCTCCGCCGCCAGTTTGCCTGAGGTCATCGCCAGGTTGGAACCCTCCCGAAAAGCCGGATTGACCAATTGGGCGGCATCCCCCGCCACCAAAAAACCGTCCGTGTAAAGCGGAGGGATGGATCGGAACCCTCCCTCCGGAATCAAATGCCCGGAATACTCCAGGGTTTTGCTTCCTGAAACCAAACGGCGGACAAAGGGATGCTGCTTGACGGATTCCAGAAGTTCGTAGGGTTTGACGCGCCGCTTCTGCAACTCCGAAAGCTTGCAGCCCACCCCCAAAGAGAGGGTCTCCTGATTTGTGTAGAGAAAGGCATAGCCCATCATCCCTTGGGTCACCGCTCCGAAAATCTCAATCGTGGCTCCTTCCCCCTTCTCCAAATTGAACCGATCCTCTATCTTTGCGGCGTCCAAGGCGAGGATCTCCTTGACCCCCATAGCCACCTCCTGGGCCCGAAGCTCGCTTCTCAACCCCGCCTTCTGAGCCAGGATGGAGTTGACCCCGTCGCAGGCGATCACGCAAGAGGCCGACAACTCGTCTCCCTCGCTGGTTACAATTCCCAGAATGCGTCCATTTTTTCGGATCAGGTCCCGCACCATCACCCCGCAGTAGAGCTCCGCGCCCGCTTCCTGAGCCTTCTTGGCGTACCACTGGTCAAACCGAACTCGGATGATGGTGTAGCAGTTGGGGGGGGGCTTTGTGAACCTCTGGGACTTATACCCCACCTGAACCCAGGAGTCCTCCGTGGCGATGCAGACCCTCTGCTCTGCAATGGGGCGTTCCAGAGCCGCCTCAGGATCTTTCCAGAAGTCAGGCAACACCTCCGCCAGCATCCGGGTGTAGAGCACCGCCCCCTGGACGTTCTTGGCCCCAGGGTACTCTCCGCGTTCCAAGACCACACAGGAAAGCCCCGCCTGAGCCAGGCTGGTGGCGGCGCTGATCCCGGCGGGCCCCGCGCCCACCACGATGCAATCGAATTTTTCGGACATCAACGGTTCGAAACGGAATGGAAGGCCGTCCGAACGTTTTCCAGAAGCTCCTCTGCGCGGAAGGGCTTGGTCATAAACGCGGACACCTGCGGAAACTTCCGAAACAAGGTCCGGGAGGGTTCCAGGGCGGTCAAAACAATGATCGGAATTTTTTTGGTATTTTCATCCTGGGACATCTTCAGTTGCAGGGAGTAACCGTCAATTCCGGGAAGCATGACATCCAAAATAATCAGATCGGGCTTCTCCTGTTGAATGGTTTCCCAGGCCAACCTCCCGCTGGAGCAGGTCGCGCACCGGTAGCTCTCCCTCTCCAAAGATATCCGGACTAAGTCCAGAATCTCCGGCTCATCGTCAATCACCAAAATTGTTTTCATGGTTCGGCTCCACTCATCACTTTAGTCCTTTTTCGATTTCTTTTTTTCGGGCTTCTCCTGGTTCCCAGAAGGTTCTAAAACGTATTTTCCTTCCTTATAGAGCTCCTTAAAGCGCTTGGGGTGATCCTTCTGAAACCTGGCCAGCAACCCCTCGCGATGAGCCCGCCAGGTCTTCTTCTGCTTCACCTTGCGGTTCTGGGAATCATAAACCAGAAACTCCCATATCTTCTTTCCCTCCTGGCTTTTGATGTCACAGCCCGGCTTGGCCATCATGCGTCGTACGTATCGCTGCCAGATTCCCACTTCAACCCGCCAGACATTCTCATCCTTAAAAAACTCCGGCTCTTCCTTTTTCAACTTGGCAATGGCCGCCTCCTGCTCTGCGGGCTTGCCCGCCAGCTCCGCAAACTGGGAATTCAAAGGACGGGAGGAGGCGTGGCACCGAGAGCACTTGGCCAGCAAAAGCCCGTAGCCGCTCTCCGGGCCTTTCACCAGCTCCTGGGGATACCCGGAAACATCCAGGGCCTGGGGCCCCAGGTCGTTGGCATAGGGATCCTTCATCGCCAACTGCCGTTGGGCCAGATAGTCGGCGTCGTTCGGGGCCTTCTTATCTCCCGCCAAAAGGTATCCCACACCGGAAAAAAATCCAAAAACCAACAGCAATCCCATCCATTTCTTCATGGTCATCGCTCACCTCCGGACCCACATTCTACCACCACTGCCCCTTCTCCGCAATACTCAAGAGGTAGGTGACCAGATCCTCCAGCTCCCGGCCTTGAATTTTATCTTTCCAAGGAGGCATATAGAGCGGGGGGATCGGCCCTTCCGGATTAAACTTGACCACGGCCGAGCTGGGCACGCCGTTGCGGATTTTCTCTTTGAGCTCCTCCCGCGTGTAGGTCCCCACGACTTTAGTCAGCGTGGGCTCAGCCCCCTGATCCATGCGGGTCTGGTCCGGTCCCAAGGCATTGAAGTTCCGGACTCCCCGGGCCCCCCCGATGCCGTGGCATCCCTGGCAGCCATACTTATGAAAGACATACCGCCCATGCTCTACGGGATTGGCAAAGCGGGGTTTGGGCTTGGGCGAGGCATAGACATAATACTCGTGGGGAACGGACTCGTGGCTTAAGGAGAGCAGATATGCGGTCAAGGCCTGTGCCTGGGACGGCTGGAGCTCCCGGTAGAAAGGAGGCATTCCGGAGGGGGGGATAGGCTCGCCAAATTTTCCCTGCGGGTCGTTGGGCACGATCTCCATGGGATCGCGGGTCAGGTGCAGCTCAATCCAGTTTTTTACAGACCACTCTTCCCGGGCAAGCCCGGTGTAAGAAAAATCAACGCGCCCCAGGGGTTTGTCCGCAACATCCCCCAAATCCACCGAAACCGCGCCGCCCTCGCCGTTCACGGCGTGGCAACCGACGCAACCCAGCTTGTCAAACAGATCCTTCCCCAAAGCGGCGGCCTTCGCCCCAGGCAACTCTTCGAAATTCACATGGCACCTAGCGCAAGAGGCCGCCAGATACGGAGGCTTCAGCAAGGGCCGTTCCCAATGGCGGACCGCCCCATGGGCCGCCGCCACCTCGGTGGCCAGTCCCTGCCCCTGATGGCAGAGGGTACAGCCATACCGGGGAAAGGGATGGCTGGAGCTTAGCTTTCCCGGATGGGCCTGGTAAGGATTTTCCGTAAAGGAGTTGGTCAGGGAGGGATTGGCGAAAGGGTCCATCCCCACGTGGCAAGTGATGCAACGATCCACCCGGTCAAAATCCCGCAGGATGATCTGTCGGATCTGGAGCCCCATGGACCTCCATCTGCGAATCTCCTCCTGAATCCGCTCTCTTTTTCCCGGATCGGAACTCTGCGCGAGTTCCTGTTCCAGTCTCGCAATCTCCATCCGATAGTAACGGCTCTGATATTTTTTCCAGCCCCGCCGGGCGTCCTGCCGGATCGCCAGGAGAAAAAATGCCAAAAGGGAGAAATTGATCAGGTAGAAGAGTTTGCGAAGCATTTGCAAAAGTCCAGCTAGATGTTGAAGTTATATTGAGGAAGGGCGAGGATATAATGGAGATTAAATCCCACCATGGCCCCAATCTTCAGCACCACCCCCACCATCATCAAAAGAAACACCATCGCCGTCAGATACCGCGGCCAACTGAGGTCGCGGAGATATCTCTGCGGCATAAGAAAGCCGAAGAGGTAATAGACAAAAAGGAAAAAGAAAAGTGCGGCCACCTGCCCCGCTGTGAAGCCAAAAAGATATATTGCGGCTCCCGCCGCCGCGGCAAATATCCAGTAGAAAATCACCGCGGGTTTGAAGGAAATCTCCCGCTGCAAAAACCTGGGCCCCAGAATCCCGAAACCAAAGTAAAAAAGAAGCAGCAACGCCCCCGCCCACAGCGGAAGGTCCCAGGTGGGAGGGGGAGGCGCCTTGTGCACCAGCCAGCTCTCCCATGGCCAGTACCAGGCAAAGTTGGGCCCCCGACAGAAATAGCCGATGAAGATGAGAACAAACCACAGGAGGATTCCAAACAGGAAGGTGGCAATGGCGAAGGGAGACTCCCTCCAGGCGTAATACCCCACCCCCTTGGGGTTGGGGTTCACATAGGGAATGGCCATCAGCCCCACGATGATGAGATTGGGGATCATCACCCCCGCAATCCAGGGGTCAAAATACCGCAGCAGCTCCTGAAGGCCCACAAAATACCAGGGGGCCTTGGAGGGATTGGGGGTGACCGTGGGGTTGGCCAGCTCCTCCAAGGGAGCGTTCTGCAGAATGCTCCACAGCAAAATGAAAAGCACCGTAAAACCCGCCGCGACATATTCCCGCAAGACCAGATGAGGCCAGACCTCCACCTTCTCTTCGTCGGAGGCGCTGCTCAGAGGCGCGGCGGCCCCCTCCGCAGAGCTTCGGGGACCCGGAAGCGCCAGAGGCGCGGCGGAAAAGGAATCCTTCCGGATGCGCCAGAAATGGAGCATGATCAAGGCCCCCGCCACCAAGGGCACAAAGACGCAGTGCAAGACGTAAAAACGAAGCAGGGTATTTTCCCCCACCACGGTTCCCCCTAAAAGCACAAACCGCACATCGTTGGCGACGTGAACCCCCAACAAACTTGAGAAAGGACCCTCGTATCCCAGAAAGGGCGTGGCCGCGGCCAAGTTCGTACCCACCGTCACCGCCCAGATGTCCAGTTGATCCCAGGGCAGCAGATACCCGGTAAAGGAAAGAAACAGAGTCAGCGTCAAAAGCAGCACCCCGATACACCAGTTGAACTCCCGGGGCTTTTTGTAGGCTCCGGTCAGATAAACCCGGATCATATGGAGGATGACCGCCACCAGCATCGCCTGCGCCGCCCAGCGGTGCGAGTTGCGCAGGAGCTTGCCGAGGGTGATCGCGAACTCCAGGTCCTTCATGTCCCGATAGGCCAACTCCATCGTCGGACGATAGTAGAACATGAGGAAAACGCCGGTGACCGTCAAAATCAAAAAGAGCAGAAAAGAAATCCCCCCCAGCCCCCAGGTGTAGGTCCACTGCAGGGCCCGGGGGCGGATGCGGACCGGATGCAGGTGCAGCCACAGATTGCCAATGACATGGCCGGCCCGATCCCTGGGGGTATCTTTCCAAATCCCACTCCGGAAGATGCTGCGCCAGATCTGGGAGTTGATGAGGGCGGCTTTGAGGTTGGGGAAATTCATCTCCGGTTAGACAGATACGACAAAGGGAGGCCTCTCCCGAAGTCCGGGGCGATTCTCCAAAATGGCCCTGTCAATCATGAGATCCCCGGTGGAGGCCACCTCCACCCTGCACCGCCACAGAGGTTTGGGCGCGGGTCCTGCGATGACGTCTCCCCCCGGAGTAAAGTTGGATCCATGGCACGGGCAGCGGAAACGGTTCTGGTCGCTGAACCAATTGGGAGTGCATCCCAGATGAGTGCAGCGGGCCAAAAGGGCATACAGGAAACCTTCCTTCCGGACGACCCAAATCCGCCAGGCGGTGGTCAACTGCGTGGAGACCCCCTCCGGAAACTCCGCGGCGGGCCCGGCATTGAACTTTTGGGAAGGCTCATAGATGACGTTGGGAAACATAAAACGCGCTGCGGCAGCCAGATTCCCCACTGCAAACGCCACCAGGGCCGCCCATCCGGCCCATAAAAAGCTTCGGCGCGTCACGTCCATCACACCTACTCTAACACATTCCAAAAAAAAATGTCAAACTTTCATGTTACAATGAGGGGATGGCGCCTCGAAGGGAGAAAAAAATTTGGGGGGCCCTGTGGCCGAAGATCCGGTCCACCGTTCAAAAAAACCATCTGCTTTCCCCGGGAGACCGCGTGCTCGTCGCTTTCTCCGGCGGTCCGGACTCCACCTGCCTGGCCCACGCCTTGAAGCTTTTCTCCGTGCCCTACCGCCTTCAGCTTTTTCTCGTTCACTTTAACCACGGCCTTAGAGGAAAGGCCTGCGAGCGGGATGCGCAATGGACACAGCGCTGGGCCCGGAAACAAGGCCTGCCCATCCGCATCTTTTCCCTCCCAACCCGTCATGCGGCCCTACGCAGGGGAAATGGCACGGAGGAAGCGGCCCGGTATCTCCGCTACCGGCGCCTGGAGAACCTGGCAAGGAACCTGAGATGTCAAAAAATCGCCACCGGTCATACCTTAGACGACCACGCGGAGACCGTCCTGCTCCATCTGCTGCGGGGAAGGCCCCGCGGCAGGCTCAAGGGAATTCCGGTCCTAAGACGCTTGACCCCACGCTCCTCCCGCAGGCTGATCCGCCCCCTGCTGGGAATCTCCCACGCGCAGGTCCTAAGGTACTTAAAGGCCCACCGACTCCGCTTCCGGCAGGACTCCACCAACCGCTCCCTCCGCTTTACGCGCAACCGAATCCGCCGGCGCCTCATGCCCCTGCTGGAGCGCTTCAACCCCAAAATCAGGGAGCGCCTGGCGAGTCTTGCATCCGAAGGGGATTTAAGTTATCCTCAGAAGTGAAAACACACGATGGAGATCCTGTTGACGGCGGAGGCGATCCAAAAACGGGTGCGGGAGATGAGCGAAGAGATCTCCCGGGACTACCGTGGAAAAAACCTGCTTTTGATCGGGGTTTTAAACGGAAGCTTCCTGTTTCTGGCGGATCTGGTCCGGAACCTTTCGATCCCTTGCGCGGTGGATTTCATCTCCTTGCAATCTTATAACGGCGCCTCCTCCACCGGAGCGGTCCGAACCCTGCTGGACCTGCGCAGAGAGATCTCCGACTACTGCGCGCTCATCGTGGAGGACATCGTGGACACAGGACTCACCCTCTCCTACCTATTGAATACCCTCCAGGCCCGGCGACCCAAATCTTTGGAGATTTGCGTCCTGGCGGACAAGGCCGAGTGCCGGAAGGTTCCCGTCCCCATCCGCTACGTCGGCTTTACCGTGCCCAACCGCTTCCTGGTCGGCTACGGTCTGGACTACGAGGGCCAATACCGCCAGTTGCCCTATATCGGAGTCCTGGATGCGCCCTAACTCTTCTCGAAACCTTTGGCAGTTGGTTCTGTGGGGGGTCGCCTTCCTCTTCCTAATAATGGCCTTTCAGAGCCTGCGCCAAGGCGACCAAGAAGATCAGATTCCCTACTCCCGATTCAAGCAACTCCTTCGTAAAAACCAAGTCCTCTCGGTCACCGTGGGCTCCGACAAGATCCAGGGCCAATACACATCGGAAAAGGGAGAAAGCAAAAAGTTCCGCACCGTCCCCCTGCCGGACTCCAAACTGGTGGAGGAGCTGGACGCCCATCAAGTCTCCAACTACTCCGGGGAGCCGGACAAGAGCTGGCTCATGAGCATCCTGATGAACGTCGGATGGATCTTTCTTTTTTTTCTTCTCTGGTGGTTTTTGATCGTCCGACAGGTCCAGATGGGGGGCAAGCAGGCGCTTTCCTTCGGGCGTTCCCGATCCAAAATGCAGAATACCAAAAAATCCAAGATCACCTTTGCGGATGTGGCGGGATGCGACGAGGCCAAGGAGGAGCTGCAGGAGATCATCGAGTTCCTGAAAAATCCGGCCAAGTTCCAAAAGCTGGGCGGCAAAATCCCGCGCGGGGTGCTTCTCTACGGCATACCCGGCACGGGCAAGACCTTGTTGGCCCGGGCCGTGGCCGGGGAGGCCGGGGTGCCGTTTTTCAGCTCCTCCGGCTCGGAATTTGTGGAGATGTTCGTGGGGGTCGGCGCTTCTGTCACCGGCGATACGCCGGTGCTCATCCGCAAAAACGGGCGAACCAGACTCTTGCCTATTGCAGAGTTTGTAGACGCCTACTACCGCGATGGGGAGCACAACAGGGCGATCCCTATTGAGGACGTCGAGACCTTGGGGTTTTTTGAGCGAGAGAGCAAGTTCAAGGGTTCAAAGAAAAAGACCTACTTTGGCGGCAGTCGCTGGATTCGGGTTTCGGAAGTGTTTCGCCACAAGGCAGGCAAGGTATTTGAGATTCATTACCTGGGAGGACAGATCCGAACCACCGAAGACCACAGCATTTTCATACGCACACGCAACGGCATCCGAGCCGTGGCCACCCGCGACCTAAAACCAGGGGACCGGCTGGTTTGCTTGCCCTATCTCTCCCGCAAACTTCACCATCACCGAGACAAAAAGATCATTCCCTTCGAAATCCGTGGCCACTGCTGGGAGCAATCCTTTGAGCCCGTAGAGTTGCCGGTGTGGTCCGAGCCTCCCGAATGGGCGGAAAAGTATGCCTTTGCCATAAATCAAAAAGCCTTCCGGAGCCAGCACGCCATTGCCCAAGCAATCGGCGTCTCTCAGGCCACGGTTGGAAACTGGCAGAGATTTTTTCACAAGCCACAGGCCCTCTCCGATCAGCGAGGCTTCAGTCGTATTCCGCAAAAGGTCATGCTTTCACCTCAACTTCTCACGCTCTTTGGACTCTACACCGCTGAAGGACGATCGAACGGCGGACCGGAATTTTGCTTCGGCGCTCACGAGTCGGCCCTTCACCAAGAAACCCTGCATCTTATGCGCCAGATATTCGGGGTGCAGGGGCGCGTGGAAACCACCGACACCAACTCGGTCCGCTTGCATTTTCCCCCTCCTTTGTTAGGAGAGTTCTTTGAATCTCACTGCGGCAACGGTGCCCACCACAAGCACGTACCTGAGTTTCTCTGGAATTGTCCCAGGGAATACTTTTTGGCCTACCTGGAAGGTTGGCTGAAGGGAGATGGATATGCCGCAGCCGATGGAAAACTCTCCGGCACCTCGGTCTCCAAGCGACTGATCAGGGAACTCCTCTGGCTGTGCTCGATGCACGGCATCAAAGCAGGCATGCGCAAGATGGTATTTCCTGCAGGCCGACAGATTCGTAAAAACGGAAAGCCACTCCCCGAGACGACCGCCTGGAACCTGATCCTCTCCAAGAGCTGGAACCCTTTCCGACCCGGCCCACAATCCCCACAATCTAAATCCCTCATTGTCCGCCGCGTCGTAGAAAAACCTCACGCGGGCTACGTCTATGACCTTTGCGGATGCGACGGCGAGGCGTTCTTCGGCGGGGACAAACCCATCCTCCTCCACAATAGTCGAGTGCGGGATCTTTTTGAGCAGGCCAAGAAAAACTCCCCGGCGGTCATCTTCGTGGATGAGTTGGATGCGGTCGGACGTTACCGCTTTGCGGGAATCGGTGGGGGCCACGACGAAAGAGAGCAGACCTTAAACCAGCTCCTGGTGGAGTTGGACGGCTTCGACACCAAGGAAGGGGTGATCTTTCTGGGCAGCACCAACCGCCCCGACGTCATCGACCCCGCCCTGCTGCGCCCGGGACGCTTCGACCGGCACGTCAACATCCCCCCTCCGGACATCAAAGGCCGCGAACAGATATTGAAGGTGCACGCTAAAAAGATCAAGCTGGCCCCGGAGGCGGACCTCTCCATCATCGCCAGAAGGACCCCCGGCTTTGTGGGGGCGGATCTGGCCAACCTGGTCAACGAGGGGGCGCTCCTGGCCGCGCGGCGCAACAAGCCTGCCGTGGAGATGCCGGAGCTGGAGGAGGCCATTGACCGGGTGATGGCAGGCCCCCAGCGTAAAAGCCGCCTGATCTCGGACAAGGAAAAAAAGATCGTGGCCTATCACGAGGCGGGCCACGCCCTGGTGGCGAAGCTCAGCGCCCACGCCGATCCGGTGCATAAGGTCTCCATCATCCCCCGGGGACCCGCCCTGGGCTATACCCTGCAGCTGCCGACCGAAGACCGCCTGCTCAACACCCAGTCCCAACTCACCCACCGCATTCAGGTTCTGCTGGGAGGACGCTGCGCGGAGGAAGTCGTCTTTCTAAAGGAGATCACCACCGGCGCCCAGGACGACCTGGAAAAGGCCACCCACCTGGCCCACAAGATGGTGACGGAATTCGGAATGAGCCCGCTGGGTCCGGTGAGCTACAAAAGGCCGGACGGAGAGGTCTTTTTGGGGCGAGACCTGGTCAGGGAGAGAGGCCTTTCCGAAATGACCGCCTCCTCTATTGACCGGGAAGTCAAAAAACTTCTGGAAACCTGCTACCAGCAGGCGCGCGCCATTCTCTTGAAATACCGGGCTGCCTTGGACGCCCTGGCCGCAAAGCTGGTGGAGCAGGAAGTGCTGGAAGGAAAGGATGTGGACTCCATCTTAAAAAACTACTCCCCCGCCTAATGCCCTTGGCCGGCCTTCTCCCGAAAACATCCCTGAAAGAAACTCTCAAGGGCAGGCTTCCGAAAATCATGGGGGTGGTCAACGTGACCCCCGACTCCTTTTACGAGGGGGGGCGGTGCCCCCAGCCCTCCCAGGCCATAGAGCGCGCCCTACAACTCGTGGAGGAGGGGGCGGATATCCTGGACATCGGAGGAGAATCCTCCCGCCCAGGAGCCGAGCCCATCGGTCCAGCGCAGGAACTGGAGCGCGTACTGGAGGTGATCGAGGCCCTGGCTTCCAAAACCAAAATCCCCATCTCCATTGATACCGTCAAGGCCTCCGTGGCCTCCCAGGCCTTAAGGGCCGGGGCCTCCTGGATCAACGATATCTCCGCGCTCCGCTATGATCCCCAGATGCTGTCCGTTTGCCAAAAGCACCCATGCCCCATTCTCCTGATGCATATGCAGGGAACTCCAAAGACCATGCAGCAAAAACCTGCCTATGCCCAGGTGGTCCCGGAGATCATCCGGTTTTTCAGGGAAAGGCTTCAAGTCTTAAGCCGCGGGGGAATTTCCCCGGAGCGTATCCTGCTGGACCCAGGCATCGGCTTTGGAAAAACGCTGGACCACAACCTCCAGATACTCAAAAACTTGGACGAGTTCCGGCGTTTGGGACGGCCGCTGGCGGTAGGGGCCTCCCGAAAATCCTTCATCGCCCAGGGCTGGAAAAGGACCCATCCGGACGCAGAGGAACTCGCGCCCCCACAACGCCTGGAGGGCTCCCTGGCCGCCGCGATCTGGTGCGCCTGGAAGGGGGTGGAGATCCTGCGCGTCCACGATGTCTTAGCCACCCGGCGTGCCCTGGCGGTGATCTCAGAGATTCAAGATGTCTAACCCATCGGTCCTGAGGACCCTCCTGGACATCCTGGACATCTTGGTGGTCACCTTTCTCACCTACCGCCTGGTCCTTTTGATCCGCGGCACCCGTGCGATGCAGGTGGCCTGGGGGCTGGTGATTCTTTTTCTACTGACCGCCCTGGCCCAGGCCCTGAAGCTCAAGGCCACCACGTGGCTTTTGCACCAGTTCTGGCTGGCCGGCATTGTGCTTTTGATCGTGGTCTTTCAGTCGGAGATCCGCGCCGCCTTGGCCAAGCTCGGCAGCCAATCCCTGGGAAACATCCTGGTGACCCCGAAGCTGGAGTTCATCGGTGAGGTGATTGAGGCGATCAAAGAATGCTCCGCAAAAAGGATCGGGGCCTTGATTGTTCTAGAGCAAGAGATCGGATTAAAAAATTTTGTGGAGACCGGGGCCATCTTGCATGCCGAGGTGAGCCGAGAGCTGATCCTGTCGCTTTTGAACCCCTCCTCCCCCCTCCACGACGGAGCCCTCATCATCGAGCATGCCCGGCTGACCGCGGCGGCATGCCTCTTGCCCCTCACCCAGGAGCAGGAGGTTTCAAAAATCCTGGGCACCCGGCACCGGGCGGCGATCGGCCTGACTGAAATCTCAGACGCCCTGGTTTTGGTTGTCTCGGAGCAGACCGGCGGGATCTCGCTGGCCCGAGGAGGGAAACTCCACCAGGATGTGGATCCGGAAAAGATGCGGGAGGAGCTCACGGCCCTCTACCGTTCCAAAGCGGAAAAATCGCTTTTGAGAAAGGTGGCCGCGGGAAAAACGTAAGGCATGGGCAAGCTTTTCGGAACAGACGGCATCCGAGGCATTCCGGGGGAGTTTCCGTTGATCCCGGAGTTCGTCTTTCGGCTGGGATATGTCACGGCCACGCTCCTGCGGCAGCAGTATCCCCAATACCCGCCCCGGGTGCTGCTGGCCCAGGACACCCGAGGGTCAGGAGTTTGGCTGGGGGAAAGACTGGCCTGTGGCCTCGCCGCCGCCGGGCTGGAGGTGGAACCTCTGGGAGTCGTTCCCACCCCCGCAGTCTCCTACTGGATCGGAAAACGCAGGGCCCTGGCGGGGGCGATGGTCTCCGCTTCCCACAACCCTCCGGAGTTCAACGGAATCAAATTCTTCGGCCCGCACGGGGACAAGATCTCCCCCCTGTTGGAAAACCTTATCGAGGAAAGGGCCCAAAGAACCTCCCCCAGCCCTTCCCTCTCCACACCTGTGAAACTTTCCCCCAACTCCCAGGTCCGGCTCCACTACCTGCGCTTTTTAAAAAGCACCGTTCCCGCGCTCACCGACTTCGACCGACTGCGCATCGTTCTGGATTGCTCCAATGGAGCGGCCAGCGCAATTGGACCGGCACTTTTTGCGCAGCTGGGCGCACGGGTCTATCCCATCGCCGTCCGTCCGAACGGAAAAAACATCAACGTCCGCTGCGGAGCTCTCACCCCCCAGCACATGCAGAAAAAAACCAAGACAAAAAGAGCTTTCGCCGGAATCGCCCTGGACGGGGACTCCGATCGAGCCATCCTCTCGGATGAAAAGGGGCGTCTGCTCAATGGAGATCGCATTCTGGCCATGGCCGCCATGGATCTGAAAATCCAGAACCGACTCTCCAAAAACCTGGTCATCACCACCCGGATGGCAAACTTGGGGCTTCTGCGATTTTTTAAAAAACAAGGAATCGAGTCCCGGGTGGTGCCGGTGGGAGACCGTTACATCGCCCAAGCCCTCAACGACTCCGGAGCCATCCTGGGAGGGGAATCCTCCGGTCACATCATCTTCAAAGCCTTTTCCCCGACCGGAGACGGGCTCCTGACCGCCCTACAGGCCCTCTCCATCGCCAGGCGCTGGAGAAAGCCCCTGAGCTTCTTCCAAAGACTTTTCTCCAACACCCCCCAGATTCTTCGGAACATCCCCGCAGACCAAAAAATCCCCTTCGAAAAACTTCCGCGCCTTCAAAAATCCTTAGCCCGCGCAAAAAAAAGACTGGGGGAACGTGGCCGGGTCTGGCTTCGCTACTCCGGCACAGAGCCGGTGGCCCGCCTTCTGGTGGAGGGGCCGGACCGAGCCCAAATTCGAAAAATCGCCCAAGAGATCGAAAAAATGCTTCGGCAGGAAATGACTCGGTAAAGGAGACAACCATGGTCAAGTTGGGAGTCAACGTGGATCACGTGGCCACCCTCCGGGAGGCCAGACGAGAGGCGGAACCCGACCCCATCGCCGCGGCCCGCGCCTGCCGCGCCGCCGGAGCCGATCTGATCGTCGCCCACCTGCGCCTCGACCGCCGGCATATGCAGGAGGAGGATCTTCTGCAACTGCGCCGGCAAATCAAAATCCCCCTGCACCTCGAGATTTGCGCCGCCTCAAAAAGCCTGCGCACAGCTCTCAAAATCAAGCCGGACTCGGTTTGTATCGTTCCGGAAAGGCCCGGGGAGGTAACGACCCTGGGGGGCCTGCAGCTTAGCTCGCAACACGCCCAAAAGGTGGCCGGGGCCACCCGGCAACTTAAGCGCGCGGGGATATTGGTCAGCCACTTCATTGATCCCGAGGCAGCCTCGGTCCGAAAGGCAAAAAACCTCGGGGCGGATTGCGTGGAGCTGTGCACCCTAAAATATTCGGAGGCCAAAGGGGAACACCGCAGGAAATCCGAACTGGAAAAGTTGGAGCTCTCGGCCTACCTGGCCTCGGAGTTAGGACTGGCGGTCCACGCCGGACACGGACTCAACTACCACAACACCGCGGCAGTAGCCCACATCGCCTCCCTGGAGGCGCTCAACATCGGATTCTCCATCGTTTCCCGAGCGCTGTTTGTGGGACTCAAGCAAGCCGTTTACGAAATGAAACTGCTGATTCTGCGCGCCACCACCTAAGACGCGACCCATGTGCGGCATTGTCGGATACATAGGGCCCAAACAAGCCCATCCCATTCTCTTAGACGGCCTCAAACGCTTGGAGTACCGGGGCTATGATTCCGCCGGCCTCTGCGTTGCCGGAGAAAATGGGAAACTCAGCATCCTGCGCGCCGCCGGCAAGATCCGGGTTCTGGAGGAGCTCCTGAAAAAAGATCCTCCGAAAGGAATCCGGGGCATCGGACATTCGAGATGGGCAAGCCACGGCAAGCCCTCCGAAGAAAACGCCCATCCCCACACCGACTGCAAAAAAGAGATCGTCATCGTTCACAACGGAATCATTGAGAACTATTTTTCCCTCCGAGAAGAGCTGGGGACCAAAGGCCACCGGTTTTCCTCAGAAACAGATACCGAAGTCATCACCCATCTTTTGGAGGAAAATCTCCAAAGGCTGAAATCCAGAGCCACACCCCATCCCCCCCACCTTGCCCACCCTTTGCTGTTTCTGGCGGTTCAGGAAACCGTCAAAGAACTCAAGGGCTCCTTTGCCATGACCCTGTTATGGAAACAGGCCCCGGATACGCTGATCGCTGTCCGCAACGACTGCCCCCTGGCCATCGGGCTGGGGGATCGGGAATTTTTCGTGGCCTCCGACGTCCCGGCCTTTCTCCCTTACACCCGAAACGTCCTGTTCCTGGAAGACCGGGAGATCGCGGTCCTGAGCTCCCAGCAATGCCTCCTGTTTAATTTTGAGGGGAAAAAGGTATCCCGCGAGCCCCTCTCCATCAAGTGGAACCTGAGCCAAGCGGAAAAAGGGGGGTATAAGCACTTCATGCTCAAGGAGATATTCGAACAGCCCCGCGCGGTGGAGGACACCCTCCGGGGGCGCATCGGGCCCAACTCCACCCCCGGTTTTCTCCAAGAGCTGAATCTGGATGCCGAAATTCTTAAAAGGGTTCGGCGCGTGCATCTGGTGGGCTGCGGGACCGCTTATCACGCGGGCCTGGTGGGAAAATACCTATTGGAACACCTCGCCGGAATCCCCTGCGAAGCGGAGATCGCCTCGGAGTTTCGCTACCGCAGGCCCACACTGGACCCGGAAACCTTGCTGATCGCCATCAGCCAATCCGGCGAAACAGCGGACACCCTCTCCGCGGTGCGGGAGGCCAAAAAGCGCACCTCGCACCTCTTGGCCATCTGCAACTGCGTCGGCTCCACGCTCACCCGGGAGGTCCCCTCTACCCTCACCACCCACTGCGGGCCGGAGATCGGTGTCGCCTCCACCAAGGCCTTTCTGGGGCAGCTCACCGCTCTCACCCTGGTGGCCCTGCACGCCGGTTTCCTGCGGGGGCAACTATCGGCTGAGGAACTTCGGAGTTTCTCGGAAGAACTCCTAAAAATCCCCGGAGGGATCCGCCAGGTCCTGAAAGAGGAGCCCGCCGTCCTGAAAATCTCCAAGGAGATGTACAAGAAGGAACACCTGCTCTACCTGGGTCGCCATATCCAGTACCCCATCTGCCTGGAGGGGGCCTTGAAACTGAAGGAGCTCTCCTATATCCATGCCGAAGGCTACGCCGCAGGAGAGATGAAACACGGTCCCATCGCCCTCATTGATGAATCCATGCCGGTAGTGGCTCTGGCCACCCGATCCCGGCTCTATGATAAACTCTGCGGCAACCTCCAGGAGGCTGTGGCGCGCGGAGCGGTTTTGATCAGCGTGGTCAATCCCGGAGACCGAGCGGTGACTGCGCAGTCGGCCTGGACCCTGGAGGTCCCGGAGGTTCCGGAACTCCTTTCCCCTTTGGTCAACATCGTTCCCCTGCAGCTGTTCGCCTACCACATGGCCAGGCAAAGAGGCTGCGACGTGGACCAACCCAGAAATCTGGCAAAAAGCGTGACCGTCGAATAGCCCATGAAAAAAAAAGCCCCCTGGGGAATCGGCATTGACATCGTGGAAATTAAGCGTATCCAAAGCCTAGCCCGACGCAATGCGCGTTTTCTCTCTCGGGTCTTTACAGAGGAAGAAGTCCGCTACTGCAAAAGCAAAAGAAAAAAATGGCAGCATCTCGCGGTTCGATTCGCCGCCAAAGAAGCGGTCTGGAAGGCCCTGGGCCGCTATGCCCCTTCCCTGCGGAAGATCTCCATCCGCAACGACGCACAAGGAAAACCCATCGTCACCCTCCGCAGAGCTCCGGGTACCCGCCGGGGGCTCAGAGGGGCCCGGCGCGCCGGCACCCTCCGGCAGTCCCTTTCCCCCCAGGTGTGGATCTCTCTATCCCATTCCAATCACTACGCCGCCGCGGTGGCCTTGGCGGCAGGGTATGAAAAATAAAACCCTGTCGCCCTCCTTCATCCGAAAACTGCTGCCGAAAAGACTCCCCTTCTACCATAAGGGGCACTGCGGCCATGTCTTGATTGTGGCCGGCTCCAGAGGAATGCTGGGGTCTGCGGGCCTGGCCGCCCTGGGGGCCTTAAGAAGCGGAGCAGGTCTGGTGACCGTGGCCACACCGGAAAGCCTGGAGCCCCACCTCTGTGGAAAAATTCTGGAGTGTCTGACGCTGCCGCTGCCGGAAACCCGGGAGGCTTCTCTCTCCTTCGATGCCTTGATCCCCATCCTGGAATTCTGCCGCAGACGCCGGGTGAGCTCGCTCGCCATCGGCCCGGGCCTTTCGGAGCACGCGGAAACCGTAGCCTTGACCCGCGCCCTGGTCGTCCAAAACCCGGTTCCGGCGGTCCTGGATGCAGACGGGCTCAACGCCTTCCGCGCTCCCTCTGACCTTCATAGCAAAATAGAAATCCTGGCCCAATCCCACACCCCTTGGATACTCACCCCCCATCCCGGGGAGATGGGTGCGCTCCTGGCCCACCAGACGCGGCAAATTCAAAAAGACCGACCCCGCGCCGTCCTCGAGCTGGCCCGGCGCACGCGGCAAATCTGCGTCCTCAAGGGCCATGAAACCCTGATCGCCTACAAAAAAGAACTCTGGAAAAACCCCACCGGCAACGCGGGGATGGCCACAGGGGGCAGTGGAGACGTCCTAAGCGGAATGATCGCCGCCTGGATCGGCCAAGGGAGCCCCTCTGATCCCCCATTCGAAAAGGCCCTCCGGGCAGCCCTGCTGGGGGTCTACCTCCACGGGCTGGCTGGAGATTTAGCCGCCCGAGAGCTCACCCCCTATTCCCTGACCGCCACCGACATCGCCGCCGCCATTCCCAAGGCCATCCAAAAAATTTTAAAATGACCTCCCGATGCCTAAAACGCACATCGCCCGCTCGGAACAGGAGACCATCCGCCTGGCCAGGCACCTCGCCAAGAAACTGTCCCTGGGAGCGGTGTTGGCCCTACGGGGGCCTTTGGGCAGCGGGAAAACCACCTTCCTGCGCGGAGTCGCATCCGGATTGGGCTCGAAAGACCTGGTCCGTAGCCCCACCTTTACCCTCCTGCAACGCTACGGTGTCCCTCGCGGAAAATTCCTCTACCACCTGGACCTTTACCGCCTGAGTCCCAAGGACTTAGATTCCGCGGGCCTATGGGAATACCTCTCCCCTCAAAACGGCTGGACCGCCATCGAATGGCCCCAAATCATACAGCGCTACCTTCCCAAACCCCACTGGGAGATCCGCCTGGAGCACCGCTCTCCCACTGCTCGGAGCATTCGGATCGAGGTGGTGGGATGAAAAGGCTCTTGGCCATAGAAACCACCAGCCACTGGCTGAGCCTGGCCATTCTCAAAAACGGCCGGATCCTGACCCAAAGCAACCTCTTGGCCCGAACCTCCCACGACCAAAAGATCTTTCCTCAGCTCAACCTCCTCCTTAGGAAATCAAAAACCAAGGCCTCCCAGATCCAGGCGGTGGCCGTCTCCCGAGGCCCGGGAAGGTTCACCGGCATCCGCATCGGATTAGCCTTCGCGCGGGCGCTGGGATGGAGCCTACAGATCCCGGTCTGGGGGGTAAGTTCCCTGGACGCACTGGCCTGGCATGCGGCGAAAAGGCTAAAATTACGGCGGGACACAAAACCCGGGGGGGCCAACTCCCTGTACCTTTGTCCGATGGTGACCGCCGTCCGCAACGAAGTCTTGACCGCCCTCTATCGATACCCTGTCCATGGCCCCCACAGGCCGGACCCCCCTTCCTCTCTGAGGCGAATTTCGCAGTACCGATGGCTGGCCGCAGAAAAGATGGCTGAGTTTCTCACTCCGCATCTTTCCCGCTCCGCCCCGCTCGGTTTTACCGGAGACGCCGCCCAGACGCACCACAAGCTCCTTAAGACCCTGTTTTCCACCCGCTCCCTATTTTGGATCCGCTCCGCCTATCCACAGGCCGCCGCCGTCGGGGAACTGGCCCAGGCCCGAACCTCCGCCGGAGCCTGCGAACCGCCCGTTCCCTTGTATATAAAACCAGGATCCTTCGAGCAAAAATAAATGGAAATAAAAAAAGCGGTATTGGCTGCGATCCTTCCCGCCCTCCTGGCCCCCGGCCCCCTCTACGCGGCAAAACGCTCGCCCTACTTCCATTATCTCCAGGCGGTGCTTCATGAAAAGACGGGGGAGTACCAGCAAGCCATCGAGGCGTACCAAAAAACCTTGGAACTGGATCCCCAGGCCGCCTTCGTCCACCGACAGATCGCGGAGCTCTATCTCCAGATGAACCAGCCCCAGAAGGCACGGGATGCCGCCCTTCGCGCCGCGAAGCTGGAACCGGATGATGCGGAGGTGCTCTACCTGCTGGGCAGCGCCCACTGGGCCTTGGGGGAGTTGGAGGAGGCCAAAGAAAATTTTGAAAAGATCCTTCAAATTGACCCGCAGTACGACTCGGCCCTGCTCTCCCTGGCCCAACTCCACCTTTCCCTGGATTTGGAAAAATCGGAGCATTATCTTAAGCGCTACCTCCAGCTTCATCCGAATTCCCTGGAAACCCATACGCAACTGGCCCTCCTCCAGCAAAAGCGGGGGAAACTGCAAGAGGCGGAGCAGTCTCTCCGGCAGGCCTTGGACGCCAACCCCGGATACCTCCAGGCCCGCTACCACCTGGCACAGCTCTACGAGATTGCCAAGGATACCTCCGCCGCCTTGGAACAATACCTCAAAATCCATGATCAGAACTCCACGGACGCCCAAGTGACCTCGCGGCTCGGCGAATTGTTCTATTTTTCACAGCAAAATCAGAAGGCGGAGGAGTTTTTTCAACAAACCCTCAAACTCGAATCCAATGACCCCACCGCCCGGCTCTGGCTGGCCCTTCTGGCGGAGGAGGCCAAGAACTGGAGCCTCGCCCAAAAACATCTACAAAAGCTGGCCTCTCTCTCACAAGATCCCAAGCTCCACCTGCGGCTCAGCTACTACCAGACCCAACAAGGAAAGATTGAAGAGGCGGTCGGGACGCTGAAGGAGGCCCGCCGCCTGTGGCCGCAGGATGCGGAAATCGCCTATTTCCTCTCCCTGGGCTACGAAGATCTTGGCCGATACGACCCCGCCATCCAAATACTGGAGGAGGTGCTCCAGGCCCGGCCCGAGGAGAAACTCCTGCGCTTTCAGTTGGGAGCCCTCTACGAAAAGGCAGGGGATGTCCCCAAGATGGAAAAACACTTCCGGACCTACCTCTCCCGCTATCCCGAGGATGCCTCCGCCCTCAATTACCTAGGGTACTCCCTGGTGGACCGAGACATGAAACTCCAGCAAGCGCAGGAGCTGCTCCAGAAAGCGCTGAAGATTGATCCGGACAATGGAGCCTACCTGGACTCCTGGGGATGGCTGCTCTTCAAAAAGGGGGAGCCGCAAAAGGCTCTGGAGCCGCTGGAACGCGCCCTCAAAAAGGTCCCCCAGGACCCGGTCATCTCGGAGCACCTAGGCGAGGTCTACCTGGCGCTCAAAGAATCGCGGCAGGCCTGGTTGGCTTTTCGACGCGCCCTCCCGGGGCACTCGGACCAGTCCAGCATCCGCAAGCGCCTTGCCCGCATCGAATCCCAATGGAGTCCGGAAAAGCTGGCTCAACAACTTCTTCGTTTTCTCCATCTCGAGCACTCTAAAATCCAAACGCTCAGGGGCCGCATCCAATTGGAAGGAAAAATCCACGGCCAACACTTGCGCTTTCACGGATGGATTCTCTACGAACACCCGGAGCGTCTCCTCCTGGAGTTTATCGGACCCTTTTGGGTACCGGCTTGGAAGGCACAACTCCAAGGGGAGTCCTTTCAGATGACCCCCCTTCAGATTCCGGGGATTCCCGAGGAGCTCGTTGGGGAGACCGCCGCCGCATCCCTCCAAATCCTGCGAAGCTACCTTTCCGGAGAACTCTTCTCCTCATCCGGAAAGGCCCATTATCGTTCGGGATGGTGGAAAAGTTCCATTGAGGCCGAGGACCGAAAATGGATCTTCCCATCAAAAAACCGCTGGGGCCACCCCCGCTCCATCCAAATCCTCCCTCACTACTCGCTCCATTTTCCCGAAGACACAGATCCGGCTTCCCCTCCGCCCCCCTCCATCGAATTTCACGGGCCTCGGTGGGAGTTCCGGCTGACCTTGGAGAGCGTTTCCCTTCAAAAAAAATAACTTGAATCTCCGCGCCCCCGCCAAAATCAACCTCTACCTGGAAGTCCTTGGAGTGCGCCCCGACGGGTACCACCGTCTAAAGACGCTGTTCGCCAGAATCTCATGGGCAGACGAGATATGCCTGCGCCTGCGTCCTTGTGGCCTCACGGTGCGCACCCACCCACCGGAACTTTTTCCCCAACGCAAAAACCTCTGCAGGGCGGCCGCCCTGGCCTTGCAGCGCGAGGCCGGAGTACGCGCCGGGGCGCGGGTCCTGCTGAAAAAGAAAATCCCGATCGGCGCGGGCTTGGGGGGCGGCTCCTCGGATGCCGCGGCGGTCCTGAAGGGCCTGTGCCGGCTCTGGAAATTGCCCCTTCCCATCCCACGCCTGGCCCGCCTAGGAGCCCGCCTGGGCTCCGATGTCTGTTTCTTTCTTTATGATACGCCTTACGCCGTCGGCACGGGACGAGGGGAGCATATCCTGCCTCTGCGACCCCAAAAAATAAAGACCTATTGGATCGTCCTCCTCTTTCCCCGGTTTTCCCTTTCCACCCGGGAGGTTTACGGAAACCTACGAAAATTCCAAAGACTCCCCAACCCCAACTTGACAGCCCCGGCAAATCTTGATAGACTCAGATTCCACCTGGAACGCGGGTCCTTCCTCGAAAACTGGGTGGATTTTTTATTTAACCGTCTTGAGGATGTGGTGGTGCCTTCCTACCCGGAAATCGGACACATCCAACGGTCCCTTCAGAAGCTGGGAGCCTCCCAGGCGCGCCTGTCCGGGTCCGGCTCCTGTGTCTTCGGCCTCTTTTCGAGCCGGTCACAGGCGATCCGGACGGCCCGAGCCTTGAGATCCTATCCTTGGGAATGTCGGATCGCCCGAATGGGATAGCCGTGACCATCACCGAAGTCCGCGTGCACCTGAGGTCCGAAGAAAAACTCAAGGCCTTCGTCACCATGACATTCGACGACTGCTTTGTGGTGCGGAATATGAAAATCGTCCAAGGATCCAAGGGATTGATCCTGTGCATGCCTTCCCGAAAATTTCCGGACGGGTCCTATAAAGACGTGGCCCATCCCATCAAATCAGAGTTCAGAAGAATACTGGAAGAAAAGGCCTTAGCCGCCTACGAACAGGAGCTGAAAAACAAACCCAATCCGGATTCGGCCTCTTAACCATTCCCGGGTGGTGTAACTGGTAACACAGGAGACTTTGGATCTCCCATTCTAGGTTCGAGCCCTAGCCCGGGAGATAGTTCGGCAATGTCGAAAAAATCAAAGCCCGCACGCCCTCCTCAAGGCTCCCAAAAATTGGGTGTCGTGATCCTCGCGGCGGGGGAAGGAACCCGCATGAAATCCTCCCTCCCAAAGGCCCTACATCCCTTGGGAGGACAGCCCATGATCCTGCACCTGCTAAGAACGGTCCGGCTCTTGAAGCCCGATGCGGTCGCGGTAGTGACCGGACATGAAGCCAAACAAGTGGAAGCCGCCCTAAAACCCCAAGCCCCCCTCTTCAAGAAACTGGAGCTTATTTGCCAAACCCGGCAGATGGGAACCGGCCACGCGGTGACCTGCGCCCAGAACTTCATCCGCTGCTTCGAAGAAATCATGATCCTGTGCGCGGACACGCCGCTGCTCGGCTTCGAATCCCTCTGGCAACTGCTCCAGATCTTCCGCAACCAAAAGTACCAGGTGGCCCTTCTGACCGCGCGGCTCTTAAATCCCAGAGGATACGGAAGGGTGATACGGGGAGCTACGGGCGACATTCTGAAAATCGTAGAGGAGTTGGAAGCCTCTCCCAAAGAGCTCAACACCCATGAGATCAACACCGGGGCCTATTGTTTTCAAAGCCCGTCACTCCTCAACATTTGTAAAACGCTGACGTCTTCCGGCGCAAAAAAGGAGTATTATCTGACGGATGCCGTGCAGCTCCTTCGATCCCAGGGCGGGCGTATCGGCGCCTGGATTTGCCCGAACGCAGATGAAATCCTGGGAATCAACAGCCTCATCCAGCTGGCCCAGGCCGAGCGGATCCTCTCCCGGAGAACCCTGGAAAACCTGATGCGCATCGGGGTGACCATCCTGGATCCCATGCAAACCTATGTGGACTCCACCGTTCTCGTGGAGCCGGACACCCTGCTCTATCCAGGAACCATCTTGAAAGGCAATTCAAAAATCGCCTCCCATTGCCAGATCGGCCCCTTCAGCTTTTTGGAAAACACCCAAGTGGGGCCCCACTCTGTGGTTCTCTATTCGGTGGCGGTGGAAGCTCGGATCGCAGACCACGCGATCATCGGGCCCTTCTCGCACCTGCGGCAGGGATCCTCCATCGGGTCCTACAGCAAAATCGGAAACTTCACGGAAATTAAGGCCTCCAGGATCGGCCGGGCCACCAAGGTTCCCCATCTGGCCTACATCGGGGACGCGGAGCTGGAAGAAGAGATCAATGTGGGGGCCGGAACCATCACTTGTAACTACGATGGGCAACAAAAACACAAAACCATTATTCGGGCCAAGTCCTTCATCGGCTCCAACGTCAATCTGGTAGCCCCGGTCACCATCGGCCACCACGCCGTCATAGGGGCGGGATCTACCATCACCGAAGATGTCCCCCCGGAGACCCTGGCCATCGCCCGGCCCCGCCAAATCCATAAGCCCAAAAAGAAATAGCCATGCCCTCCCCCTACGGATCCCTCAAGATCTTTTCCGGAAATTCCAACCCTGCCCTGGCCCAAGAGATCTGCCGCTACCTTCGGGTGCCCCTAGGACGGGCCCGTGTCCGACGGTTTGCGGACGGGGAGATCAGCGCAAAAATCGCAGAGAACGTCCGGGGCTGCGACTGCTTTCTCATCCAATCCACCTGCCCGCCGGTCAATGAGAACGCCATGGAGCTTCTGATCCTACTGGACACGTTCCGACGCGCAAGCGCCGAGCGCATCTCCGCGGTCATTCCCTACTTCGGCTACGCCCGGGCAGATCGGAAAACAGAGCCCCGCGTGCCCATCAGCGCCAAACTCATGGCCAATTTGCTGACCACCGCAGGGGCCAATCGGGTCCTCACCCTGGACCTCCACGCGGGACAAATCCAGGGCTTTTTCGACATTCCCGTAGACCACCTCTACGCCATGCCCGTCTTTCTGGAGCACCTGCGCAAGAAAAAACTATTCCAACCCGCCATCGTCTCGCCGGACGTGGGAGGGGTGGAGCGGGCTCGCGCCTTCGCCAAACGCCTAAACGCAGGCTTGGTGATCATTGACAAAAGGCGCCCCAAACCCAACCAGGCCTCTATCTACCACGTGATCGGGGAGGTCCGAGGCAAAACCACCATCATCTTAGACGACATGATCGACACCGGGGGAACCCTGATTCAGGTCGCCTCCGCACTCAAGAAAAAGGGAGCCCGGCGCATCCTGGCCGCCAGCTCCCATGGAGTTTTTTCCAACCAGGCATTAGAGAAGATTGCGGACTCTGCAATCGAAGAAGTGATCATTACCAACACCATCCCATTGCGCCAAAAGAGCGTCAAAAATGTGCGTACCCTTTCGGTGGCTCCCCTGCTCGGGGAGGCGATCCGGAGAAACCATCTGGGAGAATCGGTGAGCGCACTGTTTGTATAGAATATGGAACAAATTCCACTGAAGGCGGAAGAAAGACCTACCGAAAAAAGGGCCTTCTTAAACCAGTTGAGAAAACAGGGGAGGGTTCCGGCAATCCTCTACGGCCACGGTCCCACCTTGGGCCTTGCGGTGGTGGAGAGGGATCTCTTGAAGGCCTTGCGGACCCGCGCCGGAACCAACGTGCTCATCAAACTGGAGCATCCCAAAGGCACAGACACCGTGATGTTGAAAGAGATCCAACACCATGTGGTCCACCACAAAATCCTTCACGTGGATTTTCAGCGCATCTCGCTCAAGGAGAAGATCGAAATCAAAGTCGCAGTGGAGGTGACCGGGGAGGCCCCGGGGGTGAAACTGCAGGGAGGGGTCCTGGAGCACTTGTTGCGGGAAATCTCCATCCGCTGCCTGCCCACAAAAATCCCGGACTCCGTCCCGGTGGACGTCTCGCACCTCGAGATCGGAAAACACATCAGCGTCGGGGACCTCGCCGTCCCGGAGGGCGTGGAGATCCTCCACGCGCCGGACCAGATCATTGTCCATATCGTGGCTCCCACCAAGGTGGAGGAACCTCCAAAACCGGAAGAGGCGGCTCTGGCCTCAGAGGCCTCGGAGCCGGAGGTGATCGCCAGGGGCAAAAAGGAGGAGGAAGAAAAGCCTGAGGGAGCCCCCGCCAAGCCGCCGGCACTCCCCGATCGTAGTCGGGTCCCACAGGCCGCAGCCCCAGCCAAGCCCGATCCCCCAAAAAAGGAAGGCCAGAAAGAGCCCAAAAAATAGACCAGAAATAAAGACGTCGAGTGCTTGAAAACTCCCGATCCGCCCCCCATCCAGAACCTTCCGTCCGGCTTCTGGTGGGATTGGGCAATCCTGGACCCTCCTATATTCACACCCGGCACAACCTGGGGTTTCAGGTGTTGGACTCCCTGGCGGCGCAGGAGAAGACCTTCTGGAGATCCTGGAAAAACCAGGCCCGGGTGGCGGAGATTGGCGGGATACAGCTCCTCAAGCCCTTGCGGTACATGAACCGATCGGGGGAGGTGCTCCAAAGCTTTCTGGAGACCCATCCCCAAGACCCCAGCCGGCTTCTGGTGCTCTATGATGATCTCGACCTTCCGCTGGGGACTCTGCGCCTAAGGCGATCCGGATCCTCCGGAGGGCATCACGGAATGGACTCCGTTTTAAACAGGCTACGCACCCAAGAGGTTCCGCGCCTGCGCTTAGGCATAGGCCCTGCGCCGGATCAAAGGGACCCCATCGAATTCGTCTTGGAACCCTTTGCGAAAACTGAGGAGGCTAAGGCACAGGAGATGCGTTGCCGAGCCGTCCAGTGCATTCAGACCCTTCTGACCGGAGATTGGGAAAGGGCCATGAATCTCTACAATACCCAGAACCTCCCCTCATGACCCGGACCTATTGCCTACTGAGCCTGCTGTTGGGTCTCGCCGGTCTGGGTTATCTTTACCGCATGGACCTCATCTGCCGCTTCCACGCCATTTTAAAAAACACCCTCCTTAACGACTCCGTCATTGCCCTGGAGCGAAGGAAAATCGGGCTCTTTTTGCTTTTCCTCTCCCTGTTTTTCCTATACAAGGCGCTGGCCCGGCCTGCGGGACCCGACTACGGTCGGGGAGTGCCGGCTCAACACGCCTTTGGGGCCCGGCCTGTGGGACCCGACTACGGTCGGGGAGTGCCGGCTCAACACGCCTTTGGGGCCCGGCCTCGATGAAACAGGAACAATTAAAAGAAGAAGCAATCTCCCTGGACCTTTTCGCTGCAGAAGCCCTGGATTGGATCCGGGGCCAGGAAAAAGATCTGGAGGCGGAGATATTCCTCGCCAAGGGCGTGGAAAGAACCGCAGAACTCAAGGAAAACAAACCCTTTCTGGTCCACCAAGCCCAGGAATGCGGCGTGGGGTTACGTCTCTTCCGACAGGGCCGCCGGGCCTTCTCCTATGCGGAGGAGCTCTCCCTACCGGCCTTCCAACACCTCTTCGAGAAGGTGCGTTGCTATCTCCCTCACGCAGCATACGACCCCTACCACCATCTGCCGAAGAGTCCTCCGGGATCGGTGCGGGCAAACGCCCCGCTACCGATGGATCCTCAGTTGTTGCGGCGGCCCATCTCCGAGCTTTGGGATCAGCTTCAGACACAAGCCCAGGCGGCCCTCTCTCAGGACCGCCGAGTCAAAAAGGTTCTCCGCCTGGCACTGAGCGAATCCCTCGGCGAAAGCTACATCGCCAACAGCCAGGGTCTGAAAGCGCAAGAGCTGGGGAGCTTCGTTTCTGCGGGGATATCACTCGTCGCGGAAGTAAACTCGGAAATTCAGACCGGATCCGCCTATTCTTTGAAGCGCTTCTCCGAGGATCTCTCCCTTCCGGATCTGCGAACCCAAGCGGTGGAACGCGCGGTGTCCCTCTTGAATGGAAAAAAGATCCCGTCCCGGCGCAGGGCGGTGCTGTTTGATCCCTGGGCCGCCAGTGAGTTTCTCTCGGAACTCTCCGCCATGCTGTGCGCCGACCAGATATTGAAAGGGAAATCCCTGCTGGCCAATCGCCTCAAGACCCGGGTGGCCTCCCCCCACGTGCACTTGACCGACGATCCCGGGCTCCCTCGGGGATACGCCAGCAGCCTCTACGATGGGGAGGGCCTCCCGACCCAAAAAAGACATCTCATCCAAAACGGCATCCTCCAGGACTATCTCCATGACACCTACACCGCCACCCGGATGGGCCAGGAAAGGCCCGGATCCGCCTCCCGCAACTCCTTTCGCAGTCTGCCCCACCCCGCCCCCTCCAACTTCGTTCTGGAGCCCGGCCCCAAAAAACGCCAGGAGTTGATCCGGGACACTTCCGAAGGCATCCTTCTCCAGGAGGTCATGGGGATGCACACGGCAGATCCCATCTCGGGAGAGTTCTCCGTGGCGGCCTCCGGCCTCCACATCCAAAACGGAGAACTCCGACAGGCCCTCCAGGGGGCCATGCTCTCCGGAAACTTTTTGGAGCTTTTGAAAAACGTGGACGCGGTAGCAGAGGATCTGACCTTTTATGGAGGGTGGGGCTCCCCCACCTTTCGAGTCCAAGACCTGATGGTCGCTTAAACCTAAGAGCCTAAGGAGGTTTAAACATGCTGGATCCAGAGCTGCTAAAAATCTTAGCTTGTCCGGTTTGTAAGACGGAGGTGGAATATCAAAGAGAGGCGCAAAGAATTCTCTGCAGAAAGTGCGGCCGTAGATACCCCGTCAAAGACGACATCCCGATCATGCTGGTCGAAGAGGCGGAACACCCACCCACCTAGTTCGCAGTGTCAATCAGAATATCCACCCCCCTCCCTCCCGGAGAAACCGCGCCCTGGTAGACCCCGAACAGATCGCCGGCGGCCAAAGGGCCGGCGCTCCCATCCCGATCAATGCGGGCACTGACATAGAAGGGGCCTTTCCAGGGAAGACTCGGGAGCACCCGGTCCGGGGGCCCCATCCGATAGGAGAGGGGAAACCGAGGATTGACGATCCGGACGACCGCGATGGGGATGCCGCCGCGATCGGTTGCCACGACAAAGAGAACCGTATTGGGACGACCGGCCCTCCGGGACAACTCCTCCTGAAGCGCAATCGTCCCGGAAATAGAAAGGTCGGAAGAGGGGAAAAATCGGCCGCAGCCGGCAAGAAGCGCCGCTCCCAAAGCGGCAAAGACTAAAACAGCCACCCTGCTCACTTTGGTTCGACGGAGCTTCGCCAGATCTCCTCTTTTTTCTGCTGGAGCTGGTTGACCCAGCGAGCCACCACAAAAAGCCAGTCCGACAAACGATTCACATACCGGAGAGCCTCCGGGGAAACCTCCTCCGCTTCCCAAAGGCGTACCAGCGCCCTCTCCGCCCGGCGGCAGACGCAGCGGGCATGATGAAAGGAGGCTCCCACGGAACCCCCGCCAGGCAGGATGAAATTCTTCAAGGGGGGAAGTTTTTCCGAATATTCGTCCATCTCCCTCTCCAGACGCTCAGTCGCCTGTGGGACCCGACTACGGTCGGGGAGTGCCGGCTCAACATGCCTTTGGGGCCCGGCCTGTGGGGAAAGCGCCGCCCCCTTGCGGGAAGTTCCCGCGGGATCCGCCAACTCCGCACCCAACTCAAAAAGCTCTCCCTGAATCCCCTGGAGCCGTTGCCGCACATCCTCCCACGGCTCTCCCAAAGGGACTTGAGAGGTCAGAATCCCCAGCCAGGCATTCAGCTCATCTACCTCACCGTAGGCGGACACCCGCAAACCGCCCTTGGAGACCCGAACCCCCGTTAAAAGTCCCGTCTGCCCCCGGTCCCCCGTTTTCGTATAAATCTTTGTCATTTAGGGCAGCCCCCGGCCAGCCCCTTCTCTATAAGTTTACAAAAGTCCGGAAGATCATACAAAATTTGCTATCCTACTTCTCTCAATGGGTTTCCCCATTGTCCTGCTGACGGACTTCGGCACCCAGGATCCTTACGTAGGCATCCTAAAAGGAGTTATCCTCCGGCAAAGCTCTAAAAACCCACTCATCGATCTCACCCATGAAGTCCCCCCACAGGACGTTTCCAGCGCCGCCTACATCCTGTTGACCAGCTTCCAGTTCTTCCCCCAAAATACCCTCTTCATGGTGGTTGTGGATCCCGGGGTGGGGACCCGGAGAAAAATTCTGTATGTGCGAACTGCCCGCCACCAGTTTTTGGCGCCGGACAACGGCGTCCTCACTTGGGCCCTGCAGAAGGAAGACATCCACCAGATCCTATCGGTGGAAAATAAAGACCTATTTCTTTCCCCCTTAAGTCAAACCTTTCACGGAAGGGATATCTTCGCCCCCGTGGCCGCCGCATTGGCTGGGGGCCTCCCCTTTAGCGAGCTAGGCCCCCCCACTGCCCTGCAGCAGACCCTCCCCTTTCCCCAGCCCCAACGCCATCAGAGGGGCTGGCGGGGAGAAGTCCTCCACATTGACCGATTCGGAAACCTGGTGACCAACCTCACCCGGCAGGAGCTCGCCTCGCTTTCCAAGCCCGTCCTGCAAATCGGCAGGCACCGCATCCACGGACTTTCCCACTCCTACCAAGAGACTCCCAAAGGGAAAGCCCTGGCCCTCCTCGGCTCCTCCGGCTTTCTGGAGCTCTCCCTCTGCCAGGGAAACGCCCAAAAAAACCTCCGGGCTCGCCGGGGGACCCCCGTTTTTTTACGCTCTTGGCTCTCCATCCTCTGCCTTAGCCTGTGTGCCCCAGCTCTTCCCACCTGCGCACTCTCCGCAGAGCTACGAGTACCGGCCGGGGGGCCAGCGGCCCCCACCGTGCCGGAGGGCCCCATCGTGCCGGCACACTGGGCGGAGGAGATATTCCAAAAACACTCCGTCTTCTGGGACGGCAATCGCACGGACCCCACCACCTCTGCGCACGACCAGCAAGATGCCACCGCAGCAAACCATTGGATGCCGGGCCCCAAAAGCGTGTTGAGCCGGCACTCCCCGACCGTAGTCGGGTCCCGCAGGCCGGGCAGCCGCAGAGGTGGCGGGGCCTCCGCCGCACTGCTGCTGGCTCAGGCCCAAACCCCCAAACCATCCATCTGGGTGCAAGATCCTTGGGACACCCCATGGAGAACAGAGAAGCAGCTGCAACTTCTAAAGGAGAAACAGCCCTCCTCCGGCTTTCGCTTCGCGGTGGTGGGAGACTCCCGCCCGGAGTGGCACCGCAGCATCATCTATCCCGCGCGCCTCATCTCCAAAACTCCGCTCTTGAAGAACCTCCCCCTCCTTCGAGGCGCTCCCACCTACCTGCCGGAGGTGTCCGAGCGGGTCTTTGAGCGGTTTTTGGAGCAGATCAAAAAATCTCAGGTAGATTTCACCATGCACCTGGGGGACCTGGTGACCCGGGGCCGGGAAGAAGAGTATCTCACTTTCCTAAATCAACTGAGCCGCCGTGCCCCGACCCCCTTTCTGACCACCATCGGCAACCACGAGCTCACGCGGGCCGGACCCCAAAGGCGTGTGGAGCCGGCACTCCCCGACCGTAGTCGGGTCCCGCAGGCCGGGCCCCAAA
>JACQJP010000026.1 GCA_016204975.1 Elusimicrobiota bacterium
ACCCCGCCCATCGCCCATCTTTTCAACAGCCTGCCTTTTTTCAAGCTGAACTTCCTGCGCACCTATGATCCGGACACCCTGCTGGCCGTTTCCCTGCTTGCCGCCTCCGGGCTTAAGTTTGTGATCTACGAACTCCGCCAAAGTTCCTGGGGCCAAACCTGGAGGCAGGCCAGAGGGCTCCTCCTGACCATAGCCCTTCTCGGGCTCTCCATGGCTGCCTCTCCGCGACTTACGGACTTCAGCGCCGGAGTGACGGGGGTGGGGATCAATCCCCTGCTCCAAGATCAGCGGCAAAACGAACTCCGGGGGGGCATCGCGGACGCCGGGCTCGTCAAGGTTTTCTCCAAAAATCACGTCGTCCGGGGCTGGTTCGACCCCCGCGCCTTCCCGCCCGTAAGCGGGGTTTGGGTCGGCCTCCACGGGCGCTCCGACTCCTTTCAACCGGCTCAACTTTCCTACTCCGCCCAAAGAGTCAGCTTCCAAGGAACCGTTTCCCTTCCTCCAGGTGAAAGCCGGCCCCTCGCCGTCTTGCCGCATTCCCGAGAAGACCGGACCGTCTTTGCGGGCTCCCAGATCTCCTACGAGCCGATCCCGTTTTCCACCGTCTGGAAAACCGTTCTCATCCTGGCCCTGCTCCTTCTGTTTCCCCTGGGCATTGAAAACCGCCTTCTCTCTCGGGCCGTTCCCCTTCTGTTGCTGGCCTACTGTGCTTGGGCGATGAGCGCACACTCTCCCCACATCGTCTCCGCCAAGGACATGCCGCCGCGCCTGGGCTCCATGCAGTGGTTAAAGAGCGACCGGGACCTCTTTCGAACCTACTCTGCGGAGCCCAACTACTTCTTTCAGCCGGAATTCCCCGGCATCTACGGCATCCAGGACCTGCGCAGTGGGGCCGACAACATGGATGTTCTGGCCGCCGTGCATTTCCTCCATCTGGTCGGCCCTCTCGCCGCCTCCGCATCCCGCGAGCATCAAAAACTCGCCTATCAAGTTCTGGGGCTGGCGAATGTCAAATATCTATTCTTTCGCCCTTACCCTCGGCCCGTCTCCCCGACTTTAAAAAAAGTCTATTCGGGTCCGGAGGCGGTGCTCTACCAAAATCCCTACTTTCAAGCACGAGCCCTTTTTTTCCCCGCCTCATCCGCCAGGGTCCTTCCCACCCCCGACCTGAAGAAATGGGAGGCGGCCAACCAATTCCTCCAAGCCCTTTCCCAGTCTATTCTCCGTGGGGAGATTGACCCCGGACGCCATCTGCTCCTCCACCAACCGGTCCCTCCGGCCTCCCCTCCCGCGTCTGCGCCTGCCCTTGCGAAACCCGTCCCACTCCTGACCTACCGAGCGCATGAAGTGGTTGCCCGGGTTCACTCCGACCAGGCCGGCTTCTTATTTCTCAGCGACAACCATTTCCCCGGTTGGAAAGCCTTTCTGGATGGAAAACCCGCCCCCATCCTTCCCAGCTGGATCGCCTTCCGCGCCGTCGCCGTCCCCGCCGGAACCCACGACATCCGCTTTATCTATGAGCCAAGACTCCTGAAACGCGGAATTCCTTTCGGCGCCCTTCTCGGATTTTTGCTCATTGGACTCCGGCTGAGAGAGAAAAAGGGGGGTGCCCCGGGGCATCCGCAAAGCGCGCCCGAGCTTTCACTTCTCGAAATCCTCATCTATGTTCCCCTCGGACTTTCCGCCTGGTATTGGATTTCCTGGACGGCTTTCGTTTATCAAGGCAACCTCTGGGCCCGGGGAGCCGCCGTCTTAGCCGGAGGAATCCTGCTGCGGGAGGGCTGGAGGTTATGGCGCAACCGGAACTGAGGCGATGACATGAACCCCTCCTCTCCCTGCAATCTTTGCGGCTCAAGCGAGACGGCCCCTTGGAACTGTCCGTTTTCCATTGTTCGTTGCCGATCCTGCGGACTGATCCGCGCGGATCCTCTTCCCGCCCCGGAAGAGCTGGGCCGATTATACAATCAAGGCCGTGCTTCTCCTCTGAGCTACTACGCCCTGAGCAGGGAGGCGGACCGGAAAACATTCCATCGCATCTTCCAGATACTGTCGCGAGTGCCCGGATTCCCGGCTTCAGGCCGGCTGCTGGACGTGGGCAGTGGAGCCGGAACCTTTTTGGAGTGCGCTTCGGAGAAAGGCTGGGAGGCGCTCGGCCTGGAATTAGCCCAGGAGTCGGTCAGATACTGCCGGCAGCGAGGCCTGTCCGTAGCGCAGGGCACCTTCGACGACCTTCCCCATCAGGTGGGACCGTGGGACTTCGTGTTCATGGGAGATGTGATTGAGCATCTGAGAGATCCAAGAAGGGTTCTCCAGGGCATCCGAGAACGGCTACAACCCGGAGGGTTCCTTCTGATCTCCACGCCGAACATTGACAGCTGGGCAGCGCGTCAGTTTCAGATAAAACCACAGGAACACCTCTACTACTTCTCCGCTTCCACGCTTACCCGTATTCTGTGCGGGACCGGTTATGAGACGGTCTTCGTTCACAGATTCGATCGTCACCGCAATCTCGCAGCGCTCCCGTTCAGCTCCACTTTCCAGCGGAGCCATGGAAAAATTTTTTCCTGGATGGCGGCCGCGCTGCGCTTGCTCCCCCTAAACCTCGTTTTGCGCTTTCCCTTTGGTGAAAATCTTCTGGCCTTGGCGAGAAAGGGACCTTAGCGCCTCCATGCGAAACCACAGCTATGTCCTCTCCTGAGCTCAGCGTGATCGTCCCCGTGCACAACGAGGAAAGGCGCCTCCCCCGGAACCTCCCCCGCATCCTCGGCCACCTCGAAAAACACCATCCCTCCTTCGAGCTTCTGCTTTGCGAAGACGGGAGCACCGACCGTACGGTGGAGGTTGCCCGCACGTTTCTGAATTCCGTGCCCGGCGCCAAAATACTGAGTTTCCCCATCAGGCGCGGCAAAGGGTACGGCGTGCGCCGGGGCGTCTTGGCCTCTTGTGGGCGGCATGTCTTGTTTCTGGACGTGGACCTCTCCACCCCCCTCGAAACTATTTCCGAGGCTCTTCGGGGGCTCGCAGGCGGAGCGGATATGGTGATCGGTTCGCGGGCCTTGGAGGCCTCGAAGATCACTCGGCCACAGCCCCCCCACAGAAGAATGGCTGCCCGGCTGTTTAATTTTCTCCGAAACGCGCTTCTGGGGCCGGGGATCGCGCGATTTGCGGACAGCCAGTGCGGTTTCAAGGCCCTGCGGGGAGATGCAGGCCGCGAGTTGTTTTCCAGGATGGCCATTGACGGTTTCCTGTTCGATGTCGAACTTTTAAGCCTCGCCCTACGGCAGGGATGGCGCATCCTGGAGATCCCCGTCACGTGGGGGGATGACCCGGGAAGCCAGGTGCGCTTTTTTTCAGATGGATGGAGAACCGTAAGAGACCTCTGGCGCATCCGCCGGGCTTTGAAAGGCTATTGAGCCACGCAAAAATAATGGATCTTTCTATCTCCATCGTCACCTACAACAGCGCAGACACCATTGAAAAATGCCTTCGCTCCATCTACCAAAATGCGGGGAGGCTATCCCTGGAAGTCTTTGTGGTGGATAACGCTTCCGGTGACGAATGCGCGCAGATGGTGGCTCACAATTTTCCACAGGCTTCGCTGATCCGCAATTCCAAAAATCTCTATTTCTCGCGGGCCCACAATCAAGCTGTTCGAGAGTCCCATGGAGATTTTTTGCTGTGTCTTAATCCGGACACAGAGGTGTTGGATGGGGCTCTAGAGAAGATGGCGGACTTTCTACGCCAGGCTCCGGAGGTGGGCATCCTGGGCTGCAGGCTCTTGAACACGGACGGTTCTTGGCAGCCCAGCTGCGTGCGGTTTCATGGCGCCGCCTGGGCTTTTGCGGAGGTAACACTCTTGAACGCCGCATTTCCCGGCAATCCCATCCACCGCCGCAAACAATATCTGGACCAAAAAGACAGAGATTGGAATCTCCCTCAGGAGGTGGATACCGTTTCCGGGGCTTGCCTTATGATCCGGAGGGCCACCTTGGAGCAGGTGGGAGTGCTGGATGAGAATTTTAAGCTCTACAGCGAAGACATTGACTGGTGCTATCGAGCCCGGAAGGCCGGTTGGAAGGTGGTTTACTATCCCCACGCCGCCGTGCGCCATCATTGGAGAGGCTCCACGCGGCAACTCGATCCAACCATGGTTCAGCGAATGCACTGGGAAAGCCTGCGCTATTACATGGAGAAGCACCGCGGCAGGCTTCTGGCCCGAATCTTTCAAGCCATCTCTGTTTTGACCTTCCCCACACTTTTTCTTCTCAAGAGGTTGAAACGCAGGCTCTATGCCCCATAACATCCTTTATCTTCATTCTCTATCTCATATGGGCGGGGGAGAAACGACCCTCTATGATCTGTTGACCTCGCTGGACCCCGAGCGATTCAAGCCTCATCTGGTTTTGCCCGCGGAAGGTCCCCTGTCCAAAAAGTTGGTGGAAAAAAATGTGCCCGTGTACACCTTTCCCTTTCCTAGAGGTTTTTTCAGGGGCTATCCCCCCGGCTGGTCCTGGAGAGCATTTTTCAAGATGCTCCGGCTGGCCCAAACGCTTCCCGCCCACTTGATTCATGTGAACGACTCCTATCTCTGCCTTTATGCGGGGCTTCTGGGGAAACTGTTGAAGGTCCCCGTCCTGCTGTCAAGCCACGGATGGTGGGACGTGCACTTCCTGCATCAGGAGCTTATGCACCGACTCTTCGGCTACCCCCTGCTGGCGGTCAGCGAGGCGGTCCGGCAGAGCCTCCTGAAAAGGGGCTGGCTCAAAAAAGACCGGGTGCACCGGGTCTACCTGGGAGTAGATACGGACCGCTTCAAGCCGGGAGACAAAGAGTCCGCCAAGCGAAAATTAGGGCTCCCGCCCAAGGAGACGACTCTCACGATCTCCGCACGCTTTATCCCCCGCAAGGGCCATGATGCATTCTTTGAGGCCGCAAAAATCATCCTATCCCGGCAGTCCAATATCCGCCTTTTAGTCGTAGGAGACGCAATCTTCGAAAGCTTTGAAGAAAATAAAGAGACGAAACAGCAGATTTTAAACCTCGTGGAGAAAGATCCCGCCCTCAAATCCAAAACCCTCTTTTTGGGATTTCGAGAGGATATGCCGGAAATTCTAGCCGCGACGGACATCCTGATTTCCGCCGCCTGGTTTGAAACCTTCGGAGTGGCCATTGCCGAGGCCATGGCCAGCGGCGTGCCCGTGGTCAGCACGGATGTGGGGGGGCCCGCGGAGCTGGTGGAGGAAGGAAAAACCGGGTATCTCGTTCCACCGAAGCGGCCCGATCTCATCACGGACCGCACGCTGAAATTGATTTTTTCCCCTTCCTTGCGCGAGGAAATGGGCAGCCGGGGACGGGAAAGGGCCGTTTCCCTGTTCTCTTTAAAATCCTACCGGGACTGCATCCAAAAACACTACCAATTGCTGCTTTAAGAACTAGAACTCAAGCCTGCCGAAAAATTGGGTCTTGACAGGAGGGATTTGAGGGGGTATATTTGTTTAATACAAAATGAACAACGTTTATTCAAGGTTAACCCCTGTTCAGAGTAGGTTGATCCGAGCTGCCGGCGAGCTGGCGATGGGCCTTTC
>JACQJP010000032.1 GCA_016204975.1 Elusimicrobiota bacterium
CTCGTCCACGAACATCCCGCAAACCCCTTTCTTCCAAAAATTCCCCGGCCAAAAGTCGCCATCGGCATTCCTTCGGGAGTTACCGAGGTCGAACGCCGGGCGGTGCAGGAAGCGGCGATTGTCGCCGGCGCGCGGGCCGCATTTCTCATCGAGGAGCCGATGGCAGCAGCAATTGGCGCCGGACTCCCGATACTTGAGAGCCAGGGCACGTTTATCTGCGACATCGGTGGGGGAACAAGTGAAATTGCCGTCCTTAGTTTGGGCGGTATTGTCGTAAACCGCAGTGTCCGGGTCGCGGGAGACGAAATGGATGAGGCCATCTCCCAGCATTTTAAGCGAAGGTATAACTTGGTCATCGGAGAGACGACCGCAGAGGATGTTAAAATTCATATCGGCTCCGTTTTTCCGATGAAGGAGGAAAAAACTCTGGAAGTTAAAGGAAGGGATCAGGCGACCGGTTTACCAAAAACAGTACAGATCACATCCGAGGAGATTCGTCAGGCTTTGATGGAGCCTGTCCATTTGATTATTGATGTGGTGAAGGCTACCTTAGAGGAGACCCCTGCGGAGCTTTCCGCAGATTTGGTGGATCGCGGAATGGTTTTGGCGGGGGGAGGCTCGCTGGTTCGGGGCATGCCGGAGCTTATTCGACAGGAGACGGAGCTGCCTGTCCATCGGGCTCCAGACCCTTTAAGTTGTGTGGCCATTGGGACCGGAAAGTTTCTTGAGGAACTGGATAACCTGGTTCCCAAGAAGGCGGGTTTTGCCTCCATCTGAAGTTCCTTCCTTACTAGCTTCGCCGTTTGAAATTCTTGGGAATCCACCATGATTCTTCCTTCACGCAAAACAGAAAACGTTGTTTTGTTCGGTTTGATCGCGATCTGTGCGGTATTTTTGAGCCTGCCCACCGCCCGATGGGTTCAGGCCATAAAATCTTTTGGATTTTATTGCCTGTCTTACGGACCTTTTTTGGGGGCGAGGACCTTTGAACAGATGGATGGGATTCCGGAGAATGTCCGGCAGTTGCTGAGGGCTCGCGAGGAGAATGAGGAGCTGAGAGCGAAGCTTCGGGAGGGGAAGTGGCTCCAACAACAACTTCAGGCGCTCCGCCTGGAAAATGAAAGGTTGCGCGAGATTTTTCAGCTGCGGGGGTCGCTTCGCTGGAGCTGGATTTTAGCTCGGGTGCAGGGCCGGGAGGCGAGCGAGTGGTTTCGCAGTTTCCTGGTGGACCGTGGAGAAAGAGACGGGGTGTCCGTCAATGATGTGGTGTTGGGGGAGTGGGAGGGACGAGTGGGGTTGGTGGGTCGGGTGGTGGAGGTGGCTCCCCGCGTTTCTAAGGTTCTGCTGATTACCGATGCCCTCTCCGCGGCGGCCGCTCACTTGAGCCGCAATAAAGAGCAGGGGCTGGTCGAGGGAAAGGATTTGGAAAGATTGAGCTTTAATTATCTCTCGGAAACCGCCGACATCCGTCCCGCAGATGAGGTGGTGACCTCGGGCATCAGCCAGGTTTTTCCGCCTTTCATTCCCATCGGTTCGGTTAGGCGAGTTTTGCCCCCGGATCCTGATCTGCGTTATCGCTCCGCGGTGCTTACCCCTATTGTTCCTCCGTCTCGCTTAAGAGAGGTGCTGATTTTACGGCATATTGCGCCGGGAGACGATGCGGTGCGATGAACGCTCGACGCCTGGTGCTGTTTCTGGCTTTTTCGATGGCTTGGCAATGGCTCTGGTCCACCTTTCTTTCCTTCTTTGGAATTTTTCCGAATTGGTTGTTGGTCTGGACGGTGCTTTTGGCTCTCTGGCGAGGCCCTTTGGCAGGGGAATGTATGGGATTTTGTTTTGGAATGGTTTTAGATTTTCTTTCGCCTGCTTTCTTCGGCCTAAACGCTCTGGCTTTGACGGGGGTGGGTTATGGAGCGGGCCGCTTGCACCGCCAGATGGATATTGACCCCTTGGGCAACCAGGTCGCCCTGACAGGCATTGTTTCTCTTGTTTTCTATGTCTTCTGGTATTTTTTGCAGGTTCTTCTGTGGGGAAAGCCCCTGGGAGGCGGGTGGCGCCTTTTCTTGGTGCTACCGGTTTATAATGCCTCGGTGGCCCCGGTTGCCTTTTGGATCCTTACGAGGTTTCTATCGGGTAAAAGATGATAGCATCCGAGGCTCTGGTTCATTCTAAATTGAGTTTTCTGTGGAAGATCTGCGTGGCTTTTACTTTAATTTTTTCGGCCCGCTTATTTTACCTGCAGGTAGTGCGGTCGCGACATTATCACTTGGCCGCGGAAGGAAATCGCACCCAACTTCTTTTTCGGAATGCGCCCAGGGGGCGGATTTGGGATCTTCAAAAAACCCTGCTGGCGGGGAATAAACCCTCCTTCAGTTTTTATTTTTTGCCTGGATCTGAAGAGGATCGGGACTATCTGGAACGGTTCAGCCGGAAGCTGGAGCCCTACCTGGGGTTTTCCAGGTCGGAGGTGCTGAAGGATTTGCAGGAATCTTATCAGAAGCGTTCTCCAATGAAACTAGCGGAGTCTTTAAGCGGTGCCAATATGTTCCGGCTGGCGGAGCTAAGACCTCTTTATCCGGGGATGGAGTTGGTCCTGGAGGCCCAGCGCGACTATCCTTATGGGGCCCACGCCAGCCATGTCTTAGGGTATATTGCGGAGATGGATCCGGCCGGCTGGAGCCGCTACCGCCACGAGGGTTATCGGCTCCAGGAGCGTGTGGGCAAGATGGGGGTGGAAAGAATTTATGAGAAGGATCTGCGGGGCCGCGTGGGGGGGATCCGCGTCGAGGTGGACTCCCGGGGGAGGCTTCAGGGGATTTTAGAAAGTGTGTCCTGGGAGCGTGGCAACGATATACATTTATGGATCAATCATCGCCTCCAGGAGGTTGCCGAAGAGGCTCTGCGCCGTTCTCCGAGCGGGGTGGGAGCGGTGGTGGGGATCCGCCCGTCGGATGGGGCGGTTTTGATTTTGGCTTCTATTCCGGATTTTGATCCCAACGCCTATCTGCTTCCCCCGAGGCACCAGGCCCGCCAGAGGCTCCTCCAGGCTACGGAGTTCAACCGGGCCGTGCAGGGTACTTATGCCCCCGCCTCCACCTTCAAGCTCATTACTCTGGCGGCGGCTTTGGAGGAAGGTGTGGTGGACCCTGAAAATTCGACGCTCCATTGCCCGGGTTATTTTCGGTTGGGACGCCGCGTGGCCGCCTGTTGGAAAAAAGAAGGGCATGGGAAGATCGATCTGTTGCGGGCGGTGGCCCAGTCCTGCGACGTTTATTTTTATCAGTTGGGTTTGAGGGTGGGGGGTGAGCGCCTCGCGGCGTATGCCCGGAGGTTCCGTTTGGGGATGCGGACCTACGCCGGCTTTTCCGGAGAGGCTCAGGGTTTCGTCCCCAGCCCCGGAGAGCGGGCCGCTTCCGGGCAATCCTGGTATGAGGGCGATACCCTGAATATGGCCATTGGGCAAGGGGAGCTTCTAACCACGCCGCTCCAAATGGCCCTGGTGGTCAGCGCCATCGCAGCCCGGGGGCAGATGTTTCGCCCGCGCGCAGTGGATGCGGTGAGGGGCGCAGACGGACGCGTTTTGCTTCAGACACAACCGGAGTTGCTGGCTCGGGTCCGTTTCAGCGAGGCCACCTGGGATATTTTGCAGCAGGGGATGGCCTTGGCGGTCCGGGAGGGGACGGCGCAAGGAGCTCAGTGGAGGGGACTGGAGGTTTCCGGAAAGACGGGGACCGCGGAAAACCCTCTGGGGAAAGATCACGCCTGGTTTCTGGCCTTTGTCGGGCTTCCGGAAGGTCCTCCGGGACTGGCCTTGTCGGTTTTGGTCGAGCATGGGGGGATGGGGGCCGCGGCCGCGGTGCCGGTCGCCCGGCAGGTGATTGCCGCTTTTGCAGAAGGCCTGCATTCTGAACGGGAGGAGTGGAGTGAGACTTTATCCAATTGAAAGGCACATCTGGATCGAACGATGGGGAACCCATGTGGACTGGAGGCTGGCAGCAGCCGTTTTGGGACTTTTGGCGTTGGGAACTTCGGCGGTGCTCTCCTCCGCCTCCAGTTTGCCCTTTTACAATCAGGTTATGTCCAGACATTTCTTGGCCTTGGGAATCGGATTTTTGGCCTTTCTCTTCGGGCTTTTGGTCGATTACCAGTTTTATGCGGAGATGCGCTGGCCCATTTTTATTTTGAGCGCCGGCCTTTTGTTGGCGGTTCTGTTTTTTGGACAGGCGCTCAGGGGTTCCAGGGCCTGGCTCAATCTGGGATGGATTTATTTTCAACCTGCGGAGGCCGTTCGGATCCTGACGGTGCTCCTCTTATCCAGCTATCTTCAACAGCAGATTCGGCGAAACCGTCGGATTGCCATTTCTTTGGGTTTTTGGGGCTATCTTCTCCCCCTGGTGGGATTGATTTTATTGCAGCCGGATTTCTCCTCCACCCTGCCGTTTTTTTTCATGGCCACAGTCCTGCTTTACTGCGCCGGAATGGAGCTTTATCCACTTTTTATGTTGACCGGTTTCGGAGCCATGGCCTTGGCCTTCCCTTTATTCTGGACATTTTTGGAGATCCGCGTCGCTCAGCTGAGGCCTCAGCCTATTGTGGATTTCCTGCTTCAGGTTCGGGAATTGGGAGGCGCCACTTTTCTTTGCATCGGAGGAGTCTTCTTGGTGACGGCGGCCTCAGCCTGGATTCTCAGGCCCTTCCGCACTCCCGTAACCATGGGGCGGGCGATTCTGGTGTCTACGGTTTTTGCGTTAAGTCTGCTGGCCGGGATTGGGGCGGACCATGCGATGAAAGGGTATCAGAAGAGGAGATTTTTGGCGTTTGTCAGTCCGATGGCCGATCCTTTGGGAGCGGGGTATCATCTCATTCAATCTCAAATTGCAATTGGGTCTGGGGGATTCTGGGGCAAGGGCCTTTTTTCGGGCACCCAGTCCCATTTGGGCTTTTTACCCGAGAGGCATACCGATTTTATTTTTGCGGTCATTGGTGAGGAGCTGGGATTTGTCGGGGCGATGGCGGTTTTGGGACTCTATCTTTTTTTGATCTGGCGCCTGCTCTGTATCTCCCGGATTTCCAGGGATCTATTTGGGACGCTTTTCTCGTGCGGCATGGCGGCCCTCTTTGGGTTCTATCTTTTTGCCAATACGGGGATGGCCATGGGCATGCTTCCGGTTGCGGGGCTCCCCCTGCCCCTCCTATCTTATGGGGGATCTTCCATGGTGTGTTCCTTGTGGGGTTTGGGGGTTGTCGGTTCGGTATACTGGAGAAGAGTCACTTTAAGGTAAGGGTCTAATGGATTTGTATAGGGGAGGATTGAACCATGAAAAAGGAAGTGTTGGGCAATTGTGAACCCGAGGAAACGCGGGTAGCAATTCTGGAGGATGGGCATCTGGCGGAGCTTCTGTGGGAGCGCCATGCCCTCAAGGGCATCGTCGGCAACGTTTATAAGGGGCGGGTGGAGAATGTCATTCCTGGCATCTCCAGCGCTTTTGTCAACATCGGATACGAAAAGAACGCTTATCTCTATATCACAGACGTCATCAGAAACAGCCACAATTCCCCAATCGATCACCTGCTTAAAAAAGGGCAGGAGATCATGGTCCAGGTCGCCAAAGAGGCGATTGGGACAAAGGGGATGAAGATTACAATGGATCTTTCTATTCCGGGTAGGTATCTGGTTTATATGCCTTTTCAGGAGCATGTGGGGGTTTCCAAGAATATTCAGGAGGATGCCGAGAGGGATCGCCTGAGCTCCCTGGTGGAGAAGTACCTTCGGTCCGTTTTAGGCAGCGGGGGATGCATCGTCCGAACGGAGGCGGAGGGGGCGGAGGAATGGGAGCTGGAAAGGGAAATTAAGTATCTTCACCGCGTGTGGGATTCCGTGCGCAAGAAGTTTGATTCCCTGCCCTCTCCCTGTCTGTTGCATCAGGATCTGAGTCTCACCCTGCAGGTCGCCCGGGACTTGTTGTCTGAAGAGATCGGAATTTATCTTTTGGATTCCAAGGAGCGGTATGAGGAAGTGGTGGAGTTTGTGGAAAAGCTGGCTCCGGAGCTTTTGCCTCGGGTAAAGCTCTATACCGCCAAGACGGCCATCTATGAGGCCTTTCATGTGGATCCGGCCATTGTGGCCATGCGGCAGAGCAAGATTTCCTTGCCCAGCGGAGGGACCATCGTCATCCAGGAGGCGGAATCCCTGTGCGCTGTGGACGTCAATACGGGTCGCTTTACGGGATCTAAGTCTCAAGAAGAAACGGTGACGCAGACCAATCTGGAGGCGGCTCAGGAGATTGCGCGGCAGATTCGGTTGCGCAACATCGGCGGGATCATCGTCATTGATTTTATTGATATGCGCAAAGCCTCCAACCGCCACCGGGTGGTGGAGACGCTGACTAACGCGGTTCGCCGGGATCGCGCCAAGACGCGTATTTTGCCCATCACCCGCCTGGGGCTGGTGGAGATGACCCGCGAACGCAAACGGGAAAGCACGATGAGCCTGATCACCGAGGAGTGTCCGGAGTGCAATGCCTCGGGGAGGGTGCTGTCTAAGGAGTCCATGTTGATTCTGATTCAGAGGGAGATTCGCAAGCTCACCCGGGGAAAGCCCGGGGGGAGCGTGCGGGTCCTGGTCAAACCTGCGGTGGCCGAGGTTTTGCGGTCCCATCTCCAGAGTTTTGAGCGCAATGTCCACCGGGCGGTTCGCATTCAGTCCGATCCCAGTTTGAATTGGGAAGATTACAAAATCATCATTGAATAGTTTCTCTCGCATGCTGCTTTGTGGGGGCGTCAGGATTTTGGTTTTTTTATTTCTGCAAGGTGCGGGTGTTCTCTTTGCGGCGGGACTTTCCCAGCTGCCCGCTGTGGTCAATGGGGAATATCTCGAGAAGGTACAGATTTATGAGGCGGGGAGGCATAAGTATTTGAGCGCCGAGGCCGTGGGCAAGATTTACGGAGCCAGGGTGTATTGGTATCAGGTTGCCGGCCGCGTGGTCTTTAGCTGGGAGAATCGGAGACTGGAACTGTGGGTGGGAACGCCCAGGGTTCTCATGGGGGAGAAGGAGATCCGCTTAGGACGTCCCGTCTTGCTGCGGGGAGGGCAGGCTTACCTCCCCCTGGAATTCCTCCTCCACCGGGATTTCTCCGATTGGGCGGGATATGACAGCTCCTATGACTTCGGTCGAGAGGTTTTGACGGTGGATCGCCGCAGCAACCTGGGCTCTCCGCGTTACTTCTCCTATCCGGACCGTCTGCGCATGGCATTGGAGTTGGGCCCGGAGGTGTCTTACCATCCCCTGAGGCGTGCCCGCGGGCGTCTGGAGATTTTATTGATGGGGGGGGTGCCGTCCAAAAGTCGGCAATGGAGGTTGGAGGATCCGGCGGTCCATTCCTTTGGTTTGGTCGAGCAGAAACGCTTGTCCCGGCTCTGGATCAGTTTGGGTAAAGAGGCCATGCGCTGGGAGCTGCAGGAAAAAAGGAATCCTCGGCGCCTTATCCTGGATGTGTACCGCCGGACCGCAGCTTCTGCGGCTCCGCAAACGTCTCCCTCGGTTTTTTTCCAAAAAGGAGAGGGAAAATCGAACCAAAAAAGAAGAATCGCAATAGATGCAGGGCATGGAGGCAGGGATGGAGGGGCGGTGGGCAGGCGTGGAACCTTGGAGAAGGATATCAATCTGCGGGTGGCCAGGGACTTGGCGGAGCTTCTCCGCCAAGAGGATCAGTTCGAGGTGTTGTTGACCCGCAGAAAGGATGCCACCCTCTCCTTGCTGGAACGCACCAGAAAAGCCAACCGGTGGGATGCGGATCTCTTCATCTCCATCCACTGTAACGCCGCCACAGACTCCGCGATGTCCGGTTTCGAGGTCTATTATCTATCCGAGCAGGCCTCCGATCCTAGAGCCGCAGCGGTAGCCAGATTTGAGAATGCCTCCGGGCGCGAGGATCTCAAAGCTTTGGAGAAGGAGTTTAAGGCCTTGGAGATTTTAAGTTCCATGCATCTCACTGAAAAAATCAATGAATCCAGCGTGTGGGGTGGGCTTTTGGTTCGGGAGCTCCAGATGCGGGTGGATCTCGCCAAGAGGGGGTTGAAACAGGCCCATTTTTATGTTTTAAGAGGGAATCGCTCCCCCTCGGTGTTGGTGGAGCTGGGTTTCTTAACCCATGCGGCGGATGAGGCAAAGCTGCAAAATCCCAGGTTCCGCAAGAAGCTGGTGGATGGAATCTATGCCGGGATCATCGCTTATTCCCAGCGGAGATGGTGGGAACAGGCGGCGCTAAGCTCCTCCGCATCCAAAAAATGAATCGTTCCTCAGACCGTCGGCCGATTGGGGTTTTTGACTCCGGCGTCGGAGGTCTGACGGTGGTCAGAGCCCTGTGGAGGATTCTCCCCGGCCAGGACATCATTTATTTTGGAGATATGGCCCGGCTTCCCTACGGATCCAAGTCCGGGGAGGCGGTCACCCGTTTTTCTTTGGAGATTGCAAATTTTTTGAGGCGGCGGGGAGTGAAGATGATTTTGGTGGCCTGCAACACCGCATCGGCTTACGCTTTGGGAACCCTTCAGCGCAGGTTTCGCCTGCCTGTTTTAGGGGTGATAGGGCCCGGAGCTAAAGCCGCCGCCCAGGCTTATCCTAGGGGCAGGATCGGGGTGGTGGGGACCTCCGGTACCGTTCACAGCCGGTCTTTTCAAAAGGCGTTGAGGAGATACGCCTCAGGGAGCAAGGTCCGGGCAGTGGCCTGCCCCCTGCTGGTCCCTTTGGTGGAGGAGGGTTGGTGGCGAGGTCCGGTGACGGAGACGGTGGCCCGAGGCTATCTGCAGCCCTTCCGAGGGTGGCGGCCGGATGCCTTGATTTTGGGTTGTACACATTATCCCCTGCTGCGCGGACTTTTTGGGAAGATACTGGGCCGAAGGGTTTTTTTGATTGATCCGGGAGAGCGGATGGTTCAAAGAGCCAGAGAGATTTTAAAGGGAGCGGGATGGAAACGAGCGGGTAGGCGAAGGGGCCGGACTCAGTTTTACGTCAGTGACAATCCAGAGCAGTTTCGGAGGCTGGGGGGCCGGTTTTTGGGAAAGAAGATAGGGAAGGTTTATTTAAAGAGGTTTTAGTGGAGAAGAAAAAAGCGGTCATTTTGGTTTCGGGAGGGATGGATTCCGCAGTCTGTTTGTATTGGGCCATGGCAAAGGGCTATGATTGCCAGGCTCTGAGCTTCGATTATGGGCAGCGCCATCGACGGGAACTGGGGTTTGCCGAGCGACTTTGCCGCAGGGCGGGAGTTCCCCGGCGCACGGTCCGTTTGAGACTGCCCTGGCTCAAGACGAATGCCCTGAACAACCGCAGGATGAAAATCCCTGCCCGCAAACTCAAGGTCATTGCTGCCGACGGAATTCCTCCCACCTACGTGCCCGGAAGAAACACCGTTTTTTTGAGCCTGGCCATGTCTCTGTCGGATGCGACGGGGGCCTCCGCCATCGTCATCGGGGCCAACGCCCTGGATTTCTCCGGATATCCGGATTGCCGGCCGGCCTTCTACCGCGCCTTTCAGCGGGTTCTCATGCGGGGCAGCCGCTCCGCGGCGCAGGGGCGAGGGATTCGGGTGTTGGCACCGCTTCTGAGGCTCTCCAAGGCCCAGATCGTGCGGCTGGGAAGACGTTTGGGGGTTCCTCTGGATACGACCTGGTCTTGTTATGCGGGGAGGGCAAGGCCTTGCGGACGCTGCGATGCTTGCTTGCTGCGGGCAAAGGGATTTCGGGAGGCCTGAGGAGGCCTAAGATGCGGGTGGTGGAGATTTTTTCTTCTCTTCAGGGAGAGGGGCCCTGGGTGGGGGAGCGGCAGATTTTTATCCGTTTTGGAGGCTGCAATCTCCATTGTGACTACTGCGATGAGCCCCACACCATTCCTTTAGATGCAGGGCGCGAAATGTGTTTAGGAGAGATTCAAAATCATGTTCTGGGGCTGCAGGCTCGGCGGCTCCACAGCTGGGTGTCGCTGACTGGAGGAGAACCACTCCTGCAGGCTGCCCGCTTGGGTTCGCTTTTGCCCTGGCTGAAGGAGCAGGGATTGCGGGTCTATCTGGAGACCAACGGCACTCTTTCCCGCGCCTTGGCCTGTGTTTTGGAGTGGGTGGATGTGGTGGCGATGGACTTGAAACTCCCTTCCGCCACGGAAAGGGAGTGCTGGTTGCCGCACGAGGACTGTTTGAAGCTGGCCGGGAAAAAAGCATTTGTAAAGGTGGTCTTGACTGAAGCCAGCCAGGAGGGGGAGTGGGAGAGGGTCTTGAAATTGGTGTCTGGGGTTACGCCGGTGCCCACGCTCATCCTCCAACCTGCCACTCCCACGGCCGGCGCAGCGGCACCTCATCCGGGCCAGGTTTTGAGATGGTTTCAGGAGGCGCGCCTGAAACTTCCGGATGCGCGGTTGGGTTTTCAGTGGCACCCTCTCTGGGGGATGCCCTGATGCCCGCCTGCCTGCTTGGGATTCTAGCACCCTCCGCAGCGCTTCGGGTACCAGCCGGGCTCGCAGAGCTCGCCAGCGTCCTAGCACTGTCGCTTTTCTTTTTTAGTTGCGGTTCGCAGGAGTTGGCGGAGAATGTTCCCCCGCCGGTCCGCATCCTCATCGATCCGGGACATGGGGGATATGATCCCGGCGCGATGCGCAAGATTGAAGGCCAGTGGGTTCGGGAGAAGCAGGTAGCCTTGAGCATCTCTTTGAATCTGGCAGAGCGTTTCCAGAAAGATTCCCGTTTTCTGGTTTCCCTCACCCGCTATGGAGACAGCCACCTCTCTCTTTACAGACGCTCCTCGATGGCGCACCGGGAAAGGCCGGATCTTTTCGTCTCCGTCCACTTAAACGCCGCCGGCAGCCGCCACAAGCAGGGGATAGAGATCTTCGTGCATTCCGATTATCCTATGAACTCCCGGGGGCGCCGGGTCCGCCGCTATTCCCCTTGCGATGAGGATCGGACCAAGAAGGTGCTGCCCCTGTCGCCTGCTGAGATGCGCCGCCAGTGGAACCGGGAGGCCTCCTTGGCGGGGCATCAGATTCAGAAGGCTTTGCGGGAGGAGACGGGGATGCGGAATATCTGGCTCAAGAAGCGGGATTTCTTCGTATTGCGCTGTGTGCCGGCTCCGGCGGTTCTGATGGAGTTGGGTTTTTTGTCCAACCCCAAAGACGCGGAGAGAATTGTAGAGGGCCGTTTTCGGGAGCAGTTGGTGAATGGAATCTATCGGGGGATTCTTGCTTATTTGGAGCAAAGATCCTCGCAGTCGCGGGAGGCTTCCGTCTCCGGAGCCCAGGGACCAGAACCGGGGTAAGAAAAATTTTTTGACTCGGGGGGATTTTTTTAGTAGGCTATCCGCCATGGTCTTCTTCCGGAGATCTTCCTGCTTGATGGGGGATGCCTGTCAGTGCATGGGCTTTGGCATGTGTTGCCCAACAGCCCTTCGCGGATAGGCGGGTTTTCCGGAAGTTTTGAAGTCTTTAAACCCACTGTCCGCGAGTGGGTTTTTTTATGGTGATTTTTTCTTTCATTCTTCTTTTTGCAGCCACCTTGCAGAGCTCGGGGGCGGAGGAAGCGCCAGGGGTGCGTGCCGAGCTTTGGGCGTCAGTCGCTCAGGCCCAGGATTTTGGGCGCCTTTCCCCAGAAACCCTCTCCGGCTGGAGGGGAGCGGCTGTCCACCTGGAAGAGCGCCGGTTGCGGCGTCCGGTCCGCATCGTCATTGACCCCGGGCACGGGGGATTTTTCCCGGGCGCCCAGGGAAAGAAGAGAGCGGGGCAGGAGCGCACCCTGGAGAAAGACGTCAATCTTCGGTATGCGCTCACGCTGTATGCCCTTCTCAAGGAGGATGCTCGCTTCGCGCCCTATTTAACCCGCAGCGGGGATGAGACGGTGCTTTTAGTGGAGCGTGTGGAGTTTGCCGTTCAAAAACAGGCGGATATGTTTATTTCCCTGCATGCCAACGGGAGATATCCCGAAGCTCATCCTCAGGTCAACGGCGGGGTGGAGATTTATGTCTTGTCTGCGCAGATGAAGAATTTGGAGTTGTGCGACAATGAGCGGGAGAAGCGGGCGCTCCGAAAAATCCTTCCGGATATTCCGGATCGGGGGATTCCCCTTCCCGGAGCCGAGTTGAGGCTGCTCAATGTCCAAGCGGTGGAAAGGCTTCAGGGGGTTTTTGCGGAAAGGCTTCGGCCCCTGGTGGGGGAGATTCGGGTCCTGCGCCGGGATCACTTCGTGCTGCGCTGCGCCCCGATGCCTTCGGTCTTGGTGGAGATGGGCTTTTTGACCAACCCGATGGAGGAGGGGCGGCTGCTGGAGGACCGCTTTCGAACCTCTTTTACCTACCTGCTCTATCGTTCCCTGGTCCGGTATTTCTTTGAGCCCTCATCCCCTTAGAGGGGGCGGTCCGGGGCGTCCGAATCGGCGGGCCAACTCCGACCGGGAAAGGGTCAGGAGGCTGGGTCGGCCGTGGGGACACGAGAGGCTGTTTTGGCACCGGGCCAGGTCCTCCAGGAGTTGCAGCGCTTCTTTTTCGGCAAGCGGGTCGTGGGCTTTGACGGCTGCCCGGCAGGCCAGGCCGGCCAGGTATTCGCCCCGCTCCTCTGCCAGGGCCGGGAGGCTCCCCAGAGACTCACAGATCGCCTCTAGGAATTTTTCCAGCTCCATATCCTTGGAAAAAAAAACCGCCGGCACGCCTTCCGCGCTCCACGCTCGAGGTCCTCGGGGACGGAGCTCAAAACCCATTCGGGTGGCCCACTCCAGATGGTCCTGTAGTTTTTGAGCCTGGGAAGCACTCGTTTCCCATAAGACGGGAACGAGGAGCTTCTGGACCGGAATCTGTCCGCGGCGGGCTTGGGCGAGATACCTCTCAAAGAGTACGCGTTCCGCCGCCGCGTGCTGGTCCATCAGGCAGAGTCCGCCTTGGGATTCCCAGACCAGGTAGGTTTTCTCAATGGGTCCGAGGAACCGGAAGGGGGGGCGGTACCAGTCCGGGGAGGTTTCGGTCGCAGGACCCAAAGGGAGGAGGGGGCCTTCTTGGACGCAAGCTCTCAGCGAAGGGGCTGCGGAGGGTACCGGATCCCAGCGTGTAGGTATCAAGGGAGCGGTCTTTCTTTCTTTTTCGAGCGTGGCGAGGACAGCCCTCAGGACGTAGTCATGGACGGCTCTTTCCTCTCTAAAGCGGACCTCCCTTTTGGCGGGGTGGACATTGACGTCGAGTTGGAGGGGGTCTATCTCCAAAAAAAGCGCCCCCTGGGGGCGCAGATCCTGTCGGTGCAGGCGCCGGTAGGCTTCCAGCAGGGCGTGCTGCAAAAGACGCGAGAAGATGGGGCGCCGGTTCACAAACCAAAACAGATGCCCTCTTCGGGCTTGTCCCGAATGGATGGGTGCCAGCAAGCCGAAGAAGCGAAGGGGGTGACTCTGGGAAAGAAATGGGATCAGCGGCTCCAGGGCTCTGGTTCCCAGGAGCGCCTCCGCTCTTTTTCTAAAGGGGTCCATCGAAAAGGGGTCGCCCTTTTTCCCTTGCGGGGCCAGGCGGAGGATGGATCTTTGGTCGCCGTCAAAATCCAGGCGGAGCCAGGGATGGGCCAGGGCGGTTTCTTCCGCGATGCGCAGCAGATGGCTTTTTTCGGTCGCCTCGCTCTTGAGGAACTTGGCCCGAGCGGGAGTGTTGAAGAACAGGCCTTGGACCTCCACCGCCGTTCCCTTTTTGGGCGGGGCCTCCCTTTCGAAGAGGATTTTGGGTCCCTTCCGCGTGATCTGCCACCCGGTGGGGGCTTGGGCGACGCAGCTGGTGAGGGTGAAGTGGGAGATGGAGGCGATGGCGGGAAGGGCTTCCCCGCGAAACCCGAAGGTTTGAAGCTGCTCTAAGTCACCGAGCGATCGAATTTTGCTGGTGGCGTGTCTCTGCAGGGCCAGGCGGCATTCCTCCGGGGGCATTCCGCATCCGTCGTCGCTGACCCGGATGCGCTTTTTTCCCGCTTCCTCAATGGAGATTTGGATGTGGGCGGCTCCCGCATCCAGGGAATTTTCCAGGAGCTCCTTTAGAACGGAGGCGGGCCTTTCCACCACCTCCCCGGCCGCTATCTGGGAGACTGTTTCTTCCGAAAGGGGACGTATCCTGGTTACTGTGGATTGTTCCATGGTTCTTTGAAGGGCAGGGAGCGCTCAAGATGGGAGGCGGGCTCTGCCCGCTTTTCCTCCAGTTTCTGGAGGATCTCCCAGGCGCGTCCGATGAGACTTTTGGGAAGGCCGGCCAGCTCCGCCACGTGGATTCCGTAGGAGCGGTCCGCGGGCCCCGGGGCGATTTTATATAGAAAAAGGATTTCAGTCTTTCCGCTCTCTTTCGTCCACTCCCGAACCCCTACGTGGACGTTGCGGATTCTAGGGTAGATCTCCGCCAGTTCCGTCAGCTCAAAGTAGTGGGTGGCAAAGAGGACCTTGGGGCCTGACCGACAGCCTTCCTTTTCCCAGGTGCGGTAGAGGTGCTCCAATACCGCCCAGGCGATGGAGATGCCGTCGTAGGTGGAGGTTCCTCGTCCCACCTCATCTAATAGGAGGAGGCTTCTGGGGGTGGCGCTCTGGAGAATCGAAGCGGTCTCGCGCATCTCCACCATAAAGGTGGACTCCCCTCGGGCAATGGCGTCCTGGGCTCCGATGCGTGTCAGGATTTGATCCACCAAGCCGATCCGGGCAAAGCGCGCCGGCACAAAGCATCCCATCTGAGCCAGCAGGACGATCAGGGCGTTTTGCCTAAGATAAGTGCTTTTTCCGGACATGTTGGGGCCGGTCAAGACGAGAATCTGCTTTTGAGAGCCGTCTAGGAGCAGATCGTTGGGCACGAAGGGAGCTCCGGCCAGAGACTGCTCGACTGTGGGATGGCGGCCATCCTGGATATCCAAAAGGGGGCCTTCCTCCAGCTTCGGCTTGACGTAGTTGTTTTCCTGGCTCACTTGGGCCAGACTGGCCAGGACGTCCAGGGTGGCCAGGTTTTGGGCCAGGGTCTTGAGGGGTTTTAGCTTGCAGAGAACCTCTTGGGCCAGTCTCCTCCAGAGCTCCCCCTCCAGGCGATGGATTTTTTCTTCGGCCCCTAGAATTTTGGTTTCCATCTCCTTCAGTTCCGGGGTGAGGAAACGTTCCGCATTCACCAGGGTTTGTTTGCGCTCGTAGTTTTTGGGCACCTTGGAAAGGTGCGCGCGGGTCACCTCCAGGTAATATCCGAAAACCGAATTGTACCCCACTCTCAAAGAGGGGATCTTGGTGCGGGCCCTTTCTTGAGCCTCCAGGCCGGCTATCTGGCGCTGGCCCTCTCCAGCGGCTCGGCGGGCCTCGTCTAGGGCCGGGTCCCAGCCGTCCTGGAAGATCCCACCGTCTGAGAGTTTGGCTGGAGGATTTTCCACCAGGGCGCGGCTGAGCCGTGCCTGGAGGGTCTGAAGCTCCCCCAGAAGTTCCGGATCAAGGAATTTTACGGTCGTTTCCGTGGCGAGGTTTTTGGCGGAGAGGATTTGAAGAGAGCTTTGGATCTCCGGGATAGAGTTCAGGGTCTTTCGCAAACCCACCAGGTCCCTCGGCGAGGCGCTGCCGTTTGCCAGGCGGGAGAGGATGCGCTCGATGTCGTAGGTTTGAGACAGGGTTTCTTGTACCCGCTTTCTTTCGGAGGCCTCCTCCATCAGGCACTCCACCCAGTTTTGCCTTGCTTCCAGGGCTTGGAGATCGCAGAGAGGATGGGACATCCAGTCCTTCATCTTCCTGGAGCCTACGGCGGTTCGGGTGGTATCTAAGACGCGGAAAAGGGCCTCCAGCTCCAATGTTTGCATGGCAGACTCGTCCATCTGTAGGTGGCGCTTGAGATGGCGCCACTGCGGTTGGGGAAGGTGGGGGGCCAGGGAGGGTTGGTTTTCCAAGACGTAGCCCCGCAGGAGACGGCAGGCCTTCGCCGCCAGGGGGCGGTTTTCCAAAAATGTGGGCAGCTCCGTGGGAAAGCTCTGAGTGGGGGGGACCTTGGCTTCAGAAATTGTACAGCGGGGCGTGAGGGACTGGAGCTGCTTTTTCAATTCTTCCGGGGCCTGGAGTCCTTCCTCCAGGAGAACCTCGGCGGGTTTGAGGCGCACGATTTCGGAAAGGAGAAGCCGCCATTGCGGGTCCCGGTGTTCTTCGGCGGTCCAGAAGTCGTAGGTGGAGACATCCATGGTGGCCATCCCCCAGCCCAGCCCTTCTTGGAGGCAGAGGCCCACCAGAAAGTTGGCTCCTCTCTGGGGAACAATCTCCTGCTCCACCGCCGTCCCGGGGGTCAGCACCCGCAGCACTTGCCGGCGGACGATGCCTACCGCCTGCGCGGGGTCTTCGGTTTGTTCGCAGACGGCCACCTTTTCACCCGCATCCAGCAGGCGGCGGATGTAGTTGGAAGAGGCATGGAAGGGGACCCCGCACATGGGCACGCCTTGCCGGGAGGTCAAAACCAGCTGCAGGATGCGGCTGGCCCTGCGGGCGTCCTCCCCGAACATCTCGTAGAAGTCCCCCAGGCGGAAAAAGAGGATGGCGTGGGGGTATTGGGCCTTGATCTTTTGATACTGCTGCATGAGGGGGGTGTCCGGCGATCCTTGCGGTATTTTGCGTGTCAGCTGGGTTTGTTTGGCGCGAGGCATATTTTCCATCCTGCATTATATCCGACCGACGCAAGGGGGTCCATAGGCCTTTTGGTCCCTTTTTCCGGGCCTTTGGACCTAGGCAAAAGGTGGGACTTTTTTTCGTTCCAAAGCGGGGCTTCGGGGGGATCAGGAGGGTTTTTGGAATTTGAAAAACATTACGTCGCCTTCCCGGACCGTGTAGTCCTTGCCTTCCGTCCGGATCAACCCCTTCTCCCGCAAGGCCGCCTCGGAGCCTATCCGGTCGAGGTCCTCAAAGGGGTAAACCTCTACCCGAATGAAGCCCTTCTGCATGTCGCTATGGATTTTTCCGGCGGCCTCCGGGGCTTTGGCTCCTCGGGAAACGGTCCAGGCGCGCGACTCCTTGGGGCCGGCGGTGAAAAATGTGATTAAGTCCAGAAGTTTGTAGGCTTCTCGGATCAAGAGATTTAATCCCGGTTCCTCCAGTCCCATCTCCGCAAGGAAATCTTGACGTTCCGCTTCCTGTAGCTGGGCGATCTCCGCCTCAATTTTCCCGGATAGGATGAGAAAGGGAAGGTCTTGTTGCTGTGCCCAGGCCTGAAACCGCTGCGCAATCTCGGAGCGTGGGTCGTGGGTGTTTCCAACTAAGAGAATGGGTTTGTCGGTCAAAAGGCCGAGGGGCTTTGTGGCCTGTGGGCTGAGTTGGAGTGTTCTGGCTGAGTTTCCTTGGGAAAGGGCCGCTTTGATCTTTTCAAGCAAGGCTAGTCTCTCCTGGGCGGCTTTCTCGCCGGTCTTGGCCTGCACTTGCGTTTTTTCTATCTGTCTTTCCACGGAGGCCAAGTCCGCCAAGGCCAACTCCGTCTCAATGACTCCGGCGTCTCTTTGGGGGTCCACATGGCCCAGGGTATGCATGACGTCCGGGTTCTCGAAAAGCCGAATGAGGTGCAACACCGCATCCACTTCTCGGATGTGGGCCAAAAACTGATTTCCGAGTCCTTCCCCACGGCTGGCGCCTTGAACCAGTCCTGCGATGTCCACGAAACGGACGGCGGCGGGGGTGATTTTTTCAGAGTGGAAGATCTGCCCCAGGCGCCGAAGCCTGGAGTCGGGAACCTGGGCGACGCCCAGGTTGGGGTCGATGGTTGTGAAGGGATAGTTGGAGCTGGCGGCATTGGCGCTGGTCAAGGCGTTGAAGAGCGTGGATTTTCCGACGTTGGGAAGGCCGACGATTCCGATCTCCATGGGGAGGTCCAGAGGATTTCATTTTAGTAAAATCCAGCTCGTGTGTCTCATGCACGGGTACGGCTCTGTGTCCGCAGTTCATGCTACAATAGGGAGGAGGACTGGCGGAGTCGTCCCGCCTCTGGCGGGCCGCCGTACCCGGAGCACTGCGGAGGGTGCTAGGATGTCATTGATTCGTTTGGGCGCAGTTGCCGGAACGGCTTTTTTACTGGCTACCTCTTGGGCTGCGCAGGGCGCCAGCACGCTGGACCCCTCTGGGGTCCCGGCGGGTACCCGGAGCTCTGCGCAGGGTGCGCGCCAAGAGGCGCTCAAGCTTCTGGAACCCTATCGGGAAAACCGGGTGATCTCCAACCTGCTGGATTGGTCCGCCCGGAAAGAGGAAAACCGACCAGCGGCGCCGCAGGAACGGGAGCTTTTGGAGGCGGTCCAAATTTTGGAGAGGCTGTCTATTGAGAACCCAACCAACGATTGGTTCTCCGGCCTGTTGACGGTGCTCTACCAACGGCAGGGGAGGGCGGCGGATGCGGAGAAGGCCTTCGAGCGTCTGCGCACCCTGCGCCCCCGGGACCCTCACATCTACCAGATGCTGGCGTTGGTTTACGAAAAGCAAGGCAAGAAGGAGGATGCCCTCCAGGCCTGGCGGAAGCTGCTCGAGCTCGAAGCTCCGGAGCCTTTGAGACGGCTGGCCCAGAAGCATATTGCCCATTTGCAAAATGTTCCCTAAATCTCCTATCCCCTGTCTCCTATCTCTCGTTTTAATTGGGTGTGCGGGTCCTCAGGTGGCGGTCAACCGCCATTATGATTTCAGCCGGGTTCGGCGGGTCGCGGTGGTCTCTTTTTCCGGTCCCGGGGGGGACGCCGCGGCGGATTTTTTGGCTCAGAATCTGTTGGCGGCCGGGGTGGAGGTGGTGGAGAGACGTCAACTGGAGCAGATTCTGAAGGAACACCGGCTGGCAGGCTCTGGGGCCCTGAATCCCGCGACGCTGCAGGAGGTGGGAAGGATTCTTGGGGTGGATGCCCTATTTACAGGGACAGTCACCACCTATCAGCCTCCTCAAGGCTACCTGATTTTTCCAGGCAGCGGGCTGGGAGCCGTGGCAGCGACGCCGGTGGGGACGGGTTCCGTCTACAGCCGGGGCACCTTGTTTGCCGCTTCGCAGAGCGAGGTGATCGCCTCCGCTGCGGTGGTGGGGCTTTCGGCTAGAATGGTCAGCGTGGAAAACACCGCACTTTTGTGGGCTGCCCATCAGGTGTATGAAGGGTTTGATGTCCCCAGCGCCATGCAGTCCATCGCCTCCTCCTTTGTGCGTTCCCTCCTTCCTATTTGGCCTACCCTTTCGAAGCAATGATTCTCTGGCCTTTGCTGGTTTCGGGGGTCCTGGCGGCCCCCGTGCGGCAAACGGGCTCCACTCTCTGGGATGAGATCATGGCCCGGCAGGCCACCTGGCATGCCCAGGAAGGGGTCCTTCGGATGCGTGGGGGAGATTACCCCGCTGCGGTGCGTTTTCTATCCAAGGCGGTGGTCTCTAACCCTCAGGATCCGGATTTGAGGGTTCTTTTTGGGGTGGCCCAGTACTGGGCGGGGGAGGTAGATCAGGCCATGGCCTCTTATCGGGAGGCCATCCGGATGGATTTTCACAACGACAATGCCTATTCGCTTTTAGGGATTGCCCATGCCTGGAAGGGGGAGCTTGGGAAGGCGCTGGAAATGTTTCTGAAGGCGGTGGAGTTGGCCCCCCAGCGCGCCGATATCCAGATGGATTTAGGGTCGGTATACGAGGCGTTAGGTTGGAAGAGCCGGGCCCTGGACTATTTTCGCCGGGCCGTGCAGTTGTCGCCGCAGGAGCCCTTGTACCATTACCAACTGGGGGTGCTTTACGTTCGGCTGGGTCGGGAGGGGGAGGCCATCGAATCCCTGGAAAAGGCGGCGCAGATTTTCCCGAGTTTTCAGGACGCCATCTTGGAGTTGGCCGCCGTCCGGCAAAGGAGGGGGGAACTCGCTCAGGCCCTTGCGCTCTTCCAAAAGGCGGTTCGCCTCAAGCCTCTGGATGCCGTGGCACGTTTGCGTTTGGGGTTGGCTTATCTGGAGAATGAAGAGCCACACAAGGCCCGGGCAGTTTTTCGGCCCGCCTTCCGCTTGACCCCTTTGGGGGAGGGGGGGCGGCTTGCCCTTTCGGTGGCCTATGCCGGCCAGACCCCTTCGAAAGGAAGGGGAGAGAGTCGCTCCAGCGAGGAGATGCCGGAGAAATCAGGCCCTCTGGGTCCGCTGCGGAAAAATTTGGAACAGATCCCGCCCGATCGCGAGGCCATGGTGACGGTGGAGGTGGCCTACCATCCTAAGGAACAGGCGCCTGCCTCCGCTTCCGGCGGGGAGCTGAAGAGGGCTTTGGAGAAAAGGCTGGCCTCGGCGCCGGTGATGGGGTTACGGCGTCAGGTCCATCTTCCGGCTGACCAGCCTGAGTTTCGGGCCAGGCAGGTTCGGGCGCTGCTCTCGGAGCTGGAGGCTCTTTTTGAAAAGGCACAGGAAGGCTCCGACCTCCGGTTGGGTCTGGAGGTTTCCTATCCGGAGGCGTCTCGCGCCGGCGCTCCGGCGCCTGGAGAAAAAAGCCAGAAGAAGGTTGGCTTTGAGCCACGGCGCGTCGGCAATGACCTGGGGCTGTGGGTGTTGGGCACCGGTTGGTCCGCCTTGGTGGAGGAGGCCATGGATCGGATCGGACATCTCCCGGGCCAGGGGCCGGAGAGGTGGACGGCCCTGGGGCTGGCCCACATCGCGTTGGGGGAAACCTCTGAGGCCCTGGAGATTTTTGGGCGCGCGCTTCAGGAAAGCCCTCTTTCGGTGGACGCCCACTTAGGGATGGCGGTGGCCTGGGTGGAGTCCGGAGAGGAGCGGCGGGCGGTGCGACTGTACCAGAAGGTTCTGCAGGAGGATCCCAAAAATGAGATTGCCCAAGAGGCTCTTAAGTGGCTTGCACCGGATTTTCCAGCGGAGTGAGGCGCAGGAAGGCCTCTTGGGCTTTGGACTGTACCCGGGGATCCGGATCGTTGCGAAGGCCTTTTATTTTTTCTTTGGCCGGGGGATAGCTCATCAGGCCCAGGGCGGCGCAGGTATGGGCTCGCACCCGGGGGTGGGAATCCTGGAGAAGCGGGTAGAGATGAGGCGCATCCTCCCTTTTGGCGATGCGTCCCAAAAGATAGACGGCCCGAATGCGCAGTTCCGCATCCGGGTCTCGGAGGCTTCGCAGCAGCGTAGGCTGCGCCCGCTCCCCAAGAAAATAGACGATCTCCAGCACCTGGGGATCGGGGTGGCGCAAGAGCTCAGGGAGAATCTGCAACAAAGGCGTCACCGACTCCTCTTGGTCAATTTTGGCCAGGGCGAGGGCCGCCTGTGTCCGAACGGAAAAATCCCGGTCCTGGAGGAGGGGCACAAGCGCGGAGATCGCCTCCTCGACTTTCAGAGAGCCTAGATGAAACGCCGCCTGGGCCCTTTGGGGGGAGGAGAGTTTTTTGAGCAGCTCATCTTGAAAGCCCCAGTGGAGAAATATCCGCCGGAGTCTCTCCAGCATTTCTCCCTCCAGATGGGGGGCCAGGGCCAGCAGGCTCTGCCGGACTTGGGCCTGCGCCCGCGGGTCCCTGATCCAGGGGGGCGCCACCTCGAACGCCTCAGAGGCGAGCTGCGCAAAGAGCCAGGTGCGGCAGTTTTGGGGGGAGCGGCGGAGGATTTTTTGCAGGGTCCAAAAAAACAACAGAAAGGCGAGGCTGCTCAGCAGCAGGGGTATCCAAACCTCAGGCGCCATGGGTTTTCGTAGAGGTTTTTCTATCTTACTTCATTTCTTCCTCCTCTGCCAGGGCGCTCTTTTTCGTGCGGGGGATGGGGAGGCTCAGGGGTTTGATCTGAAAAACTCCGAAGTCCATCTGCAGCTTTTTTATTTTTCCTCCCACCCACGCGAGCCCGGATGGATTCAAAAGCAGATGGAGGATTCCGAGATCGAGGAAGCATTCCGAACCGCCGTCTCCGGCACGATTTTGGAGGAGCTGATGAAACAGAAAAACCGGCAGGAGTTGGAAAGGCGTTGGATTTGGACCCAGCGTTCCGGCATCGAGATGCATGAGGATCAGAAGCTGATTTTGGACGCCTACAACCTGGGTGGTCAGCCCAGGGAGCTGTTGCTGCAGCCGCAAGCTCTGGGCCGCCCGGAGGCGGAGATCCGTCTGAGGGTTCCGGAGGCCTCTATCGAGTGGAAATGGGGTTGGCTGGGTCTCCACCGCTTTGTTCGCGGCATTCGTCCCGCCCGCTACCGCTTGAGCTTGAAGGCTTTGAAAGATTTCCAGCAAGAGCCCGGCCCTTCCACCTATGTCATCCGTCCGGGAGGTTTTTTTGGAACGCCGGAGACGATCCGCGTCTGGCCGATGCCCTTAAGCTCGCAGGGCTTCCAGGATCTGGAGGAGTATCGCCGGTGGCTTTACCAGCGCTCCTCCACCGTCACCCCTAAGACTTTAGACACGCCACAGCCTGTGCCTTGATCTGCCGGGCTGCCTTCTCCCAACGGTAGTCTTGGCTGGCCTCAAAGGCGTGGTCTCCCATCTGCTTCCTCTGAGTCTGTGTCAGCTGCAGCATCCTTTGCAGGCCCTCTGTGAGGACCTGGGGCGCTCCTCTGCGGCTGGGATAGGTGACCAGGATCGCGTAGCCGGGCTTGAGGAGCGCTTGCGCGCCGTAATGCGCGCAGCTCAGGATGGGACATCTGGCCTGCATGGCCTCCAGAATGGTCAGCCCGAAGCTTTCGTGCCAGGAAGGGGAGATGAAGAAGTCCGAGAGCTGGAGAAAGGCCGTTTTCTGGACCTCCGTGAGGTGCCCGGGGAAATCCACTCGGATCTTTTTGAGCTTTCCCGCCAACTTTCTGAGCCGGTGAGAGTAGGCCGCCCCTCTCATGAAGGCCGGTTCGCCGCAGAGAAAGACTCGCAGGGGGGTGTCCGTCCTTCTTTCCAGATTTCCCAGGGATTCCAGCAGGATGTCCAAACCCTTCTCCGGAGAAAGTCGCCCGATGCAGGTGGCGACCATTTCCCCGTCTTCTACTGAGTAATCCTTGCGGATTTTCTGAGTTTCCTGCGCAACTGTCTCGGCATCGGCGAGGTTTCGGGCGGCAATCCCCCAGGGCACGATTTCGATTTTAGCGCGCAGCTCCTTTTCTTTTAGAAGATGGCGGTAGTTTTCAACCAACACCTCTTTCATGGCCGCAGAGGGAACCAGGAGCTTTTGGCAGTACCGCACGGCGTGCTGCTCTTTCTCAAAGACCAGCCTCAGAACCTCCGGAACCAGAGATCTTAGCCGAAGCCGCTCTAGGCGATGGAAGAGGCGGGTGTAGAGGGAATTTGGGAGAAGGCCTTTGAGGTAGATCTTTCCGAAGTAGTCCACTACGTCCACGTGGAGGATGGTCAGGCAGGGCACTCCCCAGCGCGCCAGCTTTTTAAAGTCCGGCCCCTCCGAGATGTCGTTGGAGACGAGGACCAGGGAGGAGGTGCGGATATGGGGGAGTATTTTTTCTTCGATGGCTTTTTCAAAGGCGCGGCAAAACCGGGCGTATTGCATCTCGTTGAGCCGGACCAGAGGCCGGGCCCCTAAGGCGTGTTGAGCCGGCACTCCCCGACCGTAGTCGGGTCCCGCAGGCTGAAGGTCCGTGGGGATAGGCAGGGTCTGGTAGAAGGGTTCCCTCCAGGAGTTGCCGGGGCCTAGGACGCTGAGTTCGAGGTCCGGATCGTTTTGCCATCTCAGGCTCAACTCCCTGGCCACCCGGGCTCCTCCTCCCAATGGAAGGTCTTCCGGAAATCCGGAGTGGGCGGCGGTGTAGATTAGATGCACCTATGGTTCCGTGGGGTCCGGGGGGTAGGTCAGATCCGCTTCTTGGGATGGCCGCTCTTCGGGGACCTCTTCAGGAGGAGGGGGTTGGGAGGTAGGGGGTTCGGCAATCTCCGGAATATTTTTCGGGATTCCAGGCAGGATAAATTCCGCCTCCTTCGCCGGTGCCGGAGGGGGCGCCTGCGGAGTTTTTTTCCGAGCGACCCTTTGGGCTCTTTCCTTTTTCGGGGCAGCGGGGTAGGCGCCGGCCAACAGCTCGTTGGCCTTTTTATTGAGGCCTTTCACCGATTTTTTATTCATGTCCACCTCAAAGAGATAGATGAACTCCTGGGCGGAGCGTTGGTTTTTAGAAACCCCAAGCCGGTACTGCACCGCAAAGGTTTGGGCCTCAATGAGCACCACGGACCAGTCCGATTGGAAATCTTTGGAGTTTTCTGGGACATGCAGGGATTGAATCAGGGCGACCAGGCGTCTTTTGTCGTTGGGGAGTTGGTAGTTTTGCAGGAAGGAAATGACCGCGTCGCGGCTGGGAGGTTCTGTGCCTTCCGCCGGCTCCATCTCCGGGATGGGCAGGGTGGATCGTGAGGCCTGGATCTGCAAGGTTCCGGACGTGCCGGCACCCTCCGCAGGGCTTTGGGTGCCCTCTGGCCCCGGTGCGACACCGGGGGGCGCGCCGGATTCTCCGATCGCCTTGGCGATGGAAAGGGAGTCGGGTTCGGGTTTGGGCAACTCTTTCTGGATGCGGGCCAAGTTCCGGCTGTCCTGGTACAGGGTGATGACCGCCAGGGCGGTCAACACCAGCAGGACCCCGCCAAATCCTACGATCAGAACCTTGGAGGTTTTGCGGGAGGGTTTCTTTTGAGGTTCCAGGGCTTCAAAGGGCTCCTCGGGAAGCTCCGCAGGACCCTTTTCTTGAGACCTCTCTGCCGTCATCTCCTCCCGGGTTTCTGGAGGGGGTTCGCCGGCTTCTGGTTCCGGATAGAGCTGGGGTTCGACCATAGTGTCTTCTGGCGGAGCAGCCCCGCCTATGGCGGGCCGCCGTACCCGGAGCTCGTCAGGCCCCACTGGGGCTTCAAACGTTCCTGAGCGCTGTGAAGGGGCTGCGGAAGGTGCTGGCGGTTGGGAGCGAAGGTCCTCCGGGGTTCCCATGGGCGGTGTGGGTTCTGCGGAGGCGGGAGTCGCAGCTTCCGAAGGTGAGGCGCCGAAGAAAGCGTTGGGATCCTCCAGGGGGGAACCCATAAAGAGGCTCTCCGTACTTGCGGGAGCTGGTTGGGGAAAAGCGCTGGAAGTTTCCTGGAGAGGCGCGGAAGGTTTCAGTTTTTTTAATTCTTCGCCGGCCTGGACGACGGCCTCTTGGGCCTCCTGCAGATCCCTGTTTTTTTGATCAATCTCCCCGATTTTTTTATGCAGGTCCTCTCGGGTCGAATCCAGCTTGTTTTGCAGTTCCTGGAGCCTGTTTTGCAGAAATCCCTTTTCCTCTTGGAGGACCTTGAGCAGGCCTTCCGTCTGCCCCAGTTTATATTTTGAGACCTCATCTTCCTTGGCGGTTTCTTTCAGGCGCATCTCCAGCTCGCGGATGCGGTCTTTGCTTCTATTCAGGACGGAGGCCACCTCCACCTCTTGTTTTTGGAGTTTTTGCTGGCTTTGCTGGAGTTGGGACTCCAACTGGCCGATGCGCGTCCAGGACTGCTCCAGTGTCTGTTCCTTTTTGAGCAGATCGGTTTTGAGGGAGTCTAAATGTTGGAGGGCCGATTGAGCTTTCTGAAGTTCTTCATTGACTTTTTCCAGGTGGAGGCGCAGGGTGCTGTTTTCCTTCTCCAGGGTCTCCAAATCTTTGATCTCCCTGGAACCCGTCGGGGTTGGAAAATCCGCTAGAGCCGGCAGGTGGCTCAAGGAGACGGAGGCCGGGTTGAGCCGTTGGCTCTTAAAGACAGACTCCAGCTCCGGCAGGGTTTCTGCCCGCACCCAGTCCCCCTCGCTTTCCCCGGTGGCTCCCTCGGGACACAGGAGCAGGTCCTGGTGGAAGCCCGCCACCTTGGCGAGCTCTTCTGGAGGGTGCGGTCCTACGACCTGCCCTTGGAGGTAGGCCCAGTATTTCATCGAAACGCGCTCCAAATCCCCTGTCGGCGGGCAGGTGGATGGCTTTAGCCAGCCAACCGTAAGATAACAGGAAAGCCCATCTGTTGCAATGGTTTTTTGAAGGTCCTAAAACTCCACCTTGGGGGGCTGGGAGGCCGCCTCCTCCATCTGGAAGTAGGCGTCGCTTTTCTCAAAACCGAACAGTCGCGCGGCCAGGTTGGAGGGGAAACGGCGCACCAGGATGTTGTATCTGCGCACGGTATCGTTGTAGCGTCTACGTTCTACCGCGATGCGGTTTTCTGTTCCCGACAGCTCATCCTGGAGTTTTAGGAAGTTTTGGTTGGCCTTCAGGTTAGGATATCGTTCCACCACCAGCAGCAGCCTGGAAAGCGCCGCCTCCAAGGATTGGGCCGCTTGGAGCTTGGCTTGAGGGGATCGGGCGGCTCCCCACTGGCTTCTGAGGCGGGTCACCTCGGTCAAAAGCTCCATTTCATGCTTCATATAGCCCTTGACGGTGCGCACGAGGTTGGGGATGAGGTCATAGCGCCTCTGTAGGACGTTTTCCACTTGGGCCCATTGGCCATCGATGCCTTCGCTCAAAGAAACCAGCCGGTTGTAGGAAGATCCGAAGATCAGACTGACCAGGACGACCAGCCCTAAGACGATCCAGAGTCCCTTGTTTTTCATCGCATTCTCCTTTAATAACTTTTTACCTTCTCACTTGGTGAGGTCGGGTCCTTGATCCAGGCGTCCACGGCGTCCGCCGCTTTTTCCACGGTTTGAAAGTATCTGGCTATCCAGGGGTCCACCTCCTCCTTGAGAGCCCAGGGGTCCTTCCGCTTCAGACGCTCGATATAGGCAAAGACCTCTACATCCACCGAAAGATGCTGGGAGAGGATCTGGGGCACCTGGCTTTTCGGAGGCAGGGGGGATAGGTTCAGGAGCCTGAGGAAGCTCCGGAAAAGCACCAGGAAGGTGGAGCTGGAGCGGATCATCAGATTTCGGACCTCTTTGGGTTGGTCCGCAATCACCAGATAGGATTGCCGAAGCTTGATTAGGTTGGTTTTTAGTTCCCTTTCCAATTCCAACCGAAGGTTATCCGCATGGATCTCGAGCTCCGTAAAGGGGTCGTCCCCATAGAGGACGCGATGGTTTTCACGGATGTCCAGCAACTCAATCGGAAAGACATCCTCGGAGCGTTCCAGTCTCTCCCACGTGAGCAGGAGCGGTGAGGGGTTTCCGGCCTTTGTCCAGGCGCGGAGGGTTTGGGCGCTTTTTTTGAAGGTCGCCAGGTCAAAGCGGTTCAGGAGAATCAGGGTATTGAAGTCTGAATAATCCTTGCTGTATCCCCCGGCGACGGCCGAGCCGTACAGGATCATTGATTTGAGATTGTCCCCGTAAAGGGTTCTGAGCTCTTCGGTCAGTTTTTCCGGCGTTTGTCTCATGGTATGACCTCCGTGGATACTACCATCTTCCGCTGGCTCCTCCGCCTCCCGAAAGCCCTCCGCCGAAGCCTCCAAAGCCGCCTCCCATCCCAAATCCCCCTCCCCCCCGCACGCCTCTGGGAGCCATCAGAAACAGAAAGAGAAAGGGATTTCGGAGAAAGAATGGGAAGAGAATAAGAAGGAGTAGTAGTAGCCACCACCCTCCGCCGGAGTCCCGGTGCGGTGAGGAAGAGACTAGGGAAGAGAAGGCCTGGGGCGCAGAAAGGGAGACCCCGGCGCTTTGGGCGACGATTTGAGCGATGGAGAAGGCCCCTTGGAGTATCCCCCCGGCATAATCTTGCTGCTGAAAGCGGGGGATCATTTTCTCACGCAGGATCCGGCCTGCCAGGCCGTCCGGCAGGATGGGTTCTAAGCCGTAGCCTACCTCGATCCTGGCGGCTCGCTCCTGAATGGATACAAGAATCAAGGCCCCGTTATCCTTTCCTTTGGCGCCGATCCCCCAGCGCTCATAGAGCAGGGTGGCGAAATCCTCCAGATTCTCCCCCTCCAGGCTGGGCAGGGTGACCACGGCGATCTCTGCGCCTGTTTTGATCTGGACCTCCCTTAAAAATTGCCGGAGTTGATTTCTGTGGGCTGTTTCCAAGACCTCGGCCAGGTCATTCACCCATCCCTGGGGAGGGGGGAGTTGTTCGGGAGCCAGAGCCGGGGCCGGCGCAGAGAGAAAGAATGCGGCGGAAAACAATAACAGTTTTTTCCTCACGGGCCTCTCATTGTAGCCAATTCCTTCTTCGGTTGGAAATGATACAATGCGGCTTGTCTAACCATGCCGCGCAGAGTCCGATGGGTGGTGGGGATGTTTTTGCTCCTGGGGCCGCCGGAGCTGGGCTGGACCCAGGATGTGGGGGAGTCCCTGCGGTTTCAACAGCGGGTCCCACAGGCCGGGCCCCAAGGGCGTGTGGAGCCGGCACTCCCCGACCGTAGTCGGGTCCCACAGGCCGGGGCCCCTCCGGGGACGGTGGTGTTCGAGACGGTGGCCAGCGACCCTCCAGTCGCTGCCTTTAACGCCCTTTTGTTTCACGGAATCCTCACCACCGACCGGATTGAATTTCAGGCCTCGATCCAAACAGAGGATGGAACTTGGAGCCCGTGGAAAAAAGCCTATCTGAAGCGCCACCCCAACGGCCGTTTTTGGGCCCGGGTCCGCTGGAAACAGATGCACCAGGCTCCGGTCAAGCTCCGGGCGGTCAGTCTGGGCATCTCCGGCGAGTGGACCCTGCAGGTGTTGGATGTAGAGGTTTTCTTACATGAAGAAGGAGATTCTTCGGGTTCCGGGCTTTTGCCCTCATTGCAATCCCTGCCCCCTTCCTGGATCCTCCGGGATCGGTGGGGGGCGTATCCTCCCCGCGAGCCCTATGAGCCTCACGTGCCGGATCGGATCACGCTGCACCATACCGCGGGACTTCAGACCTTTGCCTTGGAAGATTCCCTGGCGGAGGTGCGCTGGATCCAGGATTTCCACCAAAACGGCAGGGGCTGGAACGACATCGGCTACCACTTTTTGGTGGATGGGGAGGGAAGGGTTTTTCAGGGAAGGCCGGTTCAGGCGGTGGGAGCCCACGTCAAGGACGGCAATGCCGGAAACGTGGGGATTGCGCTGTTGGGATATTTTCACGCTCCGGTTTCGGATCAACCCAGCGAGCTTCAGCTTCAGGGATTTATCCAGGCTGGGCGTTGGGTGGTGCGGAGTTTTGGGGCAGGCTCGGAGACTTTGCGGGGACACAGGGACTACAACCCCACGGCCTGCCCGGGCGATTTTCTCTACCCCCGCCTGGAATTTTTGAGGGAGCAGCTTCATTGGGATCTTATTCCCAGTTTTGACCCCACCGCTTTTTCCTTTCTCTTGCCTAAATAACCTACTTTTGGGTGGGTTCGGATTCCGGAAGGAGCTTGTGGATTTTTCCCATCAGACGCTGCGTCTGAATGGGTTTGGTAAGGTAGTCGGTTGCCCCCGCCGCGAAAGCCTTCTCGACGCTGCCCATTTTCTCCAGGGAGGTAAGCACCAGAATGGGGATCTTGGAGGTGAGCTGGTTTTGCTTGAGCATCTGGCAGACCTGAAAGCCGTCTAGCCTTGGCAGCAGCAGATCCAGGAGGATGAGATCGGGGGGATTTTGTTTGGCGGTTAAGACGGCGGTTTTTCCGTCCCGTGCCACCTCCGTCTGGAACCCCTTGATCTCCAGAATGGACTGCAGGGTCTCGGCGGTGTGCGGTTCGTCCTCCACGATCAGGATCTTTAGTTTCATACGGAGTTCCTACTGAAAGAAGGCCTGTGGGACCCGACTACGGTCGGGGAGTGCCGGCTCAACACGCCTTTGGGGCCCGGCCTGATGCCTCGGCTTCCAGAGTCTAGAATAGCCGATTTGAAATCCTACAATCAAGCTGGTGCCGGTTTCTTGCACCACCCGACCTTAGCGGGCCCCGTGTCTCCGAGGCGGATAAAGTCTCACGCCATCACAGGGATTGAATTCCACCCCAGAGGATCTTTACAGCCATCAGAAAAAGAAACCCCAGGATGAATTGCCGGAATCGTTTCACCGGGAGCCTTTGCAGCACTTGCTTTCCGACACGTGCTCCCAGAAAGGATGCCAGGGCGAGGCCTGCACAAAGGGGAATGTCTTGCGAGCGCGTAAAGTGCTGGCCGGTATAGGCGGCAATGCGCGTCAAGTCGATGATGAGGGCGATCAGGGCGGAGGTCGCGACGAAGCTTTCCTTTTCCAGAGGAAAGTTGAGCAGGAAAGCGGCGCGGATGGCGCCTCCCGTTCCAATCAAGCCCGTGACAAATCCCGTGAATATCCCTCCCCAGGCAATCGTTTTAGGGGTGGCCGCCAGTTGCAACTTGAAGGAAAAAAAGGAGGAGAGAACATACAAGAGGAGAAAAGCTCCGAAAAGAATCTGGACCCAAACGGCCTGGAGAGTTCCGGTCAGCAGGGCCCCTCCCGCAGTGAAAAGGAGGGCCCAGGCGGCAAAGGGAACGGCGATCTTCCAATGCACATGCCCCCGGAGCCAAAAGATCCGGGAGGCGTTTCCGGCGGCATGGTAGATGGCCACAAGCGCTATCGCCCGCTTGACCTCCATCCAGGGAATGGCGATGGCGGTCAAGATCGTGGCCGAGCCGAAGCCCGCCGTGGTTCCGATGACATCTCCCAAAAAAGCCAGTAGGAGAAAAAGCGATAGATTCATTATTGCCGGACTTTTATAAATCTATTGGTCCTTCAAGACCTTCCACATGATCTCGAAAAGTTCTGTGTTGTCCAGGGTGCCGTGGATCCGACGCGCTCCCTTTCCGATGGCGTAGGTGTGGATATCCACGCCGGTGTGGTCCGCGAACTCCTTTTTCACCGGGCTTTGGGGGCCGGTGGCGAAGCTGAGGTATGGCAGGAGGTCTTCGTCATGGGAAGGGTAGCCGTTAATGGCTAGCCCTCCGGTTTCGTGATCGGCGGTGACCAAAAGAAGGGTCTCTTTAAGGCGGGCCAGGCGAATGGCCGTCCGGACGGCGTGGTCCAGCTCCAGCGTTTCCGAGATGGCGTGCCGGGCCAGGTTTTCATGCTCGGCAAGGTCAATGCGCCCTCCCTCTACCATCAGGAAATACCCTTTTTCATTCTGACTCAGCTTCTGGAGGGCAAAAGAGGTCAAATCTGAAAGGGTGGGTTGGCTGCGGTGGGAGACATCCCGATCGGCCATATAGGTCAGATGGTCCGGTTGGAACAGGCCCAAAAGGGGGCGCTCCGTTCGCAAGCCCTTCTGGAACAGCTCCTGCCGGGTGTAGACCACAGTGAATTTTTTGTTTGCCTGAAGGGCCTCGGAGTTGAATTTCTTGAGCCCTCCTCCCAAAAATAGATCGAATGCGGACTCCAGGAGTTGCCGGGCGATCTCGTTTTCCTGTTCCCGATGGTGGACGTGGGCGTAGAAGGCGGCGGGCGTGGCATGGGTGATGCGGGTGGTCGTCACGATCCCAACGGCCTTGCCCATCTCCCGGGCGATCTCCGCGATGGTTTTTAGATTTTTTCCGTTCTTTTTTCCGGGAATGCTCGTCACGTCCTGGCTGAGGGCGTTGTTTTTGGTTTTTTGACCGGTGGCGATCGCGGTGGCGCCTGCGGCAGAGTCGGTGACCCTATTGTCGGCGGAATAGGTTTTGGTGATAGCCACGTAGGGAAGGGAGTCGAGGATGAGGGAGCCTGCGGCCCCCTTGTGGTAAAGGCGGGTGGCGGTGAGGACCGCCGGTCCCATGCCGTCTCCAATGAACAAAATAACGTTTTTAGCAAGTAGCGGGGGCGGACCTCCGCTCAGCAGTAGAATGGTAAGCAACATCCATCGGGTGCTCATCTTATGGGCCTCCTGGTGCTGTGTCTATGGAATTTTGAGATTGCCGCTGCATCTGCTTGGTTTTTTGCAATTCCCTCCGGGCGCTCTCTTCTTGGCCCAGCCGGAGGTAGGTCTCGTAGAGATACTCATGGGTGAGAGCGTTTTGAGGAGCTATCTCCGCGGATTTTTCCAGAAGTCTTCTGGATTTTTTCACATCCCCTCCCAAGAGCCTGGGGAGCTTAAAATAAAGCCTTCCCAGCACTCGGTAAGCTCCCCCCTCGGAGTAAGCGGGATCCAGCTCCAGGACTTTCTGCATCTCCTCTTCCAGAATGCGGACATACCGGAATCGGCTCAGAAAAGAGCTCGCCTCAGCCAGCCGCCCGCTGGCCAGTCCCCGCCAGTAGTGTGCCGCGGCGCTTTCGGGATTTTCCCGGACCCACCGGGTCGCCAGCTCAAAGGCCGGGTGATATTGCTTCTGACGGTAGTGCTCCTGAACTCGTGCCGGCACGCTGGGGGCCTCTGGCCCCCCGGCCGGTACTTGTAGCACTGCGGAAAGTGCCGGCACGCCTGGCGCCTCGGCGGGGTCCCTGGCTAAGAAAGAGGGGCTCTGCTGTGCAACAGAATGGGAAGAGAAAATGAATAGCCAGATGAGCGAGGCAAATATCCCGGAGCCTTTCGAGTTCAAAGCATGGGCATTCTATAAAATTTTTAGGGCTTTCAAAAATTGGGCAAGAGACAGCTGAAGTGCCGTAAAAGAAAAATTTACAAGGGTTTTTAGAATTGGATAGAATGGGAGGGTGGGTGCTAGATTTCTCCTTCCTTGTCTGCTGGCGCTGTGGATCTGGGCGCCGGTCACCTCTGCCGATGAGGTCAGCGTTTTTTTTCTTCCATGGGTTTCCTCCTCCTTGGCGGCGGAGATTCAGTGGGAGAGAGTGGAGGTTTCCACCCGCGCCGCCCGGTTTCCGGGCATTCCGGTTTTTTCGGTGGAGATTTCTACGCCGGTGGAGCACCTGGAGCTTCGGATCTATGACGTCTCCCTGGCGCCGGTCTGGGCCCAGGACTTTCGGCATTCGACTCGCATTCGAGGAGGGAAGGGCCTCTATGAGTACGTCTGGAGGGAGTCCAGCGGAACCCCGAAGGGGGTTTATTTTTATCTCCTGAGGGCTGCGAAAGAGGGGTATGAGACGGTGGAATACCTCAACCATTTCCGCTGGGAAGGAGCCGGCGCGCCGAGCTCCTCAGAGGGCAAGAAGACTCGATAGAAAATTCCTTAAGGAGGACGGGGCTAATGACTTTTCGCAGAAGAAAATACTGGATCCTGCCTGATTTTCAAGGCCGGATGATCCGGAGGTGGGTGGGATTGGTGTTTTTGGCGATTGTGTTTACCAATTTGGTGACGCTGGGTTTTGTATGGTACCAGGACCTTCAGACCCGGGGCTCTTTCTTTTATGTCTCACATGAGTTGGGAACCGATCCGATCATCGTGCCGCGTTGGGAGATCATCCTACCCTCCCTTTTGGTTGCCTTGGGAATCGGTTTTCTCCTGACGGTCTTGGCGGGGATCTTTTACTCCCACCGCCTGGCGGGCCCCCTCTACCGGATTCACACAGCGCTTCAGGAGTTTGCGGCGGGGAAGTCTCCGGGCCCCATTCAACTCAGAAAGAACGATGAGCTCAAGGAACTGGCGGAGGATATCAACCGCCTTTTGATAGGCAAGGGAAAAATCCCTTAAGCGAGGGCGCGACGGGTGAACAGTTTTTCCAGCCGCAGGGTTTTGAAGGTGGAGGGTGAGGGCTATGAGATCTGCAGCCTCCGGGCCTTGGAAGAAAGAAAAATCGGCCGGGTTTCATGCCTGCCCTTTTCGATCAAGATCCTCTTGGAAAATCTTCTGAGGCATGAGGACGGATTGCGGGTTCGCAAGGAGGATATTGAGTCTGTCGCCGCTTGGGACCCTCAACGGGTTTGGGACCTGGAGATCAGTTTTCAGCCGGCCCGGGTCCTGCTTCAGGATTTTACCGGTGTTCCGGTCGCGGTGGATCTGGCCGCCATGCGCGACCAGATGGCGGAGTGGGGAGGGGATCCCACCAGGGTCAATCCCGTTTGCCCGGTGGACCTGGTGATTGATCATTCGGTGCAGGTGGATGCCTATGGAAGCAGCCAGGCGTTGCGGATCAACTCCGCCAAAGAGTTTGAGCGCAACCGGGAGCGGTATCTTTTTTTGCGTTGGGGAGGAAAGGCTTTCAAAAATTTTCGGGTGGTTCCTCCCGCCACCGGCATCGTGCACCAGGTGAACCTCGAGTACCTGGCCTCGGTCGTTTTTTGCGGAGGATCTTCTTCCGGAGCAAGGTCGGCCTATCCGGATACCCTGGTGGGGACCGATTCCCACACCACGATGATCAACGGCTTGGGCGTCTTGGGATGGGGGGTCGGCGGCATTGAGGCGGAGGCGGCCTTGCTGGGGCAGCCCCTCTCCTTTTTGGTGCCGCAGGTGGTGGGGGTTCGGCTTTCCGGGGAGCTTCCGGAGGGCTCCACCGCCACGGACCTGGTTTTGACCATCACCCAGATCTTGAGAAAGAAAGGAGTGGTGGGAAAGTTTGTGGAGTTTTTTGGTCCGGGGCTTTCCTCCTTGACGCTTCCGGATCGCGCCACCCTCTCCAATATGTGTCCGGAATACGGGGCAACGGTGGGTTTTTTCCCGGTGGATGCCGAAACCCTTTCCTATCTTCGGCTCACGGGTCGGGAGGAAAAACATGTGAAGCTGGCAGAGGCCTATCTGAAGCACCAGGGGCTTTTCCGCACCTCTCAGACACCCGATCCGGACTACTCCGATACCGTGGAGGTGGACTTAAGGACGGTCGGTCCCAGCCTGGCCGGTCCCAGAAGGCCCCAGGATCTGGTGCCTTTAGCTGAGGTGCGCAGTTCCTTCCAACAGGCCTTGTCTTCCTTCGCAGGGGTGGGGGGGGGGAGTTTGGCCAAAAAATACCCCGTAGAAACGGAGAAGGGGCAGTTTGAGATTGGGCACGGGACGGTGGTGATTGCGGCCATCACCAGCTGCACCAACACCTCCAACCCGGAGGTGATGCTGGAGGCCGGGCTTTTGGCTAAAAAGGCGGTGGAGCGCGGGCTCCGGGTCCCTCCCTGGGTCAAGACCAGCTTGGCTCCGGGGTCTAAGGTGGTGATGGATTATCTTGCAGACAGCGGGCTCCTGGTTTTTTTGGAGAAGCTGGGATTTTACCTGGTGGGATATGGCTGCACGACCTGCATCGGAAATTCCGGTCCTTTGGCGGAGCCCATCGAGAAGGCCATTCGGGAAAAAAATCTCGCTGTGGTGGCGGTGCTCTCCGGCAATCGTAATTTTGAGGGCCGGATCCATCCCGCGGTGAGCGCCAGCTACCTGGCCTCCCCTCCTTTGGCTGTGGCCTATGCCCTGGCCGGCCAGGTGGACCTGGATTTGACCCGGGAACCTTTGGGGAAGGACTCCTCCGGCCGGCCCGTCTATCTCAAAGAGATCTGGCCGGGCCGCCGGGAGGTTCGGGAGGCCATTCGGATGCATGTCCGGGCCCAGATGTTTCATCGACAGTATGCCACTGTTTTTGAGGGTAACGAGACCTGGAGCGCCTTGCCCACTCCGGAGGGCGGTCGCTACCGATGGGAGGCGGGGTCCACTTACGTTCGCCGCCCCTCTTTTTTGGAGAAGGTTCCTCGAACCCCTCCCCCTTCAGACAAGTTGCAAGGAGCTAGGGTCCTGGCCCTTTTGGGAGATTCGGTCACCACCGACCATATCTCCCCCGCAGGCAGCATCTCCCCGGAAAGCCCGGCGGGGCGCTACCTCATCACCTGTGGCGTGGCTCCTCAGGAATTTAACTCCTATGGGTCCCGCCGAGGCAACCACGAGGTCATGGTGCGCGGGACATTTTCCAATCCGCGCTTGCGCAACCATTTGATTCCGGGAACCGAGGGAGGCTGGACCCGACACCTTCCGGATGGGGAAAGGATGACTCTCTATGATGCCGCGGTCCGGTACCGGAAAGAAAAGGTTCCTTTGGTGATCCTCGCTGGGAAGGAGTACGGTTCGGGATCTTCCCGGGACTGGGCGGCGAAGGGTCCCGCCCTTCTGGGGGTGCGGATCGTCTTGGCGGAGAGCTTTGAGCGCATCCATCGCTCGAACCTCATCGGCATGGGGATTCTACCCCTTGAGTTTCGATCCGGGGAAGGGGTGAAGTCCCTGGGACTCACCGGGGAGGAGGTCTTTGATTTGGAGGAGCTCCCAAATAAGTTCGCTCCGGGGATGGTCCTCAGGGTTTTCTACCGGACGCCGAAAGATAAAAAGACGTTCGAGGCGATCAGCCGCATTGATACCCCGCAGGAATGGGAATATTATGGGAGTGGCGGCATCCTGCCCTCTGTTTTGAGAAAGCTTCGGGGATAGTGGTATAATCCGGGATAGGTGGGTATGTCCGTTAAAAATCACAAAGACTTTTTTTCCTGGGTGATCGGGGGGCCCCAGGGCAGCGGCATCAACCTCTCGGCGGAGCTTTTCGCAAAGGCCCTGTCTCGGGCGGGCCTGAAGGTCTTCGCCAATATCGAGTACCACTCCAACATCAAGGGCAAGCACAGCGACTACCGCTTGACCATCGGGCAGACCCAACCCCGCTCCCATGACGACCCCATAGATTTTCTGGTTGCCCTGGATGAGGAGACCCTCTGCGGCGATCTTTACCACCAGTATCCTACCCATCGCGGGCTGAGCGGCTGGGTGGTGGAAGGCGGAGGCATCCTCTACGACTCCGCCATTGGAAACATGGAGGACCGGGTGGAAAAGCGCAACATCCATCTTTTTCCCATGCCATATCTGGACGTTTTAGAGGAAGCCTTGCGGGAGTTGGGAAAAGTAAACCAGGCTCAGGCCTATAAGATCATGAAAAACGTCGTGGCCTTTGGGGCTTCGGCGGGGGCCGTGGATTTTGACTTCTCGTTTTTGGAGGAGGTGATTCGGGGGGGGTTTCCAGAAAGAAAAAAGCATCTGGCGGATATGAATGTGGTGGCGGCCCGGAAAGGATATGAGTACGCCCGGAGGGAATTTGCGAAGACGCTCAACCGGAAGTTCCATCCCCTCCCAAAAGAAAAGCGGCAGAGGCAGATGGTGATCTCTGGAACCCAGGCGGTCGCCATCGCCAAGCTTCGGGCGGGCTGCGCCCTTCAAACCTATTATCCGATTTCCCCGGCCACCGATGAGAGCGCCTATTTAGAAAAGCATCAGCGAAGCTACCCCCTGGTCATTGTCCAAACGGAGGACGAGGTCTCCGCGGTGGACATGGCCTCGGCGGCGGCCCTGGGGGGGGTGCGGGCCTCGACCTCCACCTCCGGACCGGGTTTTGCCTTGATGCCGGAGGGGATTGGGTTTGCTTCCATTACCGAAGCGGGGGGGCCCGTCCTTTGCCTCTACCAAAGAAGCGGCCCCTCCACCGGCATACCCACGCGGACGGAGCAGGCGGACCTGCGTTTTGCCCTCCATGCGGGTCAAGGGGATTTCCCAAAACTTGTTTTGGCGGCGGGGGATATTCAAGAATGTTTTGAGATGACCTTTGAGGCGTTCAACTGGGCCGATCGCTACCAGATGCCGGTGCTGCTTCTTTTTGACAAACACCTGGCCAGCCAGATGGTGACCCTGCCCCCTTTTCCGGTGCATGGCCTTCGGGTGGACCGAGGCCGGTGGTTCGATCCGAGCCGGAAAAACGGCCCCTATCTTCGCTATGCCTTGACGGAAGATGGGATCAGCCCCCGTTCGCGCCCGGGTCTTGCCGGCGGCCAGTTTTGGGCTACCAGCGACGAGCACAATGAGACCGGGCATATCAGCGAGGGTGTCGCCAACCGCATCGCCATGATGGCCAAACGGATGGGCAAGGAGCCCAAGGCCCTCTCTGAGATTGCGGTGAAATACCAGTATGAACTTTGGGGGCCGGAGAGTGCCGAATGGACCTGGGTCTTTTGGGGCTCTTCCAAGGGGGTGCTTCAAGACGCCGCGGGTCTGGTCTCTAAAAAGGTCCGGCTTTTGCAGATCAAGCTGCTGCATCCTTTTCCACGGGAGGCGGTCCGGAAGATTTTGTCGCGCTCTAAGAAAACGATCTGCTTTGACCAAAACTATTCCTCTCAGTTGGCCGGCCTGGTCCGCGAGAAGACGGGCCTATCCATGGATTCTCATGTCGTAAAATACGATGGCCGTCCGATCTCGCGCTCGGAGGTATTGGCGGCGCAGGCCGCCGCGCAGAGGGGCACCGAGCGGATCGTGGTTTCCGAAGGCAGGGTGCGTCGGGAGGAGGAGGGAATTCGGGAGGTTCGGGATCTGGTCCGTCTTCGGGAAAACTCCCGCCGGATGCAGCCCACGCCGGTTCCCATTCCGCCGGGATATAATCAATAAACGGATAAACGGTCGTCAGGTTTTCGCAATGGAAGAGCAGGCTGTGCAGGAAAAAAAGTATGCGGTTCAGGATTATAAATCAGATCTCCACAACGATTGGTGTCCGGGTTGCGGTGATTTTGGGATCTTGACCGCTCTTCAGAACGCCTTGGCGAATCTGGGGCTGGCCCCGCATCAGGTGGCGGTCGTTTCCGGGGTCGGCTGTTCCGGGAAGACCCCGCATTATCTGAACACCTATGGCTTTCACACCCTGCACGGAAGGGTCCTGCCTATGGCCACCGGCATTAAGCTGGCCAATCGGGAGATTACACTGGTGGCGGTGGGAGGTGATGGTGACGGCTATGGCATCGGAGGGGGGCAGTTTGTGGCCGGGGGGCGCCGGAATCTGGATTTTACCTATATCATTTACAACAACGATGTCTACGCCTTGACCAAAGGGCAGGCTTCTCCCACGGTGGCCAGGGGCAAAAAGACGAAATCCATGCCGGAGCCCTCGATACTGGAGCCCATCCATCCGGTTGCCCTGGCGCTCTCCTCCGGTTACACCTTTGTCGCCCGGGGCTACGCCTTGGATGTCAAACACTTGACGGGTCTTATCCAACGGGGGATTGAGCATCGGGGCAGCGCCCTCATTGATGTTTACCAAACCTGCCCGACCTACAACGATTTGCACAGCCGGGCGTGGTATGCGGGCAAGGATCGCGGCGGGAAATCCAGAATTCGATATTTGGACCAGATGCAGTATGATCCGGTGGTAAAAAATCCGGAGGATGCCCGTGAGGTGGCGCAAAAAAAGCTTCAGGCTCTGGAGAAGGCCTGGAGCGCTGACGAGGAAGTGACCCTCGGCGTCTACTACCAAATCCGTCTTCCGACCCTTGAGGAAAACCTAGCCCAAAAGATGCCTGCCCTTCAGGATGCGCCCTTGGCGGAGCAAAGGCTTTGGGAGAGGGACATCGCTCCTCTTTTTGAGGAGCTCACTTAAAATTTCTTCGGCCTCTCAGTCTTTTAAGACTGTTGCTGCCCGTACTTGGCCACAAACTTTTTAATATCCTCTATGTGTTCCAGGATCAGGCGGGCTTTGGAGAGTCCAAACTGGAACGGGAAGCGATCTTCCGGACTACGGGTTAGGACCAGCACGGGGTTTCCCTTGAATTCCGACTCTTTGGCGATGCCCATAAGGATGCCTCCTTGGGAAGCTTCTTTCGCATTGTACTAAAAAACAAGGTTCGATGAGGCTTCAAGATCACCGAGGATTTTTTCTTTGGTTTTTTCCTGCGGCGCTTTTCTTCGGCTGTTTCCCTCTGTCCTATGCGGCGGGGGGAGAAAAATTTTTCCGGGGGGAGAGCTGCGCGGTTTGCCATGCCAGGATCCGGGATCGGCAGGCCCCCTCTGTTGCGGGCAGGACGCTGGAGGACCCGATCTCAGTCAAGGAGCCCTACGATGTGGTCGTGGTGGGGGGAGGTTTTTCGGGGCTTTCCGCCGCTTATTTTTTGAAGGATCGGAAGGTCCTGGTTTTGGAGAAGGAGGACCGCCCGGGGGGGCACGGGCGGGCGGAGTCCTGGCGGGGGATCCCCTATCCGACGGGGACCGTGTATTTTAATTCCGAACCCTATGAAGCTTGGAAGACATTGTTCGAGGATCTGCATCTCAAACCCCACAAGGTTCCCTCGCCCGTCAACCTCTTAATGGTCAACGGGCAGCTGGTGGAGGATTTTTTAGGGGAGGGCGCCTCCCGACTTCCCTACGACCCGCAGACCCGGGCCGGCTTTCTTCGCCTATGGAAATTTCTCCGTCAGGCCTATGAGGAGGACCGTTTTTCCTTTTCGTTCCGCGCGGGGGATCTCGAGTCGCAGAGGTTGGAAGAGGAAACATTTTGGGATCACCTGGTCCGGGAGTATGGGGGGATGGTCGCCTCCCATTATGACCGCTTCCTCCAAGACATGCTGGGGGCCGGCATCCGCGAGATCTCAGCCTTCGCCGGATTTTTGATGCTCAACAGCGAAGAGGATTTTTACACCTGGGAGGACGGAACCTATACTGCCGTGCGGGCGTTGGCTAAGAGCCTCTCGGAGCGTTTGAAGACCGGTGCCTGGGTTACCCGGGTCTGGCAGGATGGCTCCGGAGTGAACATCCTCTATGAACAAGATGGAAAAAACCTCCAGGTGCGCTCTCGGACGGCTGTTTTGGCTATTCCCGCCCATGTGATCTTGAGTATCCTGCAGGGAATGCCCCGGGAAAAAGAAAAGGCCTTGGCCCAGGTGCGCTACTCGGCCTATGTGGTAACCATGCTGGGTTTTCGGGAGCCGGTCTGGACGAAGTCCTACATGCTGTGGGCCAATGACGCCATCTTCACCTCCCTTGTGTTCACGGATTTTCCAAAGTATGGAACCAGCAAGAGGAGGGGACCCCAGGTGGCCTTGGCCTATATGCCCATGGGGTCGGAGGCGGCTCGGAGAAGGCTCCTCCAAACCGGTGATGCTGAGCTCAAGACCGCTCTTCTGCGGGATCTGGAGAAGGTGATTCCAGGTTCTTCTCAAAAAGTGGAGGAGGTGCGCATCATGCGATGGGGCCATGCCGAGCCCATCCCCTATCCCGGCTACTTAAGTCGCGTGCGCCCGAGGGTGGCCCAGCCTTGGGGGCGTATTTTTTTTGCAGGGGAGGCCACGCAGATTCCGGCCATGGAGGGGGCGATTCTTTCCGGGCACCGCGCCAGCCAAGAGGCACGCAGGTTTTTAGAAGCGAATAGGTAGGCAAAAGGTCCTATCGCGATGAATCCTTGGGTCTGGCTGACCCCCACTTTGCTGGCGTTGTTCTTTTATGGCATCGGGGAGGGGTTGGCCAAGAAATATATCGGGGACGTCTCCCCTGCCTGGTTTTGCCTCTGCTACGTTGCAGCCAAAAGCGTAGTCAACTTGGGTTTTTTCTTCACCCGGAATCATCCCCCGCCTTTTTCCGCTGAGGGCCAGGAGTTCTTCGTGCTGGGTCTAGTGGCTTGCATCCTGGACGGCATCGGCTGGATTCTTTTTTTTGAGTCTATCGTCACTGGTCCCATCTCCATCGTCGGCACGCTATCGGCTGCCTATCCTGCTCTAACGGTGTTGTTTGCCCGGCTGTTTTTGAGCGAGGTGCTGCTTCCTTTGCAGTATCCGGGGGTTCTACTGGTCATACTTGGCTGCATCGGTCTTTCCTACGCGCCTGCTGATCCCAATGCCGCTATCTCCGACAAACGCTGGATCCCTTTGGCAATTGCCGCTCTCATCATCTGGGCCGCGGTCCATGTGATCGTCAAATACGCTTATGGGTTACCGGGTGCCAGCGAAGCCAACCTCTCGCTATTTAATGTCCTTGGGAGCCTGGTGACTTTGGGGGTCTATGGTTTTCTGCGGGGGAGGCAGGGCCCCCACCCTGGCCGTGGATGGGGTTGGAGTTTCCTCCCCACGGCCCTGTTGGCGGGAGCAGATCTCAGCGTCATCATAGCCACCCGGTGGGGTCCCGTCTCCATTGTCACTCCGCTCAGCGGAGCCTATCCGCTCGTGACAATCGCCTTTGCCTGGATGATTCTGAAGGAAAAAATAACCCGGCTTCAATGGGCCTGTATTGCGGCGGTTTTGGCGGGAATATTGCTCGCCACCCCACGAGCCTAACCTTCCGTCTGGTTCGTCAATCTTCGCCCGCTATTTTTTATGCCCGTTGAGCAAAACCTGTCCTTTTATGCAAGGGGGCGCGCTGGCCAGGGCCTTCTCGAACAACTTATCCAGTACCTCCAGCGTGGCTCGGGAGCCCAGACCGACTCCACAGAGGATTTCCTTCAGGCAGGGCCTTTGATTCAGTAGGGACTCGGCAGACTCCCAAAGCCATCGGGAATGCTCGATGTCTGCCTCCAGGTGTTCGTCAATATAGCGCAGGTCCCCCCCGGGTGTTCTCTCGAACTGTTTGCGGGCCAACCGGAACAGATCCAGCGTCAACTCCTCCGCGGCCAGAAGCCACCCGGCAATCTGGGCCTCCGAGAGCCTCCGGGCGATGCTGATCGTCCCATTGAGGTTGGGGCCACTGTCCAAGGATGCGGGGATGCCGAGGCTTTCTAGAAACTCCAGGCAGAGGGTAACGTGGGAGTCTTTTTGGGCCCCCGTTTCATCCAGGATATTGTCCCAGATCGCTTCCCTGAGTTTGGTGTTTTGGACACGGCCCCGCATGGCAGTCAGCATGGGAGGCCACTGCCAGCTGTCCGCAAATAGGTACAGTGCAAACTCCTGGGCGATCTCTCGGGGCAGTCGCCCTTGCTCGATGAAGGAACCTAAGGGGTGTTCCTGTAGCTCTTTTCGGTAGAATTCAATACACTGATGAATCCCTGCAAGTTTTGTATTCTTCTTCGCATAGGCGTCTGATTTCATGGTTGGCCCTCCCAGGGACAGATTTTCTGCCTCTAAAACTAAGTCTAATGACAGGTTTATTTTGGCCTGGCTACAACGGGCGTGCCGCCCGGCCTCTCTAAGACCGCAAGGATGGGCCCACCAGTTTGAGTGGCATATATATTCAGCTGTTGGATGATCTCATTCTCCGCTTTTTCTGCGGCTGCTCTGATTTCGGAAACCGTATCTTGCTGCTTGGTCCCATCCAAAGCCTGCATAATCCTGTTCATGTCCCGAACGTAGTGGGGTGCATCTTCTGGGTCCGACTGCAGCTTTATCAGGAGGCCCGTGTAAATCTCCTGGAGCTGTATGGCCGCCAGGATGGCTGGGTCGGCAAAACTGACGTACCCGGTCCGCGTGTGGTAACTGCCATTCCCTCCTCGGGTGAGTCGAAGGGCTCCGATGAGTGTAGAGACTGCTTCTCCAAAGATGGCCGGGTTGTCGGTTTTTTGGGCGATTCTGCCCAAAGAGCTCACGACGTAAGATTGCCTCCGGGTGCTGCCCCCGAAAAAGCTCATACATAGCTCGAAGCGCTTTGTGTTGGGATTTGTACAGTATCCAGCATATTTTTGCACAGCCCGGAGGGCAACGTTGGGATAATCAGAGCTTAGCGCAACTTGTTCCAAGAAGCTGGAGAAGTCATGGAAACTGGAATCACTTTCCGTTACGCCCATTTGGTCCCATACGCTATCCACCAAATTCCTCAATTCGCCCTCTGTATAGTTTAACACCAGGGCTGCTCCCTCGCTCTGGGCAAGAGCGGGTTGGAACAAACCCAGCAGAGCCGCTAGACCTAGAATTTTTCTCATCGCTTCTTTACCTCCTATGGGCGAGCCGTATATATCCAGCTCCCCGATCGCTCATCACTTTACAAGGAAACCTAAAGTTTTGCATGGGCCCAAGGGGTAAAAAATTAAGAAAAAAAGACCTACCTTTTGGGTGGGTCCAAGGTCCTACGGGGTTGGACCAAAGGTCCTAGGGAGGGTGGATGTTAGCGGCTCAGGGCGAGGGTGTGCCAGGGCTTGCGGGCCTGGCCGGTCGTATCGGCCATCACGTGCTTGATCTGGGTGTATTCCTCCAAGGCGTGCTTGGAGAGGTCTTTTCCGAAGCCGCTTTGCTTGAAGCCTCCGTGAGGCATCTCCGACGCCAGGGGCAGGTGGTCGTTGATCCAGACTGTGCCGAAGCGCAGGGCGGAAGAGACTCGAAGGGCGCGGGGCACGTTTTGCGTCCAGACGCTGGCCGCCAGGCCGTAGCGCACGTCGTTTCCGAGAGAAACCGCCTCCTCCTCTTTCTGGAAGGATAGTACGCAGGCGACCGGCCCGAAGACCTCGTTTTGCACGATCTCGGATTTTTGCGTGGCGCCGGTCAAGAGGGTGGGCAGGTAGAAGAAGCCGTTTTGGAGAGCCCCGTTTTTTGGCCTTTTGGCCCCGCAAAGCGCCTTGGCCCCCTGCTTGAGGGCCCTTTCCACAAAGCGCTCCACCCGGGCCCGTTGCTCTGAGGAGATGAGGGGTCCCATGTTTGTTTGGGGATCAGTGGGCAGGCCGACCCGGACCGATTCCAGCAGTTGCGTGAGGCGGTCCAGGAATTTTTTGAAGATCGGTTGCGCCACATAAAGCCGGGTGGCTGCGGTGCAGTCTTGGCCGGCGTTGAGGGTGGAAGCCACGGCCGCGCCGCGGGCGGCGGCTTCGAGATCCGCATCCTCAAAGACGAGGAAGGGGGCTTTGCCCCCCAGCTCGAGATGGCATTTCTTCAGGGTAGGGGCCGCCTGCAGCATGATTTTCTTTCCGGTTTCGGTATCTCCGGTGAAAGAGACCATGTCCACCTGCGGATGGGAGGTCAGAACGGCTCCGGTGGCCTCCGCTCCCGTCACCACCTGAAAAACGCCTTCCGGAATTCCGGCCTCCCGGGCCAGTCTTTCCAACTCCAGGGCCGTCAGGGGCGTCCATTCGGCAGGTTTGAGGACCACGCAGTTTCCGGCCGCCAGGGCGGGGGCCATCTTCCAGACGGCCATCAGGATGGGGTAGTTCCAAGGGGCGACCGAACCCACCACCCCGATGGGCTCTCTTCGCAGGAAGCTGACGGTACCGCTCACGTACTCCTGGCCGGCCGCTCCTTCCAGGACGCGCAGGGCCCCCGCAAAAAATCGGAGGTTATCTATGGCGAAAGGGATATCCCCTTCCTGAACCAGCTTCCGTGGCTTTCCGGTGTTTTGGACCTCCAGCGAAATCAGCTTTTCTTGATTTTGTTCCATCAGATTCGCCAGTTTGAAAAGGATGGCGGAGCGCTCGGCGGGGTTTTTTCCGGACCAGCATTTGTCCTCGAATGCTCGGCGGGCTTTTTGAATGGTTTTCTCTACCTCGCCGGCCGTCCAGTCCGGAATTTCCGTGATGGGTTTTCCTGTGGCCGGGTTAAAAATTTGGCGTTTGGCACGTTGGGGGCCTGCGGATTTCCGATCTAATGTCGTAGCTCTCATGGCTCAGTAAACGGTCGGCGTTGTTTTTAGATCTTCTGGATCTCTTGCAGAGCGGACTCTATGATCTCCAGCCCTTGGGCCACCTCGGATTCTTTCGCCACCAGGGGAACCAGAGTGCGCAGGACATTGTTATGAAGCCCTGCCTTGAGGAGCAGGAGCCCCTTGCCCTCGCAGAGAAACAGTATCCGCTTCATCTTTTCCTCGGGATAGGGTTTTTTGCTCTCTCGGTCCTGCACCAGCTCCAGGGCCTGCATGGCCCCCAGTCCCCTGGCCTCGCCCACGAAGGGAAATTTTTGAGCTAAGCGTTGAAAGGCTTCCCCGATGATTTTTCCAAGTTTTTGGGAGCGCTCCAGGAGGTTTTCCTCCTTGAAGATTTCGAAGACGGCCAGGGCCGCCGCGCAGGCCACGGGATTTCCGCCGTAGGTAGATCCCAGGCCTCCGGGCTCCGGGGCATCCAAAACTTCGGCGCGCCCCACGATCCCGCTTAAGGGGAATCCGGCGGCCAGGGATTTGGCCACGGTCATCAGGTCCGGAATAGTTGCGGTTCTTTCACAGGCAAACATCCATCCGGTCCTGCCGAATCCGCTTTGAATCTCATCGAGGATCAGGAGGATGCCGTGCTGGTCGCAGAGCTTGCGGAGCCTCGGCAGAAAATCTTCCGGAGGAACCACGAACCCTCCCTCCCCCAGGATGGGCTCAACCAAAATGGCGGCCACCTTCTGGGGCTCAATTTGTGTCTCGAAGATCCTTTCCAGGCTATCCATGGCGTTTTGGGTCACCTGGGAGGGGTTCACCCCTTCCGGAGGACGGTAGGGGTAGGGATACACTGCGTGGTAGACCTCGGTGGCTAGGGGGCCGAAGCCATGTTTGTAGGGTTTTTCCTTTCCGGTCAAGGTCAGAGCCAGGAGGGTCCTTCCGTGGAAGGAGTAGTCGAAGGCGAGTACCCCTGGCCGTCGGGTGAAGTAGCGGGCCAGCTTGACCGCGTTTTCGACCGCTTCGGCGCCGCTGTTGAAGAACACCGCTTTCTTGGGAAATTTTCCCGGCATGGCCTCGCAGAGCTTTTGGCAAAGGCGCAGGTAAGGCTCATAGCTGGCCACATGGAAACAGGTGTGGATCAGCTTTTCCATCTGGGCGCGGGCCGCCTGCAGGACCTTGGGATGGCAGTGGCCGACGTTCAAGGCGCCGATCCCCCCCGCAAAGTCAATGTATTCCCGGCCGCTCCGGTCCCAGACCCGCGCTCCCTGTCCTTTTTCTAGCTCCAGAGGGCTGTAGCGGTAGATGGCCCGGGTGGTGAAGCGCTCCAGTTCCTTGAGGGATTCGGTCGCGGAGAAGTTTTTTTCGGAGGTTTTTATCGTCATGGAGGAACTTATTGTAGCATTTCCCCAGGCGTCGGGAAACTGGTATGCTGTGGGGCAGACAGATGCTCAGCGTCCAGTACGGCCCCTTTCACCCCATCTTGGAGGAAGCCCTTGTGGAGAAGCTGCAGAGCCTCAAGGCGGCAGATCCTTTTTGCCGGGTGGTGGTCGTGGCGCCTTCCCGAAGGCTCTGTGACCGGCTCCAGAGGCTTTTGGCCGTAGAGAAGGGGCTGGCCGTTTTCAACGTCCATTTCCATACCTTCTACAGCCTCGCTTTCCAGATTATCCGGGAGGGGGACCCTCGTCCGGTTACCTTGCTCTCGGACCGCCTGTTCCATGACTTTTTGGTGGATCACTTGTTGGAGGAAGATTTCCGGCCTCCGGGGTCCCACAGGCCGGGCCCCAAAGGCGTGTGGAGCCGGCACTCCCCGACCGTAGTCGGGTCCCGCAGGCCGAAGGGCTTTTTGCCCGCTTTGCGCGCCAGCCTCAAGGACTTGGTAGATTCCGGAGTGGAGCCGGAGAGGGTCCGGGAGCTTTTGGCCGAGACCGAGGAGTCCGGCAGGCCTCTGGTTCGGCTGGACCCGGAGGAGGCGAGGCGGCTTTTGGAGCTTCTGGATCTGCAGGAGCGCTACCAAAAGCATTTGGAGGAGCTGGGCGTGACTGTTCCCAGCGGCATGATCCGGCTGGCGACGGAGCTGGCGCCGGGCTCTGCGTACCTGAAAGAATTTCAGGAGATTCTCTATTACGGTTTTTATGATCTGACCGGCATCCAGACCGATTTTTTTGAGGCGGTCTCCAGACACCATCCGGCGACCTTGTTTTTTCCCTACCGCCATGGACACCCGGCCTTCGCTTTTGCCCGGAGGTTTTTCGAGGAGAAGCTTCATGCTGCGGGCCGAGTCCCCATCGCCCTGCAACCAGATGAGGGACGGCCTCCCGCGCCGGCACCCTCCGCAGGGCTGCGAGTACCGGCCGGGAGGCCAAAGGCCTCCAGCGTGCCGGTTCGGGTGTGGAATGCGGCGGGTCCCCGGGAGGAGTCCTGGACGGTGGCCAAGGAAATCTTAAAACTGGTTCGAGGAGGCTGCGCCTTTCACCAAATCGGTATTGTGGCGCGTACCCTGGAGCCCTACCGGATGGTTTTGCGCCAGGTCTTGGAGGAAAACCGGATACCGGCCTGCTTTTCCTCCGGAAGGCCTCTGCTGAGCCATCCGCTGCCCCGTTTTTGTTTCTCCCTGCTTTCTTTTAAGCAGAGGGCCTTTCCGGCCATCCTTTTTGAGGACCTGCTTTCCTCCCCTTATCTTTGCACACAGAGTTGGGGAGATCCGGAAAGACAGAAGCTCCTCCGGCGTGGCTTCAAGAGGCTGGCACAGAGGCTTCGGATTCAGCGCGGGTGGCTTCAATGGGAAGGCAAGGTGAGGAGCTTTCTGGAAGGCGGACTCTCTTTAGAAGGGGAGGAGCCGGAGCGGGAGGGCCGCCTGCTTTGGGAGTGGATCCGGGAGGTCCGCCGGAATCTGATCTGGGCTTTGCAGGAGCCAGCCCCTTGGAAGGTCCGAATTCAGCGTGCTCAACAGGTTTTGGAAAGGTACTTCCGGCTTCCTGCAGATGCGACCGATTTGGAGAAGCGTCTTTGGGACGGGACCTGTGCGACGCTTCAGGAGCTGGAGCCATTGGAGCTTCTGGGCATCGGTGCGGAGGAAGAGGTTTTTTTGGAAGCCTGGGAGGATAAGCTAAAGGCCGCAGAGTTTCAGGAGTTTCCAGGGGAGAATTTGGGAGTTCGGGTTTTGGATGCCATGTCCGCTCGGGGGGAGAGCTTTGCCTATCTTTTTTTGATTGGACTTCAGGAGGGGCTTTTCCCGCGCAAGGTGCGGGAGGACCCCTTGCTGCGCGATTCGGTGCGCCGGGTGCTGAGCTCCCCTGGAGGGTACGGGATTCGCCCCAAGCTGGAGGGATATGAGGAGGAGCGGCTCTTGTTTCATCTGCTGACTTCTTCAGCCCGGAAGGGGCTCTTCTGCATCTATTCCCGTTCTGACGAGGAAGGGAGGGCAAAGATTGCCTCCGTCTACCTGCAGGAACTGGCGCGCACCAGAGACATCTGTTTGGAGGATTCCAAGAAAAATAGAAGCATCTTGAAGCAGCCCCTGGCTAAGATTCGAGGAGAGCCTTGGGAGGTCTTGAGTCCCAAGGAGGTTTCCTTGCGGCTGGCCTTTTCCGGGCAATCCCCGGGCGGTTTTTTGGAAAGCCTGGGGAAGGAGGCGGAGCTCTTTCGCGGCCCGGCTGAGGCCTTGGAGGCCATGAATACCTACGGAAATCCCGGCGAATTTGATGGCCGGATCGGTCCCCCCCGACCGTTTCTAAAGGCGCTTCGCCGCTCCGGGCTCTCTCCCAGCGCCCTGGCCAGTTTGGCGCGTTGCCCCTTTCAGTTTTTTGCCTCCCGGGTGTTGAAGTTGGGGGAGGTGGAGGAGCCCCAGGAGCCGGGGACCCTGTCTTCAAAGGATACCGGAAAAATCTACCATCGGGTTCTGGAACTTTTTTATCGGAAGCTTTTGGAGCAGGGATACTGGAAGGGGAAACGCTCCGGGTTTCCCCGGCAGGTTTTTGAAGAGTGCGAACAGCAGGTATTTCGTCAATACCACTGGAAGAGTCTGGGATTGTATCCCGTTTTGTGGGAGGTTTTGCGCGAACGGATGCTTGCGCATTTGAGAGAATTTCTCCTTGGGGACATTCAGAGGGTTCGGGAGAGTGGGCATCTTCCTGTATATTTTGAGCAGGAGTTTTCGGCGTCTTCTTCCCAAACCCTCTTGGGAAAGGGCCGGGAGCTTCTTTTGCACGGTTTTCCGGACCGGGTGGACTTAGATGAGGTCCGGAGGCGTTTTTGGGTCTTTGATTACAAGACGAGGGGTAAGAAGGGAAATCTCTTGGCGGAGGTTTTACGGGGCAACCAGCTCCAGCCTTTACTTTACCTGGAAATTCTTCTGGCTGCCTTGAAGCGGGAGAAGGGTCCGGGCTGGGAGCCTCAGGGGACTGCCTTTTTAATTTTGGAGCAGGACCCCAACGGCTCGGAGGCAAAAACCATCCAAGAGATCCCTTGGCCCGAGTTTCGGGCCTGGCGGACCCGGGCGGCCAGGCATCTGGAAATTTTTCTAGGGCTTTTGTTTCGGGGGGAGTTTTGGATCTACCCCAAGGAGGGGGCGGGGGGGCACTGCCAGTGGTGCGCTTTCTCGCGGAGTTGCCGGAAGGGCCATTGGGCCACCCGGCTGCGCGCGAGATGCGGAGCCGGCTTTCAGGGGTTTCATGCGGTGAAGAATTTTTCTTTCAAAAAAGTTCTATCGTGAGCACCCGTCGCAGCCCCCGGGTTTTGACGGACGAGGAGAGCCGTTGGGCGGCCCGCACGCACTTGGATGGGAACGCCGTGGTGGAGGCCGGCGCGGGGACGGGCAAGACGACGCTGCTGGTGGATCGTCTCATCTTTCTTCTGCTGGGCCGGCGCTGTCAGATTTCCCGGGCGGTGGCCCTGACCTTCACCGAGAAGGCCGCCGGAGAACTGAAGCGCAGGCTCGCGCAGACCTTGGAGGCGATAGTCCGTTGGGCGGGGCAGACCAATGGGGTATGCGATCCTCATCTGCTGCAGATCGTGCAGAGACTGCAATCGCAGTGGCGGCGCTCCAAACAGGAGATTGAGGTGTCGGCCCAGAGGGCGTTGCTAGAGATGGATCGGGCCTCCATCGGAACCCTCCATAGTTTCGCCGCAGATTTGCTGCGCCTGTACCCCTTGGAGTCGGGGATCTCCCCGGAGTTTCAGGTGGATGAGGGAAGGTCCTTTGAGGAGTTTTTCAGGTCGCAGTGGAGTCTTTGGCTGGACCGCGAGTTGGGGGAGGAGGCCCCGCGTAAGGGGTTGTGGAAAAAGCTTTTGCCGGAGGTGGGTCTGGAGGATTTGGCCTGCTTGGCCAGAGATTTGTGTCAGCTCAGAAGCTTGGAGGGGGTTGCCTCGTTGGAAAAAATTCGAGAAGCATTTGAGGTGGTGGGACCTTTTGTGGAAAGGTTTCGGCGAGAGCTTCTCCATAAGGACTGGCTCTCTTTCGATGGGCTCCTGGTCCGGGCCCGGGAGCTTTTGGTCGGCCATCGGACGGTGCGGGAGGATTTGAAGCGGACTTTTGAGGCCATTCTGATAGATGAGTTTCAGGACACCGATCCCCTCCAGGGAGAGATTCTGTTTTTCCTGTGCGAGAAAAGAGGGCAATCGGCGCGCTGTTGGGAGGAGGTGAATCTGGAGCCCGGAAAACTTTTTGTGGTGGGAGACCCCAAGCAGTCCATCTACCATTTTCGGGGGGCCGACATCGTCGCCTACCGCCGGTTCACCAGGCAGATGATTCGGCAAGGCTCGGAGCTTTTGCACCTGCAGGTCAATTTCAGAAGTCCGGCCGGCATTTTGGATCCGGTGCATGAGATATTTTCCAAAATCATGGACGGCCGCTCCCCCTATCAGGCGGATTATATCCCCATCTATCCCCATAAGAACTCCGAGCCTGTGGGACCCGACTACGGTCGGGGAGTGCCGGCTCCACACGCCTTTGGGACCCGGCCTGTGGAAGGTTCTGGGGTGGAGTGGGTTCAGGTGAGCTCCTCAAACCAGGCGGCGCCGGTCTCTGCGGAGGCGACCCGTCAGGCAGAGGCGGCCTGGATTGCGGAGTGGATTTCCTCCCACTGCTCCAAAAAAATTCTCTTCCGGGATGTGGCCATCCTTTTTAGAACCTCCACGCCTCACCCGCCTTATCTGGAGGCCTTGAGAGGCGCCGGCATCCCCTATGTAGTGACGGGGGAAAAGTATTTTTATTCGGCTCAGGAGGTGGTGGATTTTCAGAATCTTTTGTGTGCCTTGGAGGATCCCTATGATCCTGTCTCCCTGGTGGGTCTTTTGCGCTCGCCTTTGGTGGGCTTGACCGACTTGCAACTTTATGAACTCAGCCAAAAGGGCGCTTTATGCTATCTTTCCGATCCGCCGAAAAACCTCTCTTGCAGCGCGCGCACAGCGGCTTTCTACCGCATGCTTCGGAGCTTCCACGCCCTCGTGGGCAGGATGCCCCTGAGCGAGTTGGTCCATCGCCTCTTAAATGATACCCATCTTGTGGAGCTTTGTTCCCTGGCCTACCATCGGGAGCAGACCGCCTCTAACCTCACCAAGCTTTTGCGCCTGGCTTCTGAGGCCGGGGAGTTTGCCGGCCGAACCCTTCGGGAGTTTGCCGGGGCTTTAGAGGAGGCGGTGGCCGGGCTGGAGGAGGAGGGGGAAAGCCCTCTGGCGGATGAGAACTTCAATGCGGTCCGAGTTTTAACGGTCCATAAAGCCAAGGGGTTGGAGTTTCCCGTCATTTTCCTTCCCAATCTTTCGGCTGCGGTTTCCGGCTCCCGGCAGAGCCCATCCTGCCTTTGGGAGGAGGCCTCCCGGAGGGTGGGTTTTCGGTTGAGGCAGGCGGGGGTGGCCACTCCTCAGATGCTCCTTTTAGAACAGGAAAAGAAGCTACGGGAGAAGGAAGAGGAGGTCCGGATTTTGTATGTGGCCATGACCCGCGCCCGGCACAAGCTCTTTCTCTTATCCAATGAGCATAAGGCCCCCCAGGGCTCTTTGAGCGGCCTGATCCAGAAGGCGGGGACTTTTCGGGCGGCTCGCGTCCATCGGATTTCCGTGCAGGAGCTAGGCAAGCCGAAGAGTGGAAGACAAGCAAAGGAAAAAACCGATTCTTCACAGGCCGGACCCCAAAGGCGTGTTGAGCCGGCACTCCCCGACCGTAGTCGGGTCCCACAGGCTGGGTGGAGGCGTCTGGCTTTGGATTGGAAAGCGCGAGAGAAGAGATGGGCGGCGGTACAGGAGGCCCCGTGCTTTCTAAGTCCTACGGCGCTTTCCGAAAAGTCTCTCCGGGTCCCACAGGCCGGGCGGACTGGAACGGGATCCGGGCTTTTGGTGGGCCAGCTGTGCCATGCGGTGCTGGAGGGGTGGGATTTTGGATCCTCCCCTGCAAAACTCAAGGACCCGATCTTGCTAAAGGAGAAAATTCACAAGGCTCTGACGCAGATAGAGCGGGGGCGTTTTGGAGAGCCGGGGCTGGAGAAGGCTCTTGGAGAGGAGGCGGAGGAGATTCTGCACCGCTTTTTTGAATCCGAGGTTTACCGGCGGATCGCAGGCTCTCGTATTTTGGGGCGCGAGGTGCCCTTTCTATATCCCTATGGAAACCAGGTGGTCCGGGGCAGTATGGATCTGCTTTATGAGTGGCGGGGCCGCTACAGGGTGGCTGATTATAAGACGGACCGCGTGCCGGACCCCAAAGGCGTGTTGAGCCGGCACTCCCCGACCGTAGTCGGGTCCCACAGGCCGGCATTCGAGATGCGCGCTTGGGCGGGGGAGTACCGGCAGCAGCGCCGGATGTATCTGGAGGCGGTCCGGAGGGGGACCGGGTGGAAGGATTGGAAGTTTGAGGTCATTTTTTTAAGGTTGGGCAAGAGCGTGATTTTATAGAGCCGCGCTAATTTCATAGAATAGTTTTACCAGTCCGGGCCCCAAAGGCGAGTTGATCCGGCACTCCCCGACCGTAGTCGGGTCCCACAGACAGAGGCGCCAATGAAGAAACGTAGAATTTTTGTGGTGGACGATGATCCGGAGATCCTAAAACTCATCCACTCGGTTTTGGAAGAGCATGGGTATGAGGTGGAGAGTTTTGATCGGGCTGCCTCCGCCTATGAGGAGCTAAAGAGGAAATCCGCGGATTTGGTCTTTCTGGATGTGGATATGCCGGGAACGGACGGCTTGGAGCTTTGCCGCATCTTGAAGAATGACGCCGCATTCCAGAGCACACACATCATTATGCTGACGGCCCATGAAGATATGAAGATTGTGGAGCGCGCCTTTAATTTCGGGGCCGAGGATTATCTGGTCAAGCGGATCTTCAACGAGGATTTACTGCTACAGAAGGTCCAGCGGGCCTTCCAGCCACACCTGCCGCAATAGTCGCCAGCTAGCTAAAGAATAGGGCGACCATGGCGAAGAGAACCTCCAGGTAGGCGACGGGAACGGAGAAAGAAATTCGTTTGGTCACCCGGCCCATGTAGATCGTGGCCATGATGAGGATGGCGGCGTAGCGCAGTAGAATCCACGGGGTGGGTTGCTCCCATGCCCATAGCTTCACCAGGGAAGTAAAAAAAAGAATCCCCAGGCAGGTCCACTTCGTTTTGGCAAAGCGCTCCATGAAGGCGTCGGCAATCTCGGAGGGGTGAACCTGATCGGGAAGAGATTTGAATATCCGCGGCAGGATGAGAAGGGCCATCAGGATCTCCCCCACGATCCAGATGTTGAGCGCGAGGAGATACAAGGTGTTGACCGCAGCGTAGTGGAAGTTCATGGGGCGGTTGTCTTGGAAAGCTATTTTACCATACCCCGCAGCCTCTTTCGCCCGTGCATTTTATTTTTTATATAATGTTTCCAGCCGGAGAAATATATGGGCATCATCTTAGAGAAACTGCCGGGCATCACCAAGGGGCTTCCAGGGGGAGAACTCCTGCTGACCACGGCGGATGCCTTTATCAATTGGTCCCGGAAGTCTTCCTTGTGGCCCTTGACATTCGGGCTGGCTTGCTGCGCGATCGAGATGATGGGCTCTTATGCCTCCCGCTTTGATCTGGACCGCTTCGGGATCATCCCCCGGCCCTCCGCCCGGCAGGCGGATGTGATGATCATCGCCGGGACGGTGGTCAAGAAAATGGCGGAGCCCATCCGCACCTTGTACCACCAGATGCCGGAACCTCGATTTGTGATCTCCATGGGAAGCTGCGCTAACTGCGGGGGGCCTTACTACGACTCCTATTCCGTCGTCAAAGGGGTGGACCGCATCATTCCGGTGGACGTCTACATCGCGGGATGCCCTCCTAGGCCGGAGGCCCTGCAATACGCCATTGTGAAGCTTCAAGAAAAAATCCAGAAGATGAGGCTCGCCGATGCAGCGAGGAGTTAGTTCCTCCCTCCCCTCTTGGCTCAGGGTCCGCCCTCCCTCCGGGAAAAACTATCACCGCATCCGGGAGCTTTTGGGTCGCTACGGCCTGCACACGGTTTGTGAGGAGGCGCGCTGCCCCAATGTGGCGGAATGCTGGGGAGGGGGAACGGCCACCTTCATGGTTTTGGGGGACCTCTGCACGCGGGGATGTCATTTTTGTTCGGTTCAGACTCGCCGGAGGGGGCGCCCCTTGGATCAGGACGAGCCCGCCCATTTGGCGCAGGTCTTGGGGAAGCTGGCCTTAAGCTATGTGGTTTTGACCTCCGTTTGCCGGGACGATCTCCCCGATCAGGGGGCGGGGCATTTTGCGGAATGCATCCGGCAGGTCAAGCGGGCAAATCCCGGGATCCTGGTAGAGGTTTTAATTTCGGATTTTGAGGAGGAGGGCTTAGACCGCGTGCTGGGGGCCGGTCCGGACGTGGTGGCGCACAACCTGGAAACGGTGGAGCGCCTGACCCCTGCGGTGAGGGATCCTCGGGCCGGTTATGTCAAATCCCTGCAGGTTTTAAGGAAACTGAAGCAGAAAAAGCCCGCAGGCTACACGAAATCCTCCTTGATGGTAGGGTTGGGTGAGAAGGAGGAAGAGTTGGTGGAGGGGATGCGGGATTTGAAGGGGGCGGGAGTGGATATTTTGACCTTAGGCCAGTATTTGAGGCCTAGCGGCAAGGTCCGGCATCTTCCCGTGACGGAGTTTGTAGCTCCGGAGCGGTTTGTAAGACTTAGGGAAATCGCCCTCTCGCTGGGTTTTCTCTATGTGGCCAGCGGGCCTTTTGTGCGCAGCTCCTACCGGGCGGGCGAGTTTTTTATGGAGGCTACTTCCCTTGCCGCTTAAAAGGCTTGCGGAATATCGAGTGGAGCGGCTGGAGGTGTTGGATTGCGAAGGCCGCTGCGATCCCGCTTTGAAGCCGCAGTTGCGTCCCGATCAGATCCGCGAGATCTATCGGCTGATGGTGACTTCTCGCCGCTTCGATGAGAAGGCCTTTAGGCTTCAGCGGCAGGGGCGGCTGGGGACCTATGCTCCGATCTCCGGACAAGAGGCCTCTCAGGTGGCGCCTCCTTATTGTCTGCAGAAGTCGGACTGGATGGTTCCCACCTATCGGAGCGCCGGAGCCTATTATACCCGGGGTGTGCCCTTCAAGAACATTTTGATCTACTGGGGGGGGGATGCCCGGGGAGCCAGGGTCGCGCCGGATCAGAGGGACCTGTTCCCAACCATCTGCATCGCCACCCAGATTCCCTTTGCGGTGGGGTTGGCTTGGGGAGCCAAGCTCAAGGCGCAGAAGGAAAAAAAGACAAGCGAGGTGGTGCTTTGCTATTTTGGGGATGGGGCCACCTCCAAGGCCGATTTTCACGAGGGGCTGAACTTTGCCGGGGTTTTTCGGCTGCCGATCATCTTTGTCTGCGAGAACAACCAATGGGCCATCTCGCTTCCCAGAAGCCGCCAGACCGCCGCTCCCACCTTTTCTCAAAGAGCCTTTTCCTATGGGATGGAGGGGATTCAGGTGGACGGCAATGACGTCTTTGCCGTGCATCGCGCAACCCAAGCGGCGGTGGAGCGGGCGCGCGCAGGGAAAGGGCCCACCTTGGTGGAGTGCGAGACCTACCGCCTGGGGGATCACACCACCGCTGATGACGCCTCCCGCTACCGCAGTGCGGAGGAGGTCGCCAGGTGGCAAAAGCTGGATCCCATTGTGCGCCTGAAGAAGTATATGCTTCAGGAAAGGCTCTGGAGCGAAGCGGAGGAGACGAAACTCTCCAGCGAGGCGGATCTGGTTGTAGAGGCGGCGGTGGAGGAGGCGGAGGCTTTTGCGGCTCCAAACCCGGTAAGCTTTTTTGACCATACCTTTGCGGAGCTTCCCTGGAATGTTTTAGAGCAGAGGAAGGCGCTGGAGGAATATCTAAAGGAAAAGGACTCTAGAAAAGACACTGTGATTTTGGACAAGGAAGGCCGCTTTCCATGAAGGACCCGGTCTTAGTAAAGGAGAGCGCGGTGCATCCAAAAAAAACCTCCCCGGTCGAGTCTTCTTCTACGAAAGACCTCAATCTTGTCCAGGCGGTCAATCTGGGTTTGCGTCAGGAAATGCAAAGGGATGACCGGGTGATCGTTTTGGGGGAGGATGTGGGGGTCAACGGAGGGGTCTTTCGCGTGACGGAGGGCCTGCAAAAGGAGTTCGGGGAAAGTCGCGTGGTGGATACCCCCTTGGCGGAGTTGGGCATTGTGGGGGCTTCCATCGGGTTGGCGATGTATGGCTTGCGGCCGGTGGCCGAGATTCAGTTCGACGGATTTTTGCCGCCCATCTTCGACCAGATCATCTCCCACGCTGGGCGCATGCGCAGTCGCTCTCTCGGCCGCTTTACGGTTCCCATGGTCGTGCGTTCTCCGCACGGAGGGCTGGTGCATGCCCCAGAGCACCACTCCGAAAGTCCGGAGGCCTATTTCGCCCATACCCCGGGCATCAAGGTGGTGATCCCCTCCAATCCCTATGACGCCAAGGGCTTGATCGTCTCGGCGATCCGGGACCCGGATCCGGTCATTTTCTTCGAGCCCAAGCGGATATACCGCTCGGTGAAAGCTCCCGTGCCGCAAAGGGAATATACGGTTCCCATAGGTCAAGCCCAGGTGGTACGCCCGGGCAAGGAGGTGACGCTGATCGCTTGGGGAGCGATGGTGCACACCTGCCTCCAGGCGGCCGCTTACTTGAGTGAGGAGCACGTGGAGGTGGAGGTGGTGGATTTGAGAACCCTGGCGCCTTTGGATCTGGAGACCATCTTGGAATCCGTCTCTCGAACCGGACGGGCGGTCATCGCTCAGGAGGCTCCGCGCACCTGCAGCCTGGGCTCGGAGATCAGCGCTTTAATCCATGAGAGGGCGCTGCTCAAACTCCAGGCTCCGGTAGTGCGCGTGACGGGCTATGATGTTCCCACCCCGCTTTATAAGCTGGAAAAATATTACTTCCCGGATGTGGATCGCGTGGTTCGGGGAATTCGGGAGACCCTCAAGTTTTAGGAAAAACCATGGCTTTTGAATTTAAACTGCCGGATGTGGGGGAGGGCTTAAGCGAAGGCGAGATCATCCAATGGCATATCCGCGAGGGGGAAGCGGTCCATGCGGATCAAAAGATGGTGGATGTGTTGACCGATAAGGCCACGGTGGAGATCTCCAGCCCCAAGGCAGGTACGATACTGAAGATTTTGGCGGACCCCGGCCAGGTGGTCCGGGTGGGGGAGCCCATCGTGGTCATAGGACAGAAGGGGGAGAGTTTTTCTGCCCAAGGAAACAACCCCATCCCTTCTTCGGCCTCTGCCGGCCGAGGCACTGCATCCGTCGCCCGGATGGTCCCTGCTTCCGAGGTTCAGGGCGGAGTTTTGGCCACCCCCGCGGTCCGGAACCTGGCGAAGGAGCTCAAGGTGGATTTAAGCCGAATTTCCGGCAAGGGCCCACAAGGGCGCATTACCGAGGAGGATGTGCGTCGGGTGGCTGCTCCAGCGGAGGCGTCCGCACGCAGACCGGAGGAAAGAATTCCTGTGCGCGGCATCCGCAGGCGCACCGCGGAGAAGATGGCGGAGTCTTGGGCTAAAATCCCCCACGTCACCCATTTTGAGCAAGCCGATGTCACGGAGCTGGTGGCCTTGCGGGAAGAGCAAAAAGGCAAGGCGGCCTCCGAGGGAGTCAAACTCACCTACCTGCCCTACATTCTTGTGGCAACCGTGAAGGCGCTCAAGCAGTTTCCCCATCTCAATAGCTCTTGGGATGAATCAGAGAATGAAATTGTGCTCAAAAGGTACTACTGCCTGGCGGTGGCCACCGCCACCGAGCATGGCCTGTTTACGCCGGTCATCAAGGATTGCGACCGCTTGGGAATTTTTGATTTGGCGAAGGAGCTGGACCGTTTGACCCAAAAAGCCAAGAAGAATCAGTTGGAGCTTTCGGAGATTTCAGGGGGAACCTTTACCGTCACCAACGTAGGCCCCATCGGCGGGGTCTACGCCACCCCCATCATCAACTACCCGGAGGCGGCCATCCTGGGGGTTTTGAAGATCGCTCAGAAGCCTGTCGTTCGAGAGGGCCAGGTGATCATCCGGGATATTTTAAATCTTGTGCTTTCTTTTGACCACCGGATTTTGGATGGGGCCGAGGCAGCGGAGTTCATGAAGACCCTGGTCCAGTCCCTAGAAAACCCCCGGACCCTCGTTTAGCCCCCCTTTCCTTCAAAGCACTTGACTATGGCGAGACAGACGCAGACTTTGATCATCGGGGCCGGTCCCGGCGGCTACGTCGCGGCCTTAAAGCTGGGTCAGCTGGGGCGCAAGGCGCTTCTGGTGGATAGGGATGCCTTGGGAGGCGAATGTTTGAATTACGGTTGCATCCCTTCCAAGGCCTTGATCTCGGCGGCCCGTTTGGTTCACAGGGCTAAAAACTCCAAAGAGGCTGGCATTGAGCTGGAGGGACTTCGCGTCAATCTGGAGAAGCTTCAAGCATGGAAGGAGGGTCTCATCCGAAGCCTCCAGGGCGGCATCCAGACACTTTGCCGGGGAAACCAGGTGGAGGTTTTGAAGGGAACCGCTCGGTTTCTTTCCCCGAAGGAGGCGGAGGTAGCTTCCGACGGGCAGGGTCCGGAGAAGGTTGCTTTCGAGAATGCCGTCGTAGCCACCGGTTCCTCTCCTATGGAGCTGCCGAAATTTAAGCTGGATGGCAGTCGGGTCTTGAGCTCCAAGGAGGCCTTGGAGCTTCGACGGCTTCCGCAGAGGCTCACGGTGATCGGAGGGGGGGTCATTGGATTGGAGATCGGAACGCTTTATGCCCAGCTGGGCAGCCAGGTCACCGTGGTGGAGTACATGGACCAGCTTCTTGCGGGCATCTCCCCGGATTTGGTTCAGGTGGTGGTCAAGTCTTTGAAAAAAATGGGGGTGGAAGTTTACACCGGGTCTAAGGCCTTGGAATACCGGCAAAAGGAGGGAGCGCTGGAAGTCGTCATCCAGACGCCTCAGGGATCGGTTCAAGTCGTCGCCGATCGAATCCTCTTGAGTGTGGGACGAAGGCCCCATACGGAGAACTTGGGTCTGGAGGCCCTTGGAGTCCGGTTGGATGAGCAGGGTTTTATCCGGGCGGGAGAGAATTTTGAGACCACGGTTTCTGGAATTTATGCCATTGGGGATGTGGCCGGCCCACCCTTCTTGGCCCATAAGGCCTCCCGGGAGGGAGTTCTCTTGGCGGAGTTTTTGTGCGGGAAAGTCCGCTCCCCTGCCTGGAATGGAATCAAAGGTTTGGTGCCCTGGGCCATTTTTACCGACCCGGAGATCGCTGCGGTGGGATTGAGTGAGAAGGAGGCGAAGGCCGGCGGGCGGGAGGTTTTGGCGGGAAGGTTCCCTTTCGCCGCCAGCGGTCGGGCCTTGACCTCTCGGGAGCCGGAAGGGTTTGTGAAGGTGATTGCGGATAAGGAGAGCCAGAAGATTTTGGGGGCGGAGATGGTCGGGCCGGAGGCCTCCGATCTGATCAGCGAGGCGTGTCTGGCGATTCGGCTGGGAGCCACCTTATCCGACGTCGCCTCCACCATCCACCCCCATCCGACCCTCCCGGAAGCTTTCCATGAGGCTGCCGAGGCGGCCCTAGGTCAGGCCATTCATCTCTTGGCCAAAAAGGCATAACCAGTGCTGCTTACCTGTGTTTCCTCAGCGACCTCTGCCGGCTCATTGAAGGGATCAGCCTTTCGAGTTGTCGACTTGGGTTTGCGGGATTACCGGAAGGTCTGGACCCTGCAAAAGGAACTGGTGCGCAGGAGATCTGCGGGGAAGATTCCGGATACCCTTCTTTTGGTTGAGCACTCCCCTGTCTATACGGTTGGGAGGGGTTTGCGCAAGGATTCCCAGGATATCCCTTCTTCCATTCCCGTCTATGAGGTGGAGCGTGGAGGGGGCGTCACCTATCATGGCCCCGGCCAGTTGGCGGGGTACCCCATTCTCCATCTGCAGGAAAAGAACCTTAAAATTTCGGATTATTTTCGGTTGCTGGAGGAGGTGATTCTGCAGACCTTGGCAGCTTTCGATATCTCCGGCAATAGGATTCGGGGATTTCGCGGGGTGTGGGTGGAAAAAAAGAAAATCGCCTCCATCGGCATCGCCGTCTCCCAGGGGATCGCCTACCACGGTTTTGCGTTGAACGTCAATCCTGACTTGGATTTTTTTGAAAAAATTTGTCCCTGCGGCCTCCAGCCTTCCTCCATGACCTCGATGGAAAAAATTCTAAACGGCTCTCCTTCCATGGCGGCGGTCCGGCAGGAACTCTCCTCCACCTTCCGGTCTACTTTCTAGCACGCTGGCGCCCCCTGGGGGGCGCTTGGCGGGCGCCCGAAGCACTGCGAAGGGTGCTAAAGGGACCTTTGGTCCCGGAGGTTTTTGGCAAAGGTCCTAGGAACTCCTAGGACCTTTTTCTTTTGTTTTCTAGGACTTTGGACCCATAGAGGTTTTATGGGGATGTGGTAGCATTGATTCAATGCCGATTAAGAAAGGGAAACCAGCAGCTACTAAGGAGGATGTAACCAGCGCTGTAGGTTCCGCTACGAAGGCGCTTCGCACGGAAATCCATAGAGCTGTAGATTCGGCGAAATCAGAGCTTCGCACGGAAATCCGCAGTGTTGACCAAAAGACTGACCGGATTGCCAAAGAGTTGGTGAATACACAGTGTGAGATGAGGCAGATGAAGCAAGATCTCTCAAACCTCATCACGGAAGGCAACTCGAGGATTTTTAAGCTGCTGGAAGATTGTGCCTCGGATATCCGAAAGATTGACCATCGCCAGGTAATCACCACGGGAGGTAAATCATGATTGCCAAGTTCTTATCCGCCTTGATTTGTGGGAGTCTCATTTTGACCTCCCCGGGTTTGGGGAGTTATCAATCTTTGGCCGGTGGGTTGCGGAAGGCTCCGGCCGGGAAGGCCGCAGCGGTAGGGGTGTCTCCTGTTTTGCCCCCTCTCCTTGTTTTTGGGCGAGTCCAATTCCCCCGGTTGATTCAGGTGGATGGGGGATTTGTCCGGCCCTACAATATCGTTGACGATCAGATCCGCTATGAGCGGATCGGTTTGGAGGAGGCGCAGGGTTTGCTGGAGCAGGGGGTGGAGGCGGTTTCTTTTGCAAGCCCGGAGCTTCTAGTGAAGGAGAAGGAAGCCTTGAGGGTTTGGGTGGCTCAGGGGCAGAAGACCGCCCGGCAAGAACTGGAGGGTGTGGAAGCGCATTTGCGGCAAGAGGGCTACGGCGGCATCCTGGATATGGTGGCTTCTCAAGGAGGGACTCCGCAAAACTCAGACAGGTTTGCACAACTTTCTGCGGTTGCCTTTGACTTGAATCAGCGTGAAGAAAGGCCTGTCTATCCTCAGGAGGTTGCTCCTATCCAGGCCGGGCCCCAAAGGCGTGTTGAGCCGTCACTCCCCGACCGTAGTCGGGTCCCACAGGCCGGTC
>JACQJP010000033.1 GCA_016204975.1 Elusimicrobiota bacterium
AGGCGTTGACCGTGGAAGCCACCACCTGCGAGAGGACCAGGTGATCTCCCAGGTAGGCGATGCCGGAGACGGTCCCCGAGGCTTTGGGAACCAAGGAAAAGTCCTGATCGCTGATGTCTCCGTTGGCAATCGAAAGGTCCTCGCGCGTGGCCGAGAAATAGCCGAACCGGCTGGCCCTCAAGGTGTAGCTTCCCGCCGCCACGCGGAAGCTGTAGTTTCCCGAGCCGTCCGTGGCGGCATTCCAGGAGGTGTTCTCCAATATCTCCACCCGGGCTCCCACAATCTCCGGACCCAAAGAGGAGGTTACCGTGCCGCTGAAGGTGGCGTCTAAGGGAAGACGATTCGGATCGTCCCGCAGGTTTCGAAGCTCCAGCTTCTTCCATTTCCCTCCCTCGCTCCAAATCACATAGATCACAAGCTCCTTTAAGCCCGTGTCCGGCTGATTCCAGACCACATATTCCAGATCCCCGCCGGCATCCTCCTGGACCTTCCGGATCCGGACCGCGCGCTCAAAGGGGATACCTCCTATCCTCAATGTCTCTTTGGGGTAGAAGCCTCCATCGTACTCCAGGGCCGGGGAGAAGCGGGCGTCGCTGACGGTGGAGGTGGTCACCAAGAGGCGCGGGTAGCTTATGTTTTTTAGGTCCTCCACCCTCTCCTGAGCGAGGTTGGAGGCCAGGCTTTTGGATTTGGATTCCTGCACCACGCGCCCGATGCCGCCGAAGGCGGCAATAAACCCAAGGACCCCCACCGACAGAAGCGCCACCGCCACCATCAGCTCGGTCAAGGTAAAGCCTTGGGAGGAGGAAAAAACCTTCATCTGCCTTTTGAGTATAATGGCTCCTCCCCTTGAATGCAAGGTGATTAAAGTCCCCGGACCCCCTCCCCCACCTTAGCACTCACACATTGCGAGTGCTAAAAATGCTTGACAAAAAAATAAGGGCTTGATATAATTAGCACTTGTTAGTCCAGAGTGCTAGAACAGCCGGATCATTAAAGGAGGCCAGAGATGGTAGAAGCAACCTTAACTAGAGTCAAGCTGCAACCCCTAGGAGACCGGGTGCTGGTGAGGCCCCTGGAACCCAAGGAAGTGAAAAAGGGCGGCATCATCATTCCGGAGACCGCCAAGGAAAAACCCCAAGAGGGGGAGATCCTGGCGGCCGGAAAGGGAAAGATCACGGAGGAGGGGAAGCTGCTCCCTATGGATGTAAAGGTGGGGGACAGAATCCTTTACGGAAAATACTCCGGAACGGAAATCAAGATCGATGAGGAGGACCTCATCATCATGCATCAAGACGATGTTCTGGGAATCATCCGTTGACCCCGGGAACCTGATTAGGAGGAAGGCATGGCAAAACAAATAGTATTCAGTGAAGAGGCCAGAAGAAAGCTGCTCGTCGGCGTGGACAAGCTGGCCAATGCGGTCGGCGTCACCCTGGGCCCCAAAGGCCGATCGGTGGTGTTGGAGAAAAAGTTTGGTTCTCCCACGATCGTCGATGACGGGGTGGCCATCGCCAAGGAAATCGAGTTGGAAGATCCCTACGAAAACATGGGGGCCCAGCTGGTTCGGGAGGTGGCCTCTAAAACCAACGACGTGGCGGGAGATGGAACCACCACCGCCACCATCCTAGCCCAAGCCATGGTGCGGGAAGGCATCAAGAGCATCGCCTCCGGCGCCAACGCCATCCATGTTCGGCGCGGCATGCACAAAGCAGTGGATGTGATCGTACAGGAGATCAAGCGGACCTCCCGGCAGGTCAAAACCAAGGAGGAGAAGGCCCAGATCGCAACCATCTCCGCCAACGACCGCGAGGTGGGCAACTTGGTCGCCGAGGCCATGGAGAAGGTCGGCCACGAAGGCGTCATCACCGTGGAGGAAGGAAAGTCCGCGGTCACGGAGTTGAAGGTGGTGGAGGGGATGCAGTTTGATCGCGGATGGATCTCCCCCTACTTCATCACCGATCCCGAGCGGATGGAAACGGTGCTGGAAGACGTCTATATCCTCATCACCGACAAAAAGATCTCCGCCATGAACGACCTCTTGCCGGTCCTGGAGAGAATTGTTCAGACGGGAAAACCCTTCCTGATCATCGCCGAAGACGTGGAGGGAGAAGCCCTGGCCACCCTGGTGGTCAACAAGCTGCGCGGAACGTTGAAGGGCTGCGCGGTGAAGGCCCCCGGTTTTGGAGATCGCCGCAAAGAGATGCTCCAAGACATCGCTACCCTGACCAACGGCAAAGTGGTCTCGGAGGAGCTGGGATTGAAGCTGGACAAGGCCTCCACAGACATGCTGGGCCAGGCTCGGAGAATCGTGGTGGACAAGGAAAACACCACGATCGTAGACGGATCGGGCGACAAAAGGGAGATTAAAAAGCGGGCCGATCAGCTCCGCAAACAGATTGAGGAGACCACCTCCGACTACGACCGGGAAAAGCTGGAGGAGCGGCTGGCCAAGCTCTCCGGCGGAGTCGCGGTCATCAACGTCGGGGCGGCCACCGAAACAGAAATGAAGCACCGCAAGGCCAAGGTGGAGGACGCCCGCAACGCCACCAGAGCCGGAGTCCAGGAAGGCATCGTTCCCGGCGGAGGGGTGACCTTTCTTCGGGCCGCCAAGACGCTGGAGAACCTCAAGGGAGAAAACGAGGACGAGCAGACGGGAATTGGAATCGTCCGGAAAGCCCTGAAATTCCCCCTGCGGTTGATCGCCGAAAATGCGGGGCTGGACGGGGCTGTGGTCGCAGAGAAGGTGCTCCACAACTCCAACGAGGCGTGGGGTTTGAACGCCGAAACGGGAGAGTTCTGCGACCTGCTGAAAAACGGCATCGTGGATCCCGCCAAGGTGACCAGAGCGGCGTTGGAGAACGCCTGTTCCGTCGCCTCGACCCTGCTCACCACCGAAGTGCTGATCGCTGACATTCCGGAGAAAAAGGAGAAATTCCCCACCCCGCCCGGCGGCGGCGGTGAGATGTATTGATCGGAAACTCCAAACTCTCTAAAAACAACCCAAGGCCCCGGTGAGATTCATCGGGGCCTTGTTTTTTCCGCCGGAAAAGTGATAGAATGGTGTCTTTGAAAGGGGAGAAAGAGGCGTTCTTTGACAATTGGGGGCATATCCAAGCCAAAGTCTCCCTGGCCGCCCAAAAGAGCGGGAGAGCAGACCGGGAGATCGCCTGGGTCGCCGTCACCAAAGGGGTTCCCGGACCTCGGGTGCGGCTGGCGCTGGAGGCTGGGATTTCAAACCTGGGGGAAAGCCGAATCCAAGAAGCGGTGGAAAAAATGCGGCTTCTCGGATTTGGATCTTCCCTCCCTTTCCAGGGCATCCGATGGCATTTCCTTGGCCGCCTGCAGACCAATAAAGCCAAAATCGCAGTTCGCCACTTCCACCTCATCCAGTCCCTGGACCGGCTCTCCCTGGCGGAGGCTATCGAGCGCGAGGCTTTCCGGCAGGAAAAAATTCAGGACTGCCTCGTTCAAGTTAAGATCGCGGAGAACCCCACCCAAGGAGGGATCGAGCCCGGGAAGCTGCCGGAGTTTCTGGAAATCCTTTCCTCCAAAAGGCATCTTCGCATCCTGGGAATGATGTGTATGGCTCCCTTTTTAGAGCCGGTCGAGAAGGTGAGGCCCTACTTTTCCAAAGCCCGGGAGATTTTTGAAAAACAGTTTGGCGCCTTTTCACTCCCCCAAAAGGCCATTCTCTCCATGGGGATGAGCCGGGATTTTGAAATTGCCGTCGAAGAAGGATCCACCATGGTTCGCATCGGTACCTTGTTATTTCGGGAACCAACCCAAACAGCCCGTTGAGGAGGAAGCATGATCGTGAAGGTGCGCGTCATACCGGACCCCTCAGACAACGAGGTGGTCAGCCGCATCGGCAGCGTCTTAAGGGTCAAGGTGAACGTCCCGACGGTGGACCACACAAAAACAAATCCGGTCCTCAGCAAGTACCTGGCGGAATTTTTTGAGGTCAGACCCCGAAACATCAATATCGTGCGGGGCGCCAAGGGGCGGGAAAAAACGGTGGAAATCAGCGGGCGTTCCGAAGAGGATCTCAAGCGCCTCATGGAGTCCATTCCCTAGTTTCCGTTTCCAATACCCAAAAAAGGGGCCCGCTCTTAGTCAGGGACCCGCTCTTAATCAGGAAGTGCCGCTGCAGCACTTCCTTTTTTTATCCATGCGGATACAGGGAAAAACAGTCTTAATTACGGGGGGAGCCAAACGAATCGGACGAGCCCTCTGCCTGGCCCTCGCCGCACATGGGGCTCGTCTGGCCATCCACTACCGCCGCTCCAAAACGCAGGCCCGCCGGCTGAAATCTCAACTTCAAGCCCGGGGAACCTCTGCGGAAATTTTTCAGGCCGACCTGCGCTCGCCTTCCCAGACACATCGGCTCATCAGGCAGGTTGTGAGAAAAATGAAAAATATAGACGTCCTGATCCACAACGCCTCCCTCTACCGCAAAACCCCTTTGGAGAAAGTCCGCGGGAAGGATTGGGAAGACCTCTGGCGCATCCATGTCTGTGCGGCCTTTTTTCTGGCCCAGGCCTTGAGAAAAACCAGGAAAGGGAGGGAAGCTCAAAAAATTATCTTTCTTGCGGACTCCTCCACCCTCCACCCGCATCCCGACTATATCCCCTACGGCGTTTCTAAGGCGGCGCTGGTTCCCCTGACCCAAGCCCTGGCGAAGGCCTTAGCGCCCCATACCCAAGTCAACGCCATCCTGCCCGGCCCGATTCTTCTTCCTTCCTCCGCCACCGTCCAAGTTAAAAAAGCCATCGCCCAGGCCGTGCCGCTGAAAAAAATAGGAAGTCCCAAAGACATCGTCCAAACCATCCTCTTCCTGATCGAACAAGAGTTCATGACCGGAGCCCTGATTGCGGTGGATGGAGGGAGATCCCTTGTCTAGCACCCTTCGCAGTGCTCGTCACGCCCCACTGGGGCTTCCTACGCCCCTGGCCTCTGGCCGGGGGTCGGGTACCAGCCGGACTCGCAGAGCTCGCCAACGTGCCAGCTTTCAGGTGACCAGAGTCCTGCGCTTTTGCTATGGACACCGCCTGCTCCACTATCCGGGCAAGTGCAGGCATCTCCACGGCCACAACGCTCGGGTGGAGATCGAGCTCAGCTCAAAAAAACTCAACCGCCTGGGAATGGCGGTGGACTTCGAGAAGATTAAACAAAAAATTCAGGCTTGGCTGGACGCGGAACTGGATCATACCATGATCCTCCACGAAAAAGATCCCTGGGTCAAAATCCTTAGAGCTCAAAACGAGCCCTGCCTCGCCTTAAAAACCAACCCGACCGCAGAAAATCTGGCCAAGCTCATCTACGATTATGCCCGAGGCCGTGGCCTTCCGGTGACGGAGGTCCGGCTGTGGGAAACCCCCCACTCCCGTGCCTCATACAGACGCAACGAGTAGGACGCACAAAAGCTATTTTTTTCTTCCAAAGCCCATCTCGACAGTGACGGAGGAAACCCGGGGCATGGCCTTGGGTTTTTTTGTCACCCGGACGCAAAGGCTCCGAATCCGCGGGAAGGCGTCTAAAATCTCCCGCCCAACCGCCTGAGCCACCGCCTCGATCAAACGATAGGGCCGGGCAGAAACAACGCTTTGAACCTTTCTTTCCACACGGGCATAATCCACGGTCCGGGAGGGATCATCCCCCTCTGCAGCCTTTCGAAAATCCAGCGCCAACGTCAAATCCACCCACAACCTCTGCCTGCGCCGCCTTTCCCCAGCCGGCACTCCCACCCGGGCCACACACACAATTCCATTCAGATACAGCTTAGAGCTTTGCGAAGCCACGGCAAAAACGACGCCTCCCATACCCCCAAGTCCGTTTTGCAAAAGTCCAGTAAAAAGGTAGAATTTTTTTAGTGACAAGAAAAGTCATTATAATAGGCTCCGGATCGGCCGGCTACACCGCCGCCATCTACGCGGCCCGCGCCGGCCTCGACCCTTTGCTTTTCGCGGGTGTCTCCGTCGGAGGGCAGCTCATGCTCACCTCCGATGTGGAGAATTTTCCCGGCTTTCCCAACCCCATCCTAGGACCGGAACTGATGGAGCGCATGAAAAAACAGTGTGAAAGGCTGGGGGTAGAGATCGTTGCGGAGAACGTCTCCAAAGTGGAACTCAAAAAGCGCCCTTTCGCGGTGGAGACCACCGAGGGGAAAAAAGAGCTGGCAGAAACCCTGATCCTAGCCACCGGAGCCAGCGCCCGATGGCTGGGCCTGGAATCAGAAAAGAAGCTCATGGGCCACGGCGTCTCCGCCTGCGCGATCTGTGACGCCTTCTTTTTCAAAAACAAAAAAGTCGTCGTGGTGGGAGGCGGCGACAGCGCCATGGAAGAATCCACCTTCCTGACCAAATTCGCCTCCCAGGTCACCGTCGTTCACCGCCGGGACCAGCTTCGAGCCAGTCAAATCATGCAGGAGCGCGCCAAGAGAAATCAAAAAATCAGCTTTATCTGGGACAGCGCGGTGGAGGAGGTTCTTGGAAACGAAGAGGTGCAAGGGGTCCGTCTGAAAAACCTCAAGACGGGCAAGACCCGGGACGTGGAATGCCAGGGACTTTTCATCGCCATCGGGCACGAGCCCAACACAGGAATTTTCCGGGGGCAGCTCGAACTGGATTCCAAAGGCTACGTCAAAACGGACGCCCGCACCCGAACCTCGGTACCGGGGGTCTTGGCCGCGGGAGACGTGATGGACTCCCTCTACCGTCAGGCGGTCACCGCCGCCGGAACCGGTTGCATGGCGGCACTGGAAGCGGAAAAGTTTCTCCAGGAGCAAGAGAGCTAGCAGCTAAAACCGCAGCCCCCAACGCCGAAGCCTCCAAAACCCGAGAAACCTCGATTCGTCTTCCCAATAGTCCGGCCTGAAACTCCATAAGATACCGTAACCGGGAAACTCCGCCGGCGGCACGAAAAACTGCGCCCTCCAAGGGATAGACCCGTTCGATGGCCTCCTGAATGTCTTTGAAGAGGTGGGCAATACCCTCCACAACCGCCCGAACCAGATCGGCTCGGGTCGTTTGGGGAGTCAAATGTTCCCAAGAGGTCTTGGCCCCCGGATCCCAGTGAGGCGCCCCCAATCCACCCAATGCCAACCGGCAGAGGACCTTTCCTTGGGAGGCGCGGCAGAGCCTCTCCAACTCCTTCTCAGTCTTCAAAATCCCCAACTGCTTGAGCCAAATGAAGGCATGGCCCACCGCATTCACCGTCCCTTCCAAAAGGTACTCCGCCTGCCCATTCCTGGTCCAGGCGATGCTGGTCAGGATGCCTGGAACCCGGATGGCCTCGGCTCCGGTATGGGTCGCCCAAAAGCCTCCACTTCCGTAGTTTAAGGCGGTCCTCTTGGGCCTCACACATCCCAAGCCCGCCACGGCCGCCTGCAGGTCCCCCACCATGCAAAGAATGGGAATTTTTCTCCTATTCCATTCAAAAAAACCCCATTCCCCCACGGTGTCCCGGACCTGCGGCAAAGTGTCTTGCGCAATCCCAAAGACCTCCATCAGCTCCTCATCCCAAGCCATCCTCTCAAGATTCCAGATGAGCATCCTCTGAGCCATGGTGGGATCCGCCGCAAAGACTTCCCCCTTCGTCCACCGCCAGACCAAATACGTGGGAATCTGCCCGAATCGAAGCTCCCCCCGATCCAAGGGCCTCCGGGCAGAGGGGACATTCTCCAGAATCCAACGCATCTTGGGGGCGGCATAATAGGGGGCAAGCGGCAGGCCTGTCTTTTCCACCCACCTCTCGTTTCCGAAGCTTTGCAGGACCTTCCCGCAGATCGGCTGGGCCCTGCGATCCTGCCAACTGAATACCGGCGTCAAAGGTCGGCCCTTGCGCACTTCCCAGGCCAAGACGCTGGAGCGCTGCGCGCAAAGACCGATCCCAAGAACCTTTCCAAAACCACCCGCCTTTTGAAGGGCCGCCCTTAAAACAGCCGTTTGGGTTTGAAAGATCTCCTGGGGATCGTGCTCTACCACACCCTCGCCCCGCCGCTGTGTGCGCAAGGGGCGGATCCAAACTCCTGCCACACGCCTTTGGGGAACCTCCCAAAGCAGTGCCTTGGAACTCTGGCTGCCCTGATCGAGACCGATCCAGTATTCTCTCACAGCCCTAGAAGACACCTCCCATGGGATTTTTACAAAATGGAATTAGCCTGTCGGGGGTTTGCCCTTACTGTGAACCTGCGGAGTTCTCCAACCTTTTATAGCGGAGTAGGATGGTCTGAATCTTCCGTCCCAGATTCTCCAGCTTGGCGCGTACCGCCGGAGAAAGATCATTCCCCCGCATGATTTTCTGAATCTCGGCTGCGCTGGGGGCTAGAACTTTCTCATAGAGGCCGCCGGCCTTAAAAACCTCCAGCACCGCCCTTTTGTCCTTAAACTCCCACTTCTCTTCGAGGCTGCGGGAGACCTCGTATTTTTTTCCGAAGGCCCGCAAAAAATCCAGCCGCTCCAGAGCCTCCACAATCTCCTGCCGCACCTTTTCCGCCTCCGCCTCCAGATCCTTGATCTGATCCTTCAAAGCCCCGTAACGATCCACGCTTTCCCCCAGCTCTTTTTCCGGAGCACCGGCCTTGCCATCCAATAAATTTTCCTGATGCTGCCAGGCGGGACAGAGACCCTTGTAGTCGCACCAGGAGCACTTACGGTCCTCCGGCTTGGGGAGGAACTTCTTGGCGCCGATATCCTCAGCCACATCCACGATCCGCTTTCTCCAAGCCTGCACCTGCCCGTCCGGGTGGCGCCTCACCGTCAACTCGGTTAGGCTGGGGAGGTGATAAAAAGTGAGCTGAGCGACCGGCATTCCCAAAAGCTCCTCGCAGGCCATCTGGTACATAGTCAGTTGGGTGTCCTTTTCCACACGGGAGATGTCGAAGGCCTTGCCGGTCTTATAGTCCACCACCGCCAGGCGGCTATCCTCCAGTTTGTCTATGCGGTCCACCTTGCCGGTCACCGGAACCCCGCCCACCTCCAAATGGAAGGCGTATTCGGCAAAGAAGGGGAGCTTGTAGTCCTTCACATGCTTTTGATGAAAGGCGGTCAGAATGCGCCGGCCCTCCTCAAGATATTGAGCCTCTTGCTCCGGCGTCTCATATCCCGCGCTCCTCCAGTTCTTCTTGTAGAAATCCAGCAGCTCCTTTAAGGAGGGGGGGGGCGGCACCGGCACCCCGTAGAAAAACTCCAGGGCCTGGTGCACGGTCTGCCCAAAGGAAAAAAAATGTTTGGGTTTTTCCGGAATGCGGTCCACATATTTGAATTTGTATTTCTGCGGACAATCCAGATACATGGAGATCGCAGAATGCGAAAGGGCTCGCATCAATCGGCTCCCCCCGCCTGAAACTCAATGAGCTCCGCGTTCCTATTCTCATAGCTTGGACCCGCCACGGTGGTCAAGACCTTGCCCACGCCCGGAGCATAGTAGTCGTATTTCCAGGAACCCCCCGCGCCCTCAATCTCCTCCCGTACCTTCAAACACCCCTCATAGCGCCCGGCGCGGACTTGAACGGCCGCCGCACTTTCCTCTATGGAGAACCGGACCCCCTGGCCGGAGCGACGCGTCCGCCAACTCTGCCCCGGGACAAAGGGATAGCGCAAAATAACGGCGTACACAGAATCCTGCGGGGAAGCGTACTCCCGGAGTTCCCATTCCGCCAACTCGTAGGCCCGGCGCAGGGTTTGAAAGTGGGTTTTTCCGGCAAAAATTTCCTGGACCAGGACAGCGCGGTCCGAAGAGGTGGAGCCGGAAACCTCAAAATAAAGCTTCGTGCGCATATTCTTCCCGCCGGTTTGAGAGTCCCCAAAAAACCAGATCCGGTTCCCTCTCCAGGGAAAGTAATCCGGCGTGCGAACCAGCTCCCGCTTGGCTTTGGAAACGCACCCTGCGTCCTTTGGACGCCGCGCCGCCTCTTCCAAAAGCCTCCGGGCCTCCTGGAAACGCCCCAGGGACTCCCGGTAGAGAAGGCCCGCCTGGTAGAAAGCCTCGCAGGCACGGGGATCGTCCGGGTATTTGGCGGCAAAACTTTCAAAGGCCCGCAGGGCCTGGGGATAGATCCCCTGCTCCTTCAACTTCATCGCCTGCCGAAACTCAAGGCGAGGACCGCATCCGAGAAACCCTGCCGGAACCAGCAGGGCCAAGCCACCCCCCGCCATAACCCCGAGCAAGGTCGAACGGGTCATGGCCACTGCGCATCCTGCGCCAGGTCCTCCTGCAAAGCAAGCCTTAGCTGCTCCCTCGCCCTCTTTCTTCGATATCTCTTCCCACTGCCCACTACCTTTGTCGTCGGGCGGATCCTCCAGGTTCGACGGACCCCGGGTCTTTTTCTTTTTTTGGTCACAGCTGGTGCTGCTGCCGAAAGCTGAAGTAGCGCTCCTGGGCCACGATAAGGTGATCCAAAAGCGGAATCCCCAAAAGGCGCCCCGCCTCCACCAGCCTCCGGGTCACCTTCACATCCTCCTGCGAGGGAGTCACATCCCCGGAGGGATGGTTGTGAGCCACCACCATCGCCGCAGCAGAGGAAGCGATGGCCGGTGCAAAAACCTCGCGGGGGTGCACCAGGCTTTCGGAAAGAGTCCCCACGGAGACCACCTCCTTGCGGATCAGCTGATTTCTGGCATTTAAATAAAGGGCCACAAAATGTTCCTTCTGCCTTTCCCGAATCCCATCCAGATGGACGAGGACTTGCTCGGGCTTTTCCAGAGAAGGTAGAAAGGGAGCGGACTTCTCCAAGACCCTCCTGGAAAACTCCAGGGAGGCCAGCAAGGCGGCCGCTCGGGTCGGTCCCACGCCCTTCAAACGCCGAAGTTGGGAGAAGGGAATCTGCAGCAGGCGCTCCGCAGGGTGCCTTTTCAAAAGATCCCGCGCCAACGCCAAAACATTCTTTCCTCGGTAGCCGCAGCGCAAAAGAATGGCCAACAGTTCCTCGTCTCCCAGGGCAGCCGAGCCCCTCTGCGCCAACTTCTCGCGAGGGCGCTCGATGCGGTGCATATCCCGAATCCTCTTGGCTAAACGCGACATGGCTTCTGTCCCATCCTTACTAACTGGACTTTTGCAAAATGGAATTGGGATTCTGTCCCATTTTAGCAGGTGAGGGGGCTATTCGACCATCTTTTTCAACAGGACCGTCGCCTTCTCATTTTTGGGGTCTGCGCGGAGCACCTCCTCCAGATGCAGGCCGGCTTGTTTCAATTCGCCCCGGCGGTAATAGATGAGGCCGAGATTTAAATGGGCGTCTACCTGGTTGGGAGCGACCGCCACAGACCGCCTCCAAAGCTCCAGGGCCGGCTCCACCCGCCCCAAGGTATAAAGGATATTGGCCAGGTTGTTGTAGGGTCCGGGACGTTGTGGCGAAAGCTCCAAAACCCGTCGGTAATAGGCAATGGCCTTCTCCCACTCCTTAAGCTTGGCGTAGCGATAGGCCAGCCTTTCTAAGGCCGCCGGGTCCTGCGGGCGCTCCCGCACCTGAGCCTCCAGAAGCTCCACCTCCCCGCCGAGACGAGAGGAGAAGGGCTCGAAGAATTCAGGCTCCTCCAACGCCCTCCGGCTGGCCTGGTATGGAAAAAGAATCGTCCGAAATAATAAAAATCCAAAAAATGCACACAAAACGCCCCCTAAAAATTTAAGCCGCCGAGTCCAGAAAAAACCCACCTGCCGATTTGGAGCGCAGCAGGCCTGAAGGGCCCCCATCAGCCAGAAACTAAAAATGGCGCTGAGATCAAAGCGCATATCCACCGAGAAAAGGCTGCCGCCCCACATCCCCACCCAGCCGGAGAAAACCGCCAGGGCAAGCACGGGGGAAACCCGGTCGCTGTGGCTTCGCCGTGCCTGGAGATAAGAGGTCGCAAAACTCCACAACACCCACAGCACCAGACCCAGTCCCCACAGACCCCCCTCCGCCAACACCTGCAGAAACTCATTGTGGGCGAAGTTGATGATGACCCGCTCCTGCGGCCAGAGCTCCCTTAAGGCCGCAGAGGCCACTTGGGGAAACTCCAGATGAAACCGCCCCAGGCCGCATCCGGTCCAGGGGTGATTCAGAAAAATTTGCAGAGTATCCCTCCAGATCAAAAGATGCGCCTGGGGCCTTTGCCAAAGTTCCGGAAAAAAGGCCACAAAGGTCCCCAGGGCTCCCAGGAAGAAACCCAAAGCCGCCAGACGCTTTTTCCAAGAAGACAAAAACAATAGAAAAAATGCTGCCGTGGAAAGGCCCAGGCCGATCCAGGCGGCGCGGGTCTGAGCGAACCAAAACCCAGCCGCCTGAATCAGAAAAAGTCCCCACCATAAAAACGCGGTCTTCCGAAACCTCCAATAAAAAAACCCGCCCAGCATTGTGGCCAGGGAGGGAACGAGATACGCCGCAAAGAAGATGGGGTTTCCAAAGGTGCCCATGACCCGATGCATCCGGGGAACCTCCACCGGACCCATCCCCCCAAAACGCTGCAAAACTCCATAGGCGGCCGCGACACCGGCGCCGGCGATCCAAATCCACAGAATCTTTTGGACTTTCTCCAGGCGGGACATGGACTGAAACGCCAAAAAAAACACCGCGACACACAGACTGACCCGGCGCAGCTCCGGAAAAGAGAAGGCCTGCTGGGGAGAAATTCCGTAAAGGAAAAGAGTCCCGAAAAAATACAAAAGGAGGGGCGCCTCCATTGCGCTGCGAAGCCAGAGAAGCCTGTTCCCGGAAAGCGTCCAGGCCGCCCACAAAAACCACCCCGCCACGACCACCCCCTGAAGCCCCAAAAACTTATACCGCCAAAGCTTCTCATCGGGAACCAGAGCCAGGACTAAAAAAAACAGGGCCCAATACCCCGTCCAAATCCAATCCCAACGTTTAGAGAAAAAGAAGGATTCCGAAACCATGGTCCTTACGATCAAGGAATCCATAAAGAAAACAGGATCTGATCCTGACGGGCCAGCATCCGCCGGCGGCGCGAGACGGTATCGTCCTTCCATCCGCACAGATGCAGGATTCCATGAACGGCAAGAATCAAAAGCTCCTTGAGCAGGGAATGCCCTAAAGATTCGGCCTGCCGCCGGGCTTGAGAGACACAGATGAAAATATCCAAGACCTCCGCCCGGCATTGAGGCGGAACAAAAGAATCGCCTCGGAAAGCGAGCACATCCGTCACCCAATC
>JACQJP010000030.1 GCA_016204975.1 Elusimicrobiota bacterium
GAGGTTCCTGGGCCGGTGCGCAACAATTGGATCAAGAATGCCCACTTGGCGGCGCGAGTCGCCCTGGTGCCTTTCACGGGGGAAGGTGGTCTGGGGGTGGATCTGCTGGGGCGCTATCGAAGAACTTTGACCGGCGATCCGGCCCTGAAGGCCCAGACCTTTGAGGGAGGCATCGTCCTTATCTTCTAGAACCGGACGCCGAAGGAGAGGCGATGGACATCCTCCAGCTTCTCCATGAGGCCGATCGCGTAGTCAAAGACGTAGCGCCCTTCCTTCAGGCCCATGCCGATGGTGATGGAATCCACGTCCCTTCCGAACAGATACCCCACTCGGAGGGCGGCGTGCCCGGTTTCTCCCAAATTCATCCCCATCTCCAGTCCCGTCCGCGCGGAAAGCCGTTCCTGTTGGACGCGGACCCCGTCGGCGGTGAACAGAAATTGATAGAAGGCGAGCTGGGTATCCTCCACCAGGCTCAGCTTTTGTAAGTCCAACAGATAAGCGCCTCCAAAGCGGGTGGTCTGCGGGAGCGGATCCCCGGTCTGTTCAAAGACCACGTCGGGCCCCAGATTTTGAATGGAGCCTCCGAGGTTGAGTCCCGCCAGGGGCGTCTGCCACAGCACCCCGGCGTCGGCCGCGTAGCCGGAGGCGTGGGCCTCCTCCGCCAGCTCCAACCGAAAGAGTTTGCCGAGGGCCCCCAGGGCGAATCCTCCGGGTAGGGGAAGGCTGAGGGCGGCCATGCCGATGGTATCCTGCTGGGCCTTTCGGGTTTCGGAGGCTCCGCCGGAGAAGTTGAGTTGGATGTCTCCTCCGTCAAAGTAGATGGCGCCCAGAGAGAGGGTGACCCAGGAGAGGGGGTGGGCATATCCGATGAACCCGAAGTTGTCGTCCGCAAAGCCCCGAAGGTATGTGGCGGCCAGGGCGGGACCCTTCAGGGTGGCCAGGGCGGCGGGGTTGTAACCCAGGGAGTGAACGTCCTCCGCCACCGCCACGTAGGCCCCTCCCAAGGCGGCGGCGCGGGCGCCTATGGAACGCTTGAGGGTGTCGGCGGCGGTGCGGCCGGCCTCGGCGCGCAGGCGTGGCGCAGAGGCGGCAGAGGATAGAAAAAGCAGCGCGGCCAACGGGGCGAGGCGGTTCATCTTACTGATTAAGAGCGGGTCATTTGATTACCGCGATTTTTCGGATCGCGTCCAGCTTAGGTCCCAAGGCATGCAGGAGGTAGATTCCGCTGGCGACGGTGTTGCCCTGGCCGGTCCTTCCCTCCCAAAAGACGGTAAAGCTTCCCTCCGGACGGTCTTCATCGGACAGGGTGGCTACCAGCTCGCCGTTAAAGGTGTAAAGCCTCAGGGTCACGCGGCCCGCCTTAAAGACGGTTACATCCACCCGGGTTTGGGTTCCCAGGCGGGGCCTCAAGAGGTTGTCGGTGAGCTTGACGTTTCCCGGGGCAAAATCAATGAAGAGGGCGTTGGAGAGGGTGGTGGATTTCCCGTCGTCGTTGGTCACCACCAGGTTCCAGAGGCCCAGGGTCTTGTTTTGGGTGTCGAAGGTCACCGTGATTTTTTGGTCATCCACCCGAGTGAGACTCGTGCCGGGGATATCCGATTCCCCCGCCTTGGTGAGTTTGGCGGTGGGCGCTCCGGAGAAGATTTCGCCGTTCAAGGTGAAGGTGGAGGTGGAGTCGGTGCGAAAGACCGTGCTGGGAGAAAGGCTCTGCGGATCAGGGTCGAGGGTCAAGGCGCTGAGCATTTGCGGCGTGCCGGTGGAGCCAGGTGCGGTGAAGTTGTAGTACATTCTCCAGCGGAAGGATTCTGTGGAGCGCACCAGGAACGGAAAGGAGAGCGCCCCGTCGGAGGTTCCGGTGGAAAGTCGCACCCCGCTTTCGAAGTCAAAGGTGTTGCCGTTGGCATCTTTGGAAAGAACGCTCAAGACCTGGGTGTGGGTGGTTTGCCCGGAGAGGGGGCTGGTGTAGTAGAGGCGGATTTTCAGGTTAGTCAAAACGCTTGCTCCCACCTCCCCGGCCTCATCGGCCACCAGGACCACGCCGGTTGTCCAGTTGAGGCCTTCATTGGTGGAAAGGGAACTGAAGACCTGCCGGTCCTCGATCTGGTTGCCTCCGTTTTTGTCCTGGATGTAATAGAGCCTCCAGTCCCCGTTGGAGAGCTCTACCAGGCGGGGGGAGCTCACGTAGGTGAGTCCGCCGCTCACCTCCATTCGGGTTCCGGTTTCGTTGGTCCAGGAGGAGCCGTCGGAGGATGTGGCGCTGTAGATGCGGAAATTTCCGGTGGAGGTGATGGCGGAGTAGAGCATGCGGAAGCCTCCGGCATTTAAGCCAAGAACGGAGGCGGCGGTGATGGAACTGACGTCTAAGTCCGGGGTCGTAAAAGTGGAAATTCGGATGCCGGATTCCTCCACAAAATTGATCCCGTTGCTCGAGGAGGCGGAGCGGATCTCGATGTTGTCTCGGACGAAATAGAACCGGCCGGTTCCCGGGAAGGTCCCCGTCACCGCCTGTGGCGCAGCGGAGGAGAGCCGGATGTCCGCTTCCTTGGTGAAGGAAGGGACCGCCCGGAGGGAAGCGGGCAGAAAGAGCAAACTTGCGACCAGTAGAGGCGTTCGCACCGGCAGTTGGGGTCTCGGCGGCAGGATGACGGATTCAGTAGTTTTTAACAGGAATCTGCGAGGATTTCAATAGAATTTTAGCGGCTTTTATGGTGCGGTGGGGTGTGAAGGGAGGAGGGGCCGGCCAGCAGAAACCTGGCGAGCAGAAAGAGACATAGTCCGAGACTTAGCTGAAATCCGGAAAAGGAGAGAATTTTGAGCCAGGAGAAGGCTGGGTGGAGATAGCGCACCAGCCATCCGGAGCTCTCATTGAGAAGGGCGGTCGCAAAGGTGGTCGTAATCAGCAGTTTTTTTCTGCGGTCTGAAAAATCCGCAAAGATGAGCAGATGGGTGACCAAGAGGATGGCCAAAGCGAAGATGGGAAGATGGGTGTGTGCCGTTTCTAGGAGAGAAGCGAAGCTGCGAGGCGCTCGAAACTGTGCCTCGGAGCCCAGGTAGTAGGTTTGGACGGATTGCGGGGTCAGGCTCATGCGGGAAAAATACATCAGGAGGTTGCTCGCCCAAAGCCCCGCTAGAAAAACCAGGGACCAAATCAGAGTCATCCTCATGAAGGAGTTTTTCTGAAAGCCTCCGTTTTGCATGTACTTCACCTCCCCACCTCTTTTTTTCTTTTCTGAATCACCTGGAAGGTGGCCAGGATGCGTCGAAGGCCTTGGGTGATGGCCTGGGTAGTCAGGGTGGCTCCGGCCACGTTTCGGATTCCCCGCTTGACCCACAGGGAGTCATCCAGCCTCCTTCCCTCAAAGAGGGCCAGCCACCGGCTCCGGGGCAGGTAGTCCGGAGGCTCGTAGAAAGCCAGAATCTCCACGGACCTCAGGTTCCCATCCGGGCTCAGCACGGCCATGAAGGTCTCCGGCATGGTGCGCACGGTGTGGGTCTCAAAGAAGGCGTATCCCGCCGCGCCGGTCGTGTCCCGTCCCACGTAGTAGTGGATGAGGCGGGACTCCATTTTGGCCTGCGCCAGCTCCTCAATAGCCTCCACCTCTTCTTTCCTTAGGAAGACGGTCTTTCTCTCGATTTTCCCCTCCGGAAAGGCCAACCGCAGCGCCTCCTTCTGGGTCAAAAAGACCTTGGCGCAGGCGTGCTGGCTAGGGAGGCCGAGCAACAGAGCGAAGAATATTTTCCACATGGAGATCCCTTTAAAACATATATCCGACGGCCATGTTCCACTGATTGACCCCCCGCCCCGCCTCGTCCTTGCGGTCCTGATAATCCCCCTTGACCGCCACGTTCGGATGGGGTTTGTAGGTCAGGCCGTAGGTGATCGTCGTCCGGTTGACGGCGGAATTCCGGGCCAAGCCGGCCGGCGCGCGCTGGTGGGTGTCATAGTCCTCATAACGGAAGAAGGGGGCCAGGTATTGGGAGGTTCCGGGAAGAAAGAACGGCAGCAGATCGTAGGCTGCCTCCACATACCACCCCTGCATGCGCTCGCCCAGGGTTTGGCCCAGGTTGGCGCTGATTTCCCCAGCCTGGCTCTGCAGGAGTTTCACGAAGAGGGCGCGGACTTCAACCCCCTGGTGCTGGAAGGTGCCATGCAGGTCCCAAAGGGTCGTGCGGCCATCCAGAATTTCCCCGGAGACGGTGGGGGTGGATTGTCCGGATTGGCCGCTATAGAAGGAACCTCCAAAGGCCAAGCCCGGAATTCCTTCGTAGTCCAATCGGGCGCTGAAAGCCACATCCTCCAACTCCGCATTCGACCCCTTTTGCCGGGCGCTGCGCAGTCCGGAGGAGGCGCTGACGCCCTCTTTGACATCGAAGCCCTCGCTCAGGTAGGCCCGGTATCTCAGGGGCCCCGCCTCGCCGAAGAGGCCCGCCCCATTGAAACGCCAAGTCGTGGGAATGATATTGGTTTCCACGTCCGGCCTCTTCGATCCGTGGAAGGCGGGCGGCTCGTGGATTTCATTGATGAGCCCCAAAGGCGCCAGCACCATCCCGGCCCGGACGTTGAAGGGCTCCCACAGAAGAAAATCCAGGTAGGCGAACTCCAGGGAGACCTCGCCGGATTTTCCGGTGGAGGCATGCTCGAACTCGATCTCCGAGTTGAACAGTATCCGGTCGTTGAATTTATATCCCAGATAGATCACCTGGCGCAGAAAGTCCAGTTGGTCCTTCTTGCCGGAGGAGGCCCCGTCGTCTCTTTGGTCGCTGAAATTTTCATACACCATCTCGCCATATCCGGCCAGCGAAATTTTTCTCCCGGCGCGGTAGACCTTTGAGGCGGCCGGCCCCAGTCCGTATTGCGTCCGGTATCCGGGTTCCTCAGCCGCCTCTCCAAGCTTCAGTTGCTCGATTTCCTCGGTCAGCACCTCCAGCTTGCGTTCTAGTTCCCGAACGCTGTCTGGAGAGACCTGGGCGAACCCCAGCGCCGGAGCGAGACAAACCGCCAAAGCGATGGGGATGACTTTTTTCCTTATTTTCCCTTTCATTACTTTCTCCTCACGACAATTTTCGTTGTATCCTCCGCATTCAGGGGGGAGATTTTACCGCCCGGCAGCATTGCCCAGGCGGAAATTTCGGGATGATTTTTAAAAAACTCTTTTCTTTCCTTGTTGTCCATGACGAAAAGCCCCGTGGAAAGGGCGTCGGCCTCAGCGGCGGAGGAACGCAGGACGGCCACCGCTTCTGGACGGGAGATGGTTTTTCCCGATCGGGGGTCTTTGATGTGGCCTGGCTTTTGGGAATCTCCGGAAACAGACAGGGCACAATCCGAGAGGAAAAGGCTTGTGGAGCCGAGCAGGATCTCCCAGCCCTTTTTTCCGGGAGGGTGTCCCAGGGCATAGAGCATCCCCCCAAAATTGATGAGGGCGGAGGAGATGTCCATTTTCTTGAGCAGCGGCACGGCCCGGTCCACGGCATATCCCTTTCCTATGCCGCCAAGATCCAGGCTCATCCCGGGCGGCAACCATAGGCTTTGCGTCTTTGGGAAGAAATGCACTTTTTCCATGCCCACCTTTGCCAAGGCATCCGGGGTGTTTTCGATGAGGAGGGGACGAACGGTAGGGTCAAAGGTGCCGCCTAGTTTTTTGGAGAGCTCTTGGGAGAGTTCCATAAGCCGGTAGAGATCTCGGGAGCAGGAGAAGGGCCTGTTCTTTGCCGCGCCGTTTAGCCGGGAAATTTCGCTGTCGGACCGGTAGGTGCTGAGAAGCCGCTCCAGCCGTTGGATTTCGGAAAAGACCGCCTCCGTTCCCCGCCAGGCCGTTTCCTTCTCCGGCGAGAGGACCTGGACATAGCAGAGGGTTCCCATCAGGTACTGGACCCGCTCCACCGATGCCGCGCCGAGCGGAAGAGCCGGGCAGAGCAGGGAGAGGGCCGCCAGCGCCCTTCGCAGCCCCTTCGCAGTGCTCAGGGACGTTGGAAGCCCCGGTGGGGCGTGACGAGCTGGCCGGCGCGCTTTGGCGGTGCGCAAACTGTTGAAATTTAATTTCAATAAATCCATAAATTTTTTTAGCGGACGCACTCCGCGCAGCGGCCGAAGATTTCATGCCGGTGCCAGGCCGGAAGAAACCCGACCTTCCGGCAGCTTCTCTCCTGTATTCTCTCCAGCTCCGGCCAGCGGATTTCCAGGATGTGGCCGCACTCGATGCAGATCAGGTGGTCGTGGTGCGGCCTTTCCATGTGGATCTCAAAGCGGGGCTGACCCCTGGGTGTCGTAACCTCCGTCAAGAGCTGGCACTCCTCGAGAAGCTTCAGGGTTCTAAAAACGGTCACCCGGCCGATCCCGTATTTTTTGAGGGTCCGGTAAATCTCCTCTTGGCTCAGATGCCGGTCCGCCTGCAGCAGCAAATCCAGGATTTGCGCGCGTTGGTGGGTCAGGCGCAGCCTTTTTTTCTCAAGATGTTGCTGGAAAAATTGCCGGATGCGCTCCGCATAGCCCTTGCGGCCCGCTGTCCAGGTGGGAAAGAAGATCAGCTCCTTTTTGGGCATCGGAACCATTAAATCATAATTGAAATCTTATTTCAATAGCTACCGAGGGGGGACCCCGCCGCATGGCGCTGGCGGAGCAGTCCCGCCCCCGGCGGGCTCGGAGTTTTTTTGGAGTTGTCTTAGACCCCAGGCGGCATGTTCCGACACAAGCGGATCGGGATGGCGGAGATATTGTTGGAGAAGGCGGGTCCAGCCGGAGTTTTTGGAATTGCCGATGGCGATCAACACGTTTCTCAAAAACCCTCTCCATTTGCTCCGGCGGACCGGGGTCCCTTCAAACCTCTTCTCAAACTCCTCAGGGGTGAGGTGTGCCAGCTCCTCGAGGGGAATTTCCGTCTCTGTTCGGGGAGCCAGGGCGGGATCTTGGGAGGCCGTGGAAAACTTGTTCCAGGGACAGACCTCTTGGCAGATGTCGCAGCCGAAGACCCAGTTTTGCATCTTGCTTCTAAATTCTTCCGGGATGGACTCTTTAAGTTCTATCGTGAAGTAGGCGATGCAGCGGCTGGCGTCCATCTGATAAGGCCGGGGGAAGGCCTCGGTGGGACAGGCATGGAGGCAGCGAGTGCAGCTTCCACAATGGTCCGGCAGGGGCTCATCCGGCACAAGCTGCCGGTTTAAAGCCAGCCCTCCCAGAAAAAAATAAGAACCCATCTTCGGATGAATCAGAAGAGTGTTTTTTCCAATCCAACCGATCCCCGCATAGCGCGCGTACATTCTTTCTAGGAGAGGACTGGTATCGGTGAAGATTCGGCCTTCTAAGTCCGGGGCTGCGGCCTTTAGGAATTGCAGGAGATTTCCGAGCCTTTTGGGCAGCCACTGGTGATAATCCCGGCTGGTGGCATACCGGGAGATTCTACCCCAGGACCCGTTGGGCGAGGTTCCTGCAGTTTTTTGGGAGTTGTAGCGGATGCCGCAGACGACTACCGATTGGGCCTGCGGATACCAACGAGTGATGTCGGCCCGGGTTTCTGGATCGCGGGTCATATATTCCAACTGGCCGGCCTTTCCCTGTCGGACCCATTCCTTGTAAAACTCAGATTCCGGGAAGGCTTTGGCCGGAGCGATCCCGACGAGCTGGAAGCCCAGTTCCCTTGCCTTTTCCTTTGTAAATTTGGACAATTCCTCGGGTTGCATCTGCAAGGTATTTTAGCACAGAGTTTCGTTAAGGAGCATCGACGGGGCGTGGCGCAACCGGCAGCGCGCGTGGTTTGGGACCACGAGGTTCCCGGTTCGAACCCGGGCGCCCCGATCCCTCCTTTTCCCATCCGTACCATCCATAGGAAGGGCAAGTAAAGCTCTATGACCCAGGCTACGTTCGGCGCGGGTTGTTTCTGGGGAGTCGAAGCGGCGTTTCGGAAAGTCGCGGGGGTGGTGTCCACTCAGGTGGGCTACATGGGAGGAACCTTGGAAGATCCCACCTACGAGCAGGTGTGCACAGGTCGAACAGGACACTCGGAGGTCGTTCACATCGAATACGATCCCCGCAGGGTCTCTTACGAAGAACTTCTCGATGTATTCTGGAAAATTCACGATCCCACCGCTTTGAACCGGCAAGGACCGGACGTCGGAACTCAGTACCGCTCCGTCCTCTTCTTTCACAATTTGGAACAGGAGACGGTTGCCAAAGCGTCTGCAGAAAGGCTTCAGGAGTCCGGAGCGTTGAAAAAACCGATCGTAACAGAAATCATGTCTGCAGGCCCGTTCTACAGAGCTGAGGAATACCACCAACAATATCTAGCCAAAAACCCCCACCGGCTGGTTTGAACATCCCCCGGTCCCACCCTGCCTGAATTCCACCCCCGCGGGTGCGAGCACTTCTTTTCTGGTAAAATAGTACCCGCTGCTAGTAGGACTAGGGGCCCCTGTAGCTCAATGGATAGAGCATCCGCCTTCTAAGCGGGCGATAGAGGTTCGATTCCTCTCAGGGGCAATAAAATATGACATAACCCGATCACGTGAGACCCCTCTTTTCCCAGGCCAAGAGGCTGATCCTGGCCGTCGTTGGATTCACGGTGCTTCTTTTTGGGGTGGCGATGCTGGTTCTTCCCGGCCCGGGATCTGTTGTGATTGTCTGATGCAGGAACCCCTCTGGATGTGGCTGGCTTTTTTTTCTCTGGTGAGCTTGGTGCTCTATGTGGATCTAGAGATCCTCAATCGAAAATCCCACGCTCCTTCTCTTCGCGAGGCGTCCGCTTGGTGCGCCGCTTGGGTTTCCCTGGCTTTGCTGTTCGGGGTTGGGATCTATATTCACCTGGGTACCAGAAAGTTTTTCGAGTTTCTCACCGGCTATGTGATCGAGTACTCGCTTTCCATGGACAACATGTTTGTTTTTATCGTCATCTTCGATTATTTCAGCGTGCCTCCCCAGTACCAGCCTCGGGTGCTTCATTGGGGCATCCTGGGAGCGGTGGTGATGAGGCTGATCCTCATCTTTGCCGGGGTGCAGTTGATCCATGCCTTCCATGGGATCGTCTATGTCTTTGGGGGAATCCTTGTTTTTACGGGAGTGAAGATGGCCTTGCAGAAGGATCAAAGGATCGAACCGGAGAAAAATCCCGTGCTTAGGATTTTTAAACGCTTTCTGCCTTTTGTGGATCGCTCCCAGGGAGAGGCTTTCTTTGTGCGGCAAAATTCGATCTGGCATGCCACGCCCCTGTTTGCCACGCTTTTGGTGGTGGAGGCCTCCGATTTGATCTTTGCGATAGACTCCATTCCCGCCATCTTGGCCATCACCCAGGACACATTCATCGTCTACACCTCCAACGTCTTTGCGATCCTGGGGCTTCGTTCTCTCTTCTTCCTTTTGGCGGGAATCATGGGGGTGTTCCGTTTTTTGAAAATTGGGATATCGGTCATTCTTTGTTATGTGGGAGCCAAGATGCTTTTGGCGGATATCCACCCCATTCCGGTGCAGGTTTCCTTAGGAGTGGTGTTGGGAATTTTGACGCTGTCCATTTTGGCCTCTATAGCGTTCAAGAAAAAGCAAGCACCTCACGCCTAGCCCATATGGAAGTTTTTATTTGTGGTGGTACTCTTCCCGGTAGATCTTGATGAGGGCCAGAACCAGGGTGATGGTGATGGGGCCCAGGAGGATCCCCAGGGGTCCGTAGACACGCAGCCCTCCGAAGATGCCGAAGAAAAGCAGGAGGAAGGGAAGCCGGGCCCGGCCTCCGATGATGATAGGCTTGATAAAATTATCCACCACGCTGATCACTCCCATTCCCCAGATGAGGAGAAAGATCCCTCTCCATAGAGGTTCCTGGGTTAAAAAGTAGACGGCGACGGGGAGCCAGATCAAGGAGGCTCCTCCGAAGGGAATCAGGGAAAAGAGCCCGGCCAGAAATCCCAGGGCCACGGGGATGTGTGTGCCCACGATCCAGAAACCGACCCCGGCCAAAAATCCCTGGGCTGCGGCGTTGGCGATGGCCGCCCGAACCACCGCCGAGGTGGTTTCGTAGAACCGCTGTACGAGCAGCTCCTTGTGCTCCGGTTCCATGGGGATGAGGTCTCGGATGCGGGTCAGGAGGTCTTTTCCATCCCGGAAAAGAAAAAAGAGGGTAAAGATCATTACCAGAAAATCGAGCAGGAGAATGAAGATGTTCTTGGCCGCTTGTTTTCCGAGTACGGCGATGGAGGCGCTCAACTTTGCCAGGCTTTTTCCCACCACGTCCCGGAAGTCCACGTGCAGGAGGGACCAGATAAATTCCGTCTTCTTCTGGAGGTTCTCCAACCAAGCCACGGGGCCGCCTTCCGCAGAATCCCCCAGTTCCTGTACCGCTTCGGTCCAGCGTTCCAAAGCCGGGTAGATCACCGCCGCTTCGCGGAAGAGGATCCAGAGGAAGAAGGTAAAGGGCAAAATCACCATCAGGGAGACGACGGCGGTGGTGAGCGCCGCCACGGGGTTGTGGTGCTGTGGGAGAAGTTTCAATATCCGGTGATGGATGGGATAGAAAACCAGGCAGAGCACCACGGCGCAAAGGATGGGGGAAAAGAAAGGAGACAGGATTCGGAGAAGCTGGTAGAGCAAAAGCAGCAGCGCCCCGAAGAAAAACCAGCGAAAGAGTTGCTGCCGGTTCATATTGGAAAATTGTGTTGTTCTCCCCTAAACTTCCTCCCGGAACCGAAGGGTTTGAATGTGATGATGATACTGGGCAGGAGGTTCAAGTCGCTTAAGGTCGCGATCACCATCACGTAGGCCACCAAAAGACCAAACAGGATGGATGGCACGAAATTGGACAGCACCAGGATGGAAAATCCCAGGATGATCGGCAAGGAGCTATAGAGCATATTGTTGCCGATGGTAGCGTGACAGCGGTACATGGCGGCCACATAGTCCCCATCCATCTGAATTTCGTGTCGGAAGCGATAGATGTAGTGCGTTCCGTTGTCCACAGCAATTCCCAGTCCCACGGCCACGATGGTAATTGTCATCACATCCAGGGGAATCCCGGCCAAGCCCATGAATCCCAGCACCGACATCGTGGAGATGATGCTGGGAATGAGCGCCACCAGACTGGTTTTGAACGACCGAAACAGCAGATAGAACATGACCGCCAAAGGAAGGAGCGTCCAAGCGATGGTCCTGATTTGGGAGTTGTAGAGGCTTCGGAGCATGTTGTTGTAAAGGACCATAAGGCCCCCCATACGGAAATGCTCCTCCTTCAAACCTACCTTCTCGGCCAAATCCTTGCGGACTTTTTTGAGCAAGGCGTCGCGCCGCAACCCGGGCAGGGAGTCCTTGATGCGCGTCGTGATCCGAATCTGATTGTCCTTTATGGAGACATAAGGGGTCACCAGGATATCCCGGAACCTGCCCTCCAAGGAATTAAACAGCAGTGCCGCCCCGAAATCGTCCAGTTCTTTTTCCTCGTTAAGCTCCCGAGCCTGCTTCCAAATCGTGGCTAGGGAAAACACCTTCCCCGTCTCCGAAAGATCATCGAGATAGTCATGGACCTTTTCGACAAGCTCAAGCTTGGATGTAGTGAACCAGTATTTGGCTGGGTCCTCCTTCTGCTCAAACTCGCCGAACAGTTCAAAATCCTCATCGGACTGAGCAGCCCGCCTGGAGGTTCTGGACTCCTCCTGCGGAAAATCCAGAGTGATGTCCAGGGGGGTCGTTCCCCCCAGATTCTGATCGATGAATTTCATGCCCCGATAGATCTCGGTGGACTGCTTGAAGTAATTGATGAAGCTGTTTTCTACCTCAAGCCGGAAGCAGCCGACGACAGTTCCCACTACAAAGAACGCCGCTATGGAAAGCACAAGCCACCGGTACCGTTTCACGAAGAGCGCGCAGGCGGCGGTCACCGGCGTGCCGGATTTGAGTTCCACAGCCGTGGCCGGCGGCTTGGGAAGCAGCACCAGCGCCGTAGGCAAAAGCAGGAAGGTGATGATCAAGGATACGACCAATCCGGCACTCATCATCCAGCCGAAGTTGACGACCGGCAGGATATTGCAGGTAATCAGCGAGGCAAAACCTACGATGGTGGTGAGTTGACAGTGGAAGGCGGGAATAAAGACGTCGCCTACCGCTTCGCGCACCAGATCGCGGTTGGAAAGATCCGGCTTCAGGTTCAGGAGTTCCACATAGCGCCCCACCAGATGGATAGCCAGATAGAGGGTGAGGATAAGCTGCAGAGACACGAAATTGGAGGATACGACCGTCACGTCCCACTGCATCAGCCCCAGGATGCCCATCATCACAAACACGGAAGCCACGCAGCAGGCCAGGGAGAGAATCACCCAGCGCGCGCGGCGGAACATGGCGTAGAGCGTTCCGATCAGGAGAAGCATCATTCCCACCCCGAAGATCTTCAAATCATTGCGGATGAAGGCGAGAATGTCGTCGACTACCATTGGAACGCCGCCCAGGATGAAGCCCGCCTCGGACCTGTATTTTGCGATGATGCGCCGGATCCGGAGGATATCCTCATGCCGCTGGGCGCGTTCCCGGTCTTTGTGGGCGCGGTATTCATTCTCGAGCTTTTTTAATTCGCGCCGCTCATCGGTGGTCAACGCCCCGCTATATTTTCTTTCCAGAAGCAGGGAGCGCCGAGTCAGCATACCGCTTGCGCTTTGGTTGGTTGCAAAATTCACCTGGATCCCGGTGGAACGCATATCCTCGCTGATGAGCAGGTCCCTATAGATGGGGCTGGTGCGGAATTCTTCGATCGCGCGCGGAAGATCCGCCTGCCGGGACTCCAGAGTGCGGAGGTTGCGCTTTAAATCCTTGAGGTTGCCGGGGCGGTTTTTCAAAAGCGGAACGTCCAGGAGCGTGACGACGGAGGTGACCCTGGGAAGGGCTTTCAGTTCCTCGCGAATTCGTTTGAGCCGGTTCCGGGAAGCCTCCGAAAAGAGCTCCTCTGGAGGAGAGTAGGTGATGACGACAAAATCCCCATCCTGGTAGCGGTCCAGGAGCTTGCGGTAATAGCGCATGTCATCATCGTGTTCCAGGACCAGGGAGTCGCTGGAAGCGTCCAGACGGAAATCCTTGAGTCCGTAGCCGGAAACGGCGAAAATACACGCCAGACAGAGCAAGGTCGTCCTCGGCCATTGAAGCACGGTGCGGTCGAAAAAGTGACGCCAGTGGACAGCCTTCATTCATGGCCCTCGGGGGCAGACGGCACGGAAGTGCTTTTCTTGATTTCTTCCTCTGTGGCTTTCAGCTCCCCGGGTTGCTCCAAAGACTTCTCCCTAAGCTTTTTCAGGAGGTCCGAGACAGAGCCGTTCTGCAGAAACTGATCGTACTGGGAGCCGTAGGATTTTATCAGGCTGATGCCTTCGATCTCCACATCGTAGACCTTCCAGATGGGCCCCTTCTTATAGAGCTTGTAGAGCATCTTGTGCCGCTCGCTCTTGGATAAAACATACACCAACATCTGGTACTTCCCCTTCTCGGTGGGCGCCGGGTCCTCGAACTCCACAGTCTCGTCGCTGAGAAGGTCCACTTTGTCAAAGTAAGAGTCCTGAAGCGTCTTCACGAACAAATCCGTGAATTCCTTTTGTTGAGCCGGCGTGAGCCCGGGCCAGTGCTTGCGGCCCAGAGTCAGCTTGGCCATGAGCGGGAAGTCAAAGAGGGGATCCGCAATCTCCCCTATCTTCCTCTTTCGTGTCTCCCGATCCGACGCCTTATCTTTGAGCACATCGAGCACGGCACTGGCCGAGCGTTCGATGAGGCCGCGAACCTCCTTCGCGTCATCGGTTTGCGCAGGCGCGGATAACGCCGTCAGCGAAAGCAAAACGGAAAGAAATATTTTCATGGTTAGAGCCTTACTCCCGTATCTTTTGATCCCGATTCTGCTTATAGGCGTCCCGGATGAAGGCATAGGGATCCAGGGCATCCTTCTTGATCGTCTCGTATTCTCCGATATGGAGAGAGACGTAATTAAATTCCCCGCCCGCAGTGACCGCGAAGTTGGTTTCGAAGTCCGCGACATAGTAGACGGGACTAAGCAGAAAATTGGGCGCCATGCCGACCCCGTCGCGGAGATTGGTGGACCCCAGGATGGGCAGAACGATGGGGAAGCCGTCCCCAAGCCCATAGAAGCCGAGCGTCTGGCCGAAATCCTCTTCGCCCGGACGGTTCCAGTCCAGCCAAGCCTCCGCCGGGTCGAGAAGCCCTCCCAGACCCACCGTGGAATTGACCGCAAATCGGCCGAGCTCCACGCCCGCCTTGCCGAATTTGATCTGAAGCAGACAGTTGACGAAACGCAGAGGAAAGCCAAGATTGTGGAATCCCCTCCGGATGGCGACGCGTCCCGCTTTCGGCACGAGGAACCCGTATCCTCGGGCGAGCGGCTTGGCCAACCAGAAATAGAATCGATCGTTGAACTGGAACATAAAGCGGTTATAGCCCCGCAAGGGGTCGAAAGTATGAACGGGTTGGGTGCTTTCTGAGACATCTCCGAACTCCTCCTCAAATTGTTCAAATTCCGGCGGTTCCTGAGCTCCGACGGGCACGACAGCCCCCAGGGAAGCCGCAAACAGCCCCAGCCACATTGCGCTTAAGAACACTCTCGGGTTCATAACGCCGGGCTTCTCAACTGATAGGCATCAGGATGGGTGTTCGCCGTTCGGAAAACACGGCGAAAGACGGCTGCTATTGTAGCGTTTACTTCGAAGGGTTTCTCGGAGTTATTCCTCGATGATCTCTTCTTGATATTCCGAGGGTGCTTCTTCCGATTCCGACCCTGTCTCTTCCCCGGGCAACTCTTCCGCTCCCCCTCCGATCTCTTCGGGGGCGGATTCCTCCGGGATTTCTTCTTCCGGGAGTTCGTTGGATTCTTCCTCTAAAATCTCTTCTTCTTTGGGTGGGAGGAGTGAATCTTCGGGCTCGTCCTCTGCGGCTTTTTCGTCCTTGAGTTCTTCGGGGGGAGATGGTAGCAGGTAGGGGTCCTCCGTCTCTGTTTCAACGGGTTTCGGCGCCATGGCTTGTGCCGTTGCCAATCCCAGGCACAGTGCGGTGATCAGGAACCAGCTTGGGTAAGTTCTGTTTTTCATGTTTCCTCCATTTTGCCTTCTGATATCCATTTTAGCATGAAGCGGGCCGCGCGATCACATCCGTTCTGAGAAGCTCCAGAATCTCCGGGAAGCCTTTTTTGAAACCCTCCACCGCGGCGGGATCGAACTGGGTTCCCGCCTTGGTTTCTATGTAGCGAAAAGCCTCTTGCGGTTCCCAGGCCGGCTTGTAGACCCTCCGGGTGGCTAAGGCGTCGAAAACATCCACGACCGAAACGATTCTGGCCTCCCAGGGGATCTCCTCCCCCTTGAGGCGCTTGGGGTAGCCGGTGCCGTCGAAGCTTTCATGATGGGCGAGGGCGATGCGGTGGGCCATTTGCAGCAGTGTGGTTTGGGCGTTTTCCAGGATGCGCGCTCCGTAAGCAGGATGCTTTTTCATCTCGGCATATTCCTCCTCCGTCAGTTTCCCGGGTTTCAAGAGGATAGCATCCGGAATGGCCACTTTGCCGATGTCATGCAGCGGGCTGGCGTAGCGGATTTCCTCCACGGTGCCCGGATCCAGCCCCAGATTTTCGGCTACAACGGCGGCGTACTGGCTGATATGTCGCAGGTGTAGGGCGGTGTCCTCCTGGTCGCGATATTCGGCGATCATGGCCAAACGGTAGATGGTTTCTAGGTGGGAATCGCGAAGTTCCTCACAGAGTTTGGCGTTTTCGATCGCACCGGAGGCGATAGCGGCCAAGAGCTGCAAAAGCCCGCAATCCTCCCGGCTGAAGGTGCCGCGCTTTTTGTTGAGCACCTCGAAGACGCCCAGGATTTTCCCTTCCCTGTTTTTCAACGGGACGGCGAGCAGATTGCGGGTTCTGTAGCCGGATTTTTTGTCGGAGCTGGGATCAAAGCGCGGGTCCCGGTATGCCTTGGGAATGAGCAGCGGCCGCCCCGTTTTGGCGACGGCACCGATGATCCCACGGCCCAGCGGGAGGCGCAGTTCCAGGGCTTTCAGTCCGTGGGCCAGCTTGGACCGGAGCTCTTGGGTCTGGGGGTCCAGGAGAAACACAGTGCAGCGTTGGGCGTTTAGGAGCTGCCGGACCTCATCCGCCAGGAGCTTCAGCAGGGGCTCCAGACGGGTCTGGCTGGAGACGGCGGCTCCGAAGCGTACCAGGATTTTGTGTTCCCTCTCTAGGGTTTGCAGGCGGCGCATGTAAAAAACCCGCCCTTGGTGAGGACGGGTTTTTTGATTTTTGCGGAATGATTCAATTAGCCAACTTTTTTCACGTTGACAGCCTTGGGTCCCTTATCAGTCTGTTCGACCTCAAATTCGACCTCTTGGTTTTCCGCGAGGGTCTTGAATCCATCCCCCTGGATCGAGCTGTGATGCACGAAGAGATCCCTGGATCCGTCATCCGGGGTGACAAAACCGTAGCCCTTCGCATCATTGAACCACTTCACTTTACCTTTCTGTGCCATTGTCTGCATCCTACCTCTGCTTTTGACAAACAACCGCCTGACTTGGCGGCGAGCCCAATTCTGCCAAATCCTTCGCGGCTATGGAACTGCTTTGTCCGCGTCAAGGCTTTGACCCTTGGACTCCCGATTATTATACCATGAATTCCGTGGCCCCGCACATGAAAATTATTTCCGGGGGGCAGACGGGGGTGGACCGGGCGGCGCTGGATGCCGCGCTGGCCTGGGGCGTTCCATGCGGGGGGATGGTGCCGAGGGGACGGTTGGCGGAAGATGGTCCGCTGGACGTTCGTTATCCGGTCGAGGAGTGCGATTCGGAGGATTACGCCGTGCGTACGGAACTTAACGTCCTTCGCAGCGATGCAACGTTGATTCTTTACCGGGGGAGAAAGGATTTCAGCGGGGGCACGCTTTTAACTTTCGATTTCTGCAAAAAGCGCCAAAAACCGGTCCAGACCGTAGATTTAGAGACACTTTCTTTCGAGGCAGCAGTCCGGGTGTGCCGGGATTTTATTCGGGAGCGGGCTCCCCGGGTTCTCAACGTGGCCGGTCCTCGGGACTCTAAATCCCAAGGAATTTATGAATGCAGCTACCGGCTTCTCCTGGAGGTTTTAAGGCCTATTTGACCCCTTCGTCGAGGAAATGGTATTGTAGAGCCTTCGCTGGGGAAAGTCAGTCGCTGATATTTTTGGAGGATATGATGCCGGAAACTGCAACCTTTGAGATGCATCCTAACCTGCGAAAGTTTCTTTCCGCCCAGCCCAAGAGGCTCTGGATAGGTGGGAAGTGGGTGGAGGCCCGGTCCGGAAAGAGTTTTGAGACCTGCAACCCCGCCACAGGGGATGCCTTGGCCAGGGTGGCGGAGGCCGATCGCGCGGATGTTGAGGAGGCTGTGCGGGCCGCTCGGAAGGCCACAGAGGGACCCTGGTCTTCCCTGAGCCCTTCCGAGCGCGGCAAGCTCCTTTACCGGATTGCGGAGCTTTTGGAGAAACATGCCGAGGAACTGGCCCAACTGGAAAGCCTGGACAACGGCAAGACCATTCGGGAGGCCCAGAAGGGGGATCTCCCCTTAGCGGTGGACCTTTTCCGGTACTATGCCGGATGGCCCACCAAGATCCACGGGGAAACCATTCCGGTCAGCGTCCCCTACCTACCCGGCGCGCGATTCTTTCATTACACGGTCCGCGAGCCGGTGGGGGTGGTGGGGGCCATCATCCCCTGGAACTTTCCCCTTCTGATGGCGGCAGAGAGAATCGCCCCGGCCTTGGCTTGCGGGAATACCGTGATCCTGAAGCCTGCGGAACAGACCCCGCTTTCGGCGCTTCGGCTGGGAGAGATTTTGGAGGAGGCCGGGCTTCCGGAGGGGGTTTGCAACATCCTGCCCGGCTTTGGCCCCACCGCAGGGCGGGCTCTGGCGGAGCATCCCGGTGTGGATAAGATCACTTTCACCGGCTCCACCGAGGTGGGCCGTGAGATTGTCAAGGCCTCCGCCGGCAACTTAAAGCGCATCTCCCTGGAGCTGGGCGGGAAATCCCCCAACATCGTTTTCGCCGACGCCGATCTGGAACTGGCGGTCAAGGGGATGTTTATGGGCATCTTCTACAACCAGGGACAGTGTTGCTCGGCGGGTTCGCGGGTGTTTGTGGAGAAATCCTGTTTTGATGCCCTCTTAGAAAAGATGGTGGAGCGCGCCAAGACGGTGCGCCAGGGTCCGGGCTTGGATCCCAAGACCCAGATGGGCCCCCTGGTCTCGCAAGAGCAGCTGGATCGCGTCGCGGGATATGTGGAGTCCGGGAAGAAAGAGGGGGCGCAGCTTTTGTGCGGGGGGGTGCGGGGGGAGGGGGCGCTCTCGAAGGGATACTTCTTTAAGCCGACTGTGTTTGCGGGCGTCCGGGACGAGATGCGGATCGCCCAGGAGGAGATATTCGGGCCGGTGGCGACGGTCCTGCCTTTCGAAAGCTTCGAGGAGGTGGTCCAGCGCGCCAACGGCACCGCCTACGGCCTGGTGGCCGGCGTCTGGACCCAAGACATCAAGAGGGCCTTGCGGCTGGCCCAGGTGCTTCAGGCGGGGACGGTGTGGATCAACTGCTACCATTTTGTGGATGCGGCGGCCCCCTGGGGAGGCTATAAGCAGAGCGGGTATGGCCGCGAAAAGGGCCAGTACGCCATTGACCTTTATACCCAGATTAAGAGCGTGTGGGTGGATTTGAACTAGGGGGTGGGGTGGATGCTGAGGGAATGAGGAAAGGTTTGGAGGTCGGTAAAAAACATGAGCTGGATTTTAAGGTGACCTCGGAGATGCGTCCCGCCCGGCGGGATGGCAGCGTGGTCCATCCGGTCTATTCCACCTGGTCTATGGTGCACCATTTCGAGATCGTGTGTCGGGAGCTTTTGGAACCCTATCTGGAAGAGCAGGAGGAGGCGGTGGGGCATGAGCTCGAGGTCCGGCACCTGGCGCCTGCTCCTCTAGGAGCCTCGGTGCGCGTGCAGGCTGTTTTGGAGGAGATTCGGCACAACCGGGTCCTGACCGCCGTGGAGGTTTTTTGCGGAAAACGTAGGATTGGGGAGGGCCGGTTGGTGCAGGTAGTTTTGCCCAAGGAAAAGCTCCAGAAGAGATTCCGAGAGGCCTCAGAAACATAAATCCCATGGCCACCGTAACGGAAGAAGCTCTGCTGGTTGAGAAAAAATCCGGGGTTTTGAGAGTCACCCTGAACCGCCCGAAGGTTTTGAACGCCTTGACCCACCAGATGCTTTTGGATCTTCACAGGCACCTTGTGGAGGCGGGTATGGATCGGGAGGTGCGGTGCGTGGTGCTGGGTGCCTCCGGACGGGCTTTTTGCGCGGGGGCGGACCTGGAGAACCTGAAAAAACACCATGAGACGGGAAAGTTTTCTCTGGGGGAAGACCTCCGCAAGTATTTTAACCCCATCGCCTTGCAGATTCAAAAGCTCGAGAAGCCGGTCATCGGCGCGGTCCAGGGGGTGGCGGCGGGAGCGGGGGCCAGCTTGGCATTGGCCTGCGATCTCAAGATTTGCTCGGACCAAGCCAGCTTTGTTTCGGCTTTTATCAAGGTGGGTTTGGCTCCCGATACGGGGATGACCCACCATCTCGCGCGTTTTCTGGGACCGGCCCTCGCTCTGGAGCATGCCTGGACCGCAAAACCCATTGAGGCGGCTCGAGCCCTTCAGTTTGGCTTGGTCAACCGCGTCGTCCCCATGGAGCGATTGGAGTCGGAGGTGGAGGCCTTGACGGAAGAGCTTTCCAGGATGCCGCGGCAGGCGTTGGGGCTGACCAAGAGGACCATGCTGCGGGCCTTTGAAAATAGTTTTGAGGAGCAACTAAACTACGAGACCCAGGTCCAGGAGATTTTGGGAAGTGCGCAGGACCATCGGGAAGGGGTGGCGGCCTTTTTAGAGAAGCGGCGGCCAAAATTTGGATAGCGGGAGGATGTGATGGCAAAGATTAGCGAGAGGGAGAAGGAAGAGCGTTTCGCCCAGAGGCTGGGGAAGGGGGGGAAGGTTGCCTCTGCGCAGGAGATGACGGAAGAGTACAAGGAGCATTTGGTCCACCTCATGATGATGCAGGCGGATTCCGAACTGGCGGGGGCCTACGGCTATGTGCCGTGGATTATGAAGTCCCCGAACATTCAGGAAACCCTGGCGGTGGCGCAGATTGTCAAGGATGAGGTGCGCCACGCGCGTGTTATGTACCGCCTCCTGGAAGGTTTGGGGATGGAGGTACAAGGCTATTTCGACAAGCACAACTTCACTCTGCGGGTGGAGGAGCGGGATATCGGCACCCAGAGGGTGGCCGACGACAAGCGAGTCAACATTTTTTACTACCCCATCCATACCTGGTACGACTTCATTCTGTTTAACTTTTGCATGGATCGCGGGGCCGGGCATCAGCTGGAGGATGCCAAAGACTGCTCCTATCAGCCTTGGTGCGACGTGATGGAAGGTATCTTTAAGGAGGAGGCCATGCATATGGCGCATGGGGATGCCTGGGTCAAGCGCTTGGCCGGTGATCCCAAGACGCAGGGTGCGGTTCAGGAAGCGCTCAACGTCTGGTATCCTCGCACCATGAATATTTTTGGAAGGCCCAACTCCCCCAAGAACCGGATTTACCGCAAGCTGGGCCTCAAGCGCCGAGACAACGAGGAGGTCCGCCAGGCATTTTCCGCCGAGATACGACAAAAGTGCGGGGAGTTCGGGCTCCGGGTTCCGGACTGGAAACCGGTGGAAGCTATGATGAGCGAAGAGCCGTTCATCCCGGGGTGAACACGCGGTGGAGATTCGCAGGGTATCCATCCTAGGGGCCGGGACGATGGGGCGGGGAATCGCCCAGCTTTTTGCGCAGCATGGATATCCCACAGTCCTCTGCGATCCCATGGCCCCGGCCCTATCCCGCGCCCGGGAATTTATCCGCAAGGGTCTGGCTCGGGGGGTACAAAAGGGTAAGTTCTCGGCCAGGGATAGAGATGCGGCGGAGGGGGCCTTGCGTTTTACCTCCCGCATCCAGGATGTTCTTCCCGCCGAGCTCATTGTGGAGGCGGCCCCGGAGGATCTCGGGTTAAAACAAAGGATTTTTCGCGAATTGGATGCCCGGGCCTTGCCGGAGGTGCTCTTGGCTACCAATACCTCCTCATTGTCCGTCTCAGCCATTGCGGAGAAGACCCAACATCCGGAGCGCGTCTTGGGAACCCATTTTTTTAACCCTCCCCCGGTGATGAAGCTGGTGGAGGTCGTTCGCGCCCGGAGGACCGACGCCCGGGTTTTTCAAGCGGTCTGGGATTTGCTGAAGAGCTTGGGAAAGACGCCGGTGGAGGTCCAGGACTCCCCGGGATTTATTGTCAACCGCGTCCTGCGTCCCTACTATCTGGAGGGTATGCGCCTAGTGGAGGTGGAGGGCGCGGGGATCGAGACAGTAGACCAATCTGCCAGGGAGGTGGGGGGGGTTCCCATGGGACCCTTTGAACTCATGGATTTCATCGGTTTGGACGTCAATTTGGCCATTGCCCGCGCCATCTATGGCGCCTTGGGCAATCCTGCCAGGCTGAAGCCTCATCCCCTTCAGGAGGCTTTGGTGCAAAAAGGAGAGTTGGGAAGAAAATCCGGTGTGGGATTCTATCTGTACCGGGATTCCGAGATTTCCGGCCTCAATCCGGCGGTAGAAAAACAGCTTCCAAAAAGGGAAAAAATTTCCTTGTCTCCGGAGGAGATTTGGCGCAGGCTTTGTGGCGGAATTTTGGAGGAGGCCCGGTTGCTCCATGGGGAGGGTCGGGCCAGCGAAGAGGCGATTGACACCGCCGTTCGCTTGGGGATGCGTTTTCCGCAGGGACCCTTTGAGTGGGCTCGGGTGAGCTCGGATGCCCCGAAGGTTTAAGCTCAAGCCCGGAAAAAAGCCGCGACTGGATCAGGAGCTTTGTGGTCCGCTTTTGCGCAAACACCCCTCCCTCCAGGAGGTCCTAGAGGAACACGGCGTCCATTTCTGCGCCGGTTGCTATATCACCTTGTTTTCTCCTCTCAAAAAAGCGGCGGCCTACCATGCCGTTCCCGACTATGAGCAGCTCCTTCGGGATCTAGGGTCGGCTCTTCGCTGCCGGCCAAGAGTTCGAAGGTGACCCCGCTGCCCTCTTCCTCGGCTGTCTTGGTGGAGGCGGTGCGCACCCCGGTGGGAAAATATGGGGGGGCGTTGGCGCCGGTCCGCCCGGACGATTTGGCTGCCCACGTCCTTTCCGCGTTGGTGAAGAAAACCCGGGTTGCTCCTGAAGACATCGAGGAGGTGATTTTAGGCTGTGCCAACCAAGCCGGGGAAGACAACCGCAACGTGGCCCGCATGGCGGCCCTTTTGGCAGGGCTTGGGGAGCGGGTGGCGGGCCTCACCGTCAACCGTCTCTGCGCCTCGGGCCTGGATGCCATCAACCTTGCCGCTCGGGCCATTGTGTGTGGAGAGGGGGAAGTTTTTCTAGCCGGAGGGGTGGAATCCATGAGCCGGGCGCCTTGGGTCATGCCCAAAGCCTCGGAAGGCTTTTCTTATGGAAATCTGACCGCCTACGACAGTGCCTTGGGTTGGCGCTTTCCCAACCCCAGGATGCAGATGTTGTTTCCTTTGGAGTCTATGGGGGAGACGGCGGAGAATATCTTTGAGAAATTTAAAATTTCCAGAGAGAGGCAAGATGGGTTCGCTTTAGAGAGCCATCGCAAGGCCTGGGCGGCGACGCAGGACGGACGTTTTCACCAAGAGATCGCCCCGGTGACGGGAGCTGGCGGAAGGGTCATCGAGCAGGATGAGACCATTCGTCCGGATACCACCTTGGAGAAGCTCCGGGCGCTCGCCCCCGCTTTCCGGAAAGGGGGGGCGGTCACCGCCGGCAACTCCTCTCCATTGAGCGACGGAGCCTCGGCGGTTCTGGTGATGAATGCGGAGAAGGCCAAGCGGTTGGGGATGAAACCGGTTTTGCGCTGGGTGGGCTCTGCGGCCACGGGCGTTTCGCCTCGGCTGATGGGGCTGGGGCCGGTCGAGGCGGTGCAGAAGCTCTTGCGGCGCACGGGGGTCGCTTTAAGCCAGGTGGACCTTTTTGAGATCAATGAGGCCTTCGCCGTACAGGCCTTGGCCTGTGTTCAAGAGTTGGACCTGGATTTGAGAAAGATCAACGTGTGCGGGGGGGCGCTTGCTTTGGGACATCCCCTGGGGTGTTCGGGCGCGCGGCTGGTGACCACGCTGCTCTATGAGATGAGGCGACGGGACGTTCGGTATGGGGTGGTGAGCTTGTGCGTGGGGGTCGGGCAGGGCGTGGCGACATTGTTTGAGAAGATTTAATCATCCCTGGCCACTCCTCTAAATAAGCTTGCAAAAGTCCGGTAACAAGCCTCTGTTCCACTGATGAATACCCAGAAAGTTTCTCTTAACGCCCGGGAGTGGAGGGTTACATTGGGGTTGGGGGGGGTGTTTGCTCTAAGAATGCTGGGTTTGTTTTTGGTCCTGCCTGTCTTGAGTCTTTATGCGTATGGACTTGCGGGGGCGACTCCTTTTTTGGCGGGGGTCTCGGTGGGAATCTACGGACTGACCCAGGCGCTCTTTCAGATTCCCTTCGGCGCCTTGAGCGACCTTTGGGGGCGAAAGCAGATGATCGTACTGGGCCTTTTGATTTTTGCCCTGGGCAGCACGGTAGCCGCTTTTTCGCAGGGGATCTACGGGCTTTTGTTGGGGCGGGCGCTCCAGGGATCCGGGGCGGTGGCTTCCGTGGTGATCGCCCTCCTTGCGGATTTGACCCGGGAGGAGGTTCGCGCCAGGTCCATGGCGGTTGTGGGCATGTGCATCGGCTTGAGTTTCGGCTTGGGGGTCCTAGGGGGGCCTTTGTGGAGCGCCCGCTACGGAGTGGCCTCCCTATTCATTTTAACAGCGGTTCTGTGTGTGCTGGGAATCCTCTATCTTCTTTTGGGGATTCCCGACGCTACCCCGATTGTAGCTTCGGAGTCCTCCCGCATCTCCCCGACGAACTTCTTGCGGGTCCTGAGGGACTCCAATCTTTTTACCTTGGATCTGGGCATGTTTTTGCTGCATGGTGGGATGACCGCGGTTTTTGTGGTGACTCCATTCCTTTTAAAAGAACATTACCCCCGGCAGGAGTTTTGGAAGGCATATGTTCCTATGATTTTGATTGGGGGAGGCGCCATGTTTCCGGCTGTCTACTGGGCCGAAACCCGTGGGCGCATCAAGGAGTTTCTCTTAGCAGGCAGCGCTATCATGGTCTTGGGTTTTGGGATTCTTTGGGGGTTTTCCTTTGAAAGGGCTGGGCTGGTTTCGGGGCTGGTGGTTTATTTCATTGGATTTAATTTTCTGGAACCGATTCTCCCCTCCCTGGTCACTCGCTGTGCCCATCCCTCTCTGAGGGGCACTGCGGTGGGAGTCTTCAGCACCGGCGAATTTTTGGGAGCTTTTGTGGGAGGGGCCTTGGGGGGCTGGTTTCTAGGACATGGGGTGCAGGCCCTTTTTCCTTGTTTGGGGATACTGGCTTTTTTCTGGATGGCCGTGGCGTGGAAAAGGCTTCAAGTCCCGGCTTATCGGAGCGTCTGAGGGATGGTTAGTTTTTGGATGCGGATAGGCTTTAAGGGTTGGTTCGCGGCGTTTTGGGCAGCCTCCGAGATGGCCACGGCCACCTCCTGTCCCTGGACCACTTGCCCGAAGATGGTGTGCTTGCCGTTGAGCCATGGGGTGGGCGCCACGGTGATGAAGAATTGGCTCCCGTTGGTGTTAGGGCCGGCGTTGGCCATGGCCAGCCTGCCGGGACGGTCAAAACCAAGCTCCGGGGCGATTTCGTCTTGGAATCGGTAGCCCGGCCCGCCGGTTCCGTTTCCCAAGGGATCTCCCCCCTGGATCATAAAATTGGGGATGACGCGGTGGAAAATGAGCCCGTCATAGAAGCGCCGGCGAACCTTCTGTCCGGTTCGGGGATCTGTCCATTCCTTGGTTCCTTGGGCGAGGCCCACGAAGTTGGCGACGGTTTCCGGGGCCTGCTTTGGGAAAAGCTCTACGACGATAGTTCCCAGGCTGGTTTCGAAATGGGCGTAGAGAGGCTGTTGCGGTTGCGCCTGCCTCTGGACGGTTTGCTGGGTCGGGGGGGCGCAGGCGGCCGCCAGGATCCATAGAGCCGTGCAACCCTTGGCCACCTTCCTCAATAACTGGACTTTTGCAAAATGGAATGGGGGTCTGTATTTTCTCCAGGCAATCCCCCGGCCATCCCCTTCTCTACAAGTTTGCAAAAGTCCAGTAAATAAGTCGGCAAAAGTCTCATGGAAAGATTTCATCGTCTTCCTCCGGTCGGTGTGTTTGGTATAATTTCTTCTTTCGGGCTATTCTAGCAAAATAGATGAGGAGGTGGTTTATGTTCGGTTGGCGAGAGAGATTGGTTCCGGTGGGGATTCTATGGTTGCGGTTGTGGGTGGGGCTTGCCCTGATGAGCCACGGCTATGGCAAGATCTTTGGGGGAGGCATGGAGGGATTTGCCCAGTTTGCGGTGGCACAGAAGCTGGGCTTTCCCCTGCCCAGCTTCTTTGCCTGGATGGCGGCCCTGTCTGAGTTTCTGGGAGGGTTGCTGTTGGCGGTAGGCCTGGGCACCCGGGTGGCTGCGGCGTTTGTCTTCATCAACATGTCGGTGGCCTTTTTTATCTACCATGCGGCCGATCCATTCCGGGTCAAGGAACTGGCCTTTCTTTACTGGGCGGTGGCCGGGGGTTTGATTCTGGTCGGGCCGCACCGCCACTCCCTGGACTGCAGGATATTGAGGAGATTGCGAGGACCCGATCTTAATTCGGGAGCATAATTTTTGAACCTCTGGGAAGCCGCCGTTCTGGGCACAGTTCAGGGCGCAACGGAGTTTTTGCCGGTTTCTAGCTCCGCCCATCTGGTTCTGATTCCTCATTTTCTTGGGTGGAGGGATCCGGGCCTGGCCTATGACGTGGCGCTTCACTGGGGGACTTTAGTGGGAGTCATTTTTTATTTTTATCGGGATTGGCTTCGCCTTTTGAGGGCTGCCGTGGGGGCGAAGGACTCCCCAGAGGCCCGGCTTTTTTTGAAGCTGATGCTGGCCAGCCTCCCCGCGGCGTCAGCGGGGTATTTATTTTCCGGATGGGCGGAGGGTTTTTTCAGGCAGCCTCCCTTGGTGGCCAGGATGTTGATTTTGTTCGCCTTCTTCCTTTGGATGGGGGATTTTTTTGGAGCGAGATCTCGGGGAGAAAACACCCTCTCCTGGAGGGAGGCCTTGGGGGTGGGGCTGGCTCAGGCGCTGGCCGTCTTTCCGGGCGTTTCTCGCTCCGGGGCGACCATGACTGCCGGCCTTTTGGTGGGACTCAGCCGCCAGGCCGCCGCGCGTTTTTCCTTTTTGCTTTCCGTGCCGATTATTCTTGGAGCCGGGCTTTTGAAGCTGCCGGAGTTGGCCCGCTCACAGGTTTCCCTCTCCTATTTGGCGGTCGGATTTTTTTTCGCTATGCTTTCAGGCTTTTTCAGCATTCATTTTCTTTTGAGGTTTCTTCAAAAAAGAGGCTTCTCCGCCTTCGTGCTCTACCGTTTTCTCCTGGGATTTTTCATTCTTTTTTTTATCGGCTACTAACTTTATGATCCTTTATGTTTTCCGGCACGGACGGGCCCTGAGTGTGGAGGAGGCCGGTATTTCTACGGACGCGGAGAGGCCTCTCTCCCCCCAGGGGGTGGCCGAGGTTCGGCTCGCCGCGGAGCACCTTCGGGCGCAAGGGGGCAGGCCGGAGAAGATATTTTCCAGCCCCTTGAGGCGCGCTCGGGAGACCGCGCAGGTGGCGGCCGCTATTTTAAACTTTCAGGAGCCCATCGTGGAATTGGGGATTTTATCCGGGGGGGTTTCCGGCGCCCAACTCTGGGAGAGCCTGGAGCCGGAGCTTTCTTCTTGCCGCGAGGCGGTCATAGTGGGACATCAACCGCAGCTGGGGGAGTGGGTCGCGCTTTTTTTGGGTCTTCAGACCCCCCGCTTGGCAGCCGGCGGCCTGGTAGCCATGGAGATTTCGGAGGAGGCTCAGGCCAAGTTTTTATGGTCTCGGAATCCCTAAGAAATTTGGTAAGATAACTGTGATGGATGCGGGTTTGCTTCGGATTCTCAGGGCGACCCATACCCTCCGTACCCCCCAGCGCAGGCTCGCTACTTTCGGCGAGACGCGGATTCACTATTATCTGTTTTCTCCCCTGCCTCCCGGCGGAAAAAGATGCCGCTTGAGGGAAGGAGAGATCCTTGCGGAGCGCCCCCACATTTTGACGGCGGAGGTGATGCTGAGGCGTTTTGAAGGATTCGATGAGAAAACCCAGATTTTGGCGCGGGAGTTGGTGGAGCAGTACCAGCATCTGCTTCGGGGGCTGGAGTACCGCTTTCGCAATGCCGTTAGGAAGACTCGCCTTCTGGAGAAGGAGGCGGGTCCTATGGCGCAAGAGGTGGGCCGGCGCTTGAATGAGGCGCGGGAGCTCCACGCTGCTGTTTTGGTTTGTCCGGAGCAGGGATGGCAGATTTCCTTGCTCAAGCTCCTTTTAGATGAGGTGACCAAATCCTTTCCTACCCAGATGCGGGAGCTGGAGGAGCATGATCTTTTTAATCCGGCCCAGGCGGCTTCCAACCGCAGGCGCGCGGAGGTGGAAGCTTTGCTTCGGCGCCTTTCTATGGAAAAAACCGTCAGTGGTTGCAGTTCCGGTTTGAAAGAAGAGTATCAGGAAAAGCTCAAGTTTTTAGGAAAAAAGCTGAAGGACTATGGCCTTTTTGAGGAGTATGAGGACCGTTTTTTCTCGCTGGCCTCCTCTTCCTCCGGTAGTTAAACTTATCCCGCGACTTGTCGGCAATAATTCTTGATGGGATTTCAGTTTGATCTCTTTGACGGAAAACAAAACGACATTTTAGGGGCCGGGACTTACGAGGAGTTTAAGAGGCTTCTGGAAGGTTCCCGCTGCGCCTTGTGCGCGCTGCATGCATCCCGGACGCACATCGTGGTAGATCGCGGGAACCCCAAATCAAAAATCCTGATGATCGGGGAGGGTCCGGGGGAAAACGAAGACCTTCAGGGACGGGCCTTCGTCGGGCGGTCCGGACGGCTTATGGACCGCTTGGTGGCCGAAGAGCTGGGGATGGATACCAATCGGGATTTTTTGATCGCCAATGTCATCAAATGCCGACCTCCCCAGAACCGGACGCCGGAGATGCAGGAGGCCCAGGCCTGCCTTCCTTTCCTGAGAAAGCAGGTGGAATTGATGCGCCCTCAGGTGATCCTGCTGCTGGGGGCGACGGCCCTGAAGCATCTGGTGCCGGAGAAGAAGAATTTCTCCATGGAAAAAGAGGCCGGCCGTTTTTTCAGTGTTTCGCAATATGCCGGCGTCCAATGGATGGTACTGTATCACCCCGCCTACCTTCTTTACGATCCCCGCAAAGAGCCTGCCTTCCGCCAGCACCTGCAAAGCTTGAAAAAACTTCTGGAGAAAGTAACAGAAAGGGCGTAGGCCGCAGGTGGTGGGCTTCTTTTCTTTGCCACAGCCTTACCTGCTTTGGTTTCTTTTCAGAAGGTGATCCAGGCTGAGCGTCCGGGGAGGATTTTTATAGATCAGGATCGCCAGGCCCAACAGAAGCATATCCAGCCCTAGGGCCTGGAGGGGGGACAAGGAGAGTGCCTTTCCAAAGCAACCGCACTCTCCCAACGGGGTGCCTCGCAGGAGGTTGATTCCCAGCGCAATAATAAAGGAAGCCGATAGAATTCCAAGCCCCGCGCTGGAAAGCCGGGTGGCGTATCCCAGAAAGAGATAGACGCCCAAAAGGAGCTCCAGCCACGGCAGGATTTTTGCGAAAGGAAAAATGAGTGCGGGAGGCAGGAGCTCGTAGATCTGGACTACCGCCGCAAACTCCTCGACGGGAAGCAGAAGCTTGGATATCCCGGAGGCGGCGAAGAGGAATCCTAAAAGCAGTCGTGCAGGGAAAGTGTATCGAGCCATCGTGGCTCAGTAGTTCTTAGCCCCCTCCCCGGACTTTTAAAATTCTTTCGATGAGTTGGGGTCCCCTCTCCAGAAGCTGTCTGCCCCCCACCAGGGGCTGGCCGTTCAGGAGAAAGGTGGGGGTGGAGTGGATGCGTCGGGCCCGGGCCTCGGCCGCTTCGCGGGTCACCTTTCGGTCCGCCGTGGGATCTTGGAGGCAGCTTTCAAACCGAGGCCCATCCATCCCCAGCTGCAGGGCGTAGTTGCTCAAAAAATCGCCAGACCTTGAGGAAGACCATGCAGTTTGGTTTTCAAACAGAAGGTCATGGTAGCCCCAGAACCTTCCTTGCCGGTGCGCACACTCGGCGGCGATCGCGGCGGATCGCGCCCAGGGGTGGATGCGCTCCAGTGGAAAGTGTTTGAAGACGATGCGAATGCGTTCTCCGTAATTTTTCAGAATTTGTTGGAGCGGTTTCTGCGCGGCGCGGCAGGCGGGGCATTGGAAATCGCTGAACTCCAGAAGGGTGATGGGGGCGTCCGGGGGGCCTTTGATTTTTTCCAGGAGCAGGGGCGGCCTTTGTTTCCAGTAGAGGGTTCGCGCCAGGGAGACGGCCCCGACGAGGCAGACCAGGATCAGGAGGCCCGTTCCGTAGTATCTTTGGTTGGGGGTGAGTCTCATCGGGGGACTTTCTCGAAGGGGTTTCCCGGAACCTTTTCCCAATCGGCTAGGAATTTCTTGAGGCCCGCATCCGTCAGCGGGTGTTTGAAGAGCTGGCGAAGAACCGAAAAGGGCATGGTGGCCACATCCGCCCCGATTCGGCAGGCCTCCACGATGTGCATGGGATGGCGGATGGAGGCGACTAAGACCTGGGTGGAAAATCCATAGTTTTTGTAGATTCGGACCGCATCCTCAATCAGTCGCATTCCTTCCTCGCCCACATCGTCCAGCCGGCCGATGAAGGGGGAGACGTAGGTAGCCCCCGCCTTGGCGGCCAAAAGCGCCTGGTTGGCGGAGAAGACCAGCGTCACGTTGACGGGAATCTCCTCTTTTTTAAGGATGTTGAGGGCCTGCATGCCGGCTTCGGTCATGGGAATTTTGGCCACCACGTTTTTCCCCCAGCTATAAAGCTCGCGAGCTTGCTCCAGCATGCCCTCTACGTCGGTGGCCACCACCTCCAGGGAGACCGGCAGGGGAGCTGCCGTTTTGAGTATCTCTTGAGCCACCGTCTTGAAAGGTCTTCCCGTTTTGGCAGCCAGGGAGGGGTTGGTGGTCACCCCATCCAAGAAGCCCCACGCCTTGGCCTGTTTGATCTCGTCAATCATTGCGGTATCGAGAAAGAATTTCATGGTTCAAGTTCCTCCCTCCTCATTCTATCAGAGGGGATGGACGGATTTCAATGCTCCACACCGCAAAGGACAAAACCCACCTTGACCGGTCGCCCTTTCCGGTCTAGACTATTGGCGTCCGGGGCAGACCGGAGAATATCCGTATGGGAGGGCGAACCATGAGAAGACTGTTCATCGTTTGGGTGGCGTGCGGGATGTTTCTGGGTGTGGGACGTGCGGAGCCTCCAGAAGAAACTCCATCGGGGACGCAACCGGCTGAGCCGGCTGTGCCCGGGGAAAGGCCCGCCATTCCCGCAAAACCCGCCCCCCAGTGGAAGAAACACCATTTCGAGCATCACTGGAAAAAGGCCGGTCCTGAGGAGAGGGATGCCTTTTTGAAGGTGCATCCGGAGGTGGAAGAGCAATTGCGGGGGCGTTGGGAAAAGGCCGCTCCCGAAGAACGCGAGGCATTTTTGAAAAAGCACCCTCGTTTAGGAAGGGCCTACCTGCACAACAGATGGGCAAATGCCACGCCGCAGGAGCGTCTGGAGTTTCTGGAAGCTCACCCCGACCTAAGAGACAGGGTCCGGGATCGGTGGGATCAAGCCGCTCCGCAGGAGAGAAGGCGATTTTTGGAGGACCATGCGCGCGCACGGGAGCATTTGGAGAAAAAAGAGAGGCTGCGAGAGAGGAGGGGAGAGCGTTTGGAAAAGCATGGCCGGGGACTCGATCGTGCCGGGGAAAGGGTGGAGAAAGCCGGCGAGAAGATGGAGAGAAAAGGGGAAGAGCTGGTGGAATCCGGCAAGGAGCGCGCGGGAAGCCGTTTGATTCGCCAAGGGGAAAGGATGCAGCAGCGCGGAGAGAACATGCAGAACCGAGGCCAGCGCTTTCAAGATCGGGGGCGCCGGATACAAAGCCGCGGGCAGGGGAGGTAGCCCCCCGCTTAGATTTTTAGGACTTCGGAGGTTCTGGGGGGCCGGGGAGGATGGATTCGATTCCCTTTTTCTCCGGTTCCTTCTTTTTCTCTCCGGGGAGGGTTTCTTCCCCGGCTTGGGTGGGGAAGCAGATGGGGTCCACCCCGTAGTATCTTTCTGAAGGCTTTCCCGCGAGGATGTCCCACAGCCTCTGCTTGACTTGGACGAAGCAAGAGGTGTTTAAGAGATAGCTGGAGTTGGGAATTCCCTTCCCTCGATCCCATGCCGGCGCCAAATATTTGGTGACCCTTTGGGTGTAGGCGACGCGGTCCTCGGTCGGCGGGTGGCTCATCCACAACGGGGAGATCTTGGGGCGCTTATCCTCTCGCTGCATGACCTTAAACATGCGGGTGAAGCCGCTGGTGTCATATCCCGCCGCCCAGAGGTACTGCATGCCGTAGTGATCCGCCATCTTCTCGTTGGCGCGGGAGTATTTGAGCATGGCCAGGACAAATCCGGCATACTCGGCGGTAAAAAGCCAGGAGATTCCGTAGTATTTTAAAAGCTGGAGCAACCTTTCTCCGACCGTTCGGCCGATGGCGCCCCCCAGGATTCCGATTTTTTGAAGGAGGTAATAACCTACGTTTTCCAGGATGAAACGCGCCCAGCCCATTCGGGTGGCCTTGCTGACAAAACAACTCCCGTGGCGGACGGTGACGTGGGCGATCTCATGGGCCATGACGCCGGCCAGGGCGGCCTCGTCGGGGGCGTAGAGGACGAGGCCGGCGTTAAAATAGAGGTAGCCTCCCGGAAAGGCGAAGGCATTGATGACGTCGCTTTTGATTACTTTCACGGTGAAAGGGGTCTGCCAGTCGGAGTGCTCCCGGATTTTCTCTGCGATGTTCTGGATGTATCGGGAGACGATAGGATCTTCCAGCAGCAGCTTGTTGGGTTTGAGCTCGTTGTCCTCATATTCCTTGGAGACGATGGCTCCGATTTTGATGTCGTCTTCTCTGGAATAACTGTTCCAATCGTCTCCGGGTAGGCCCACGCCGCTGGAGCATTGGTCCACCCTGCGGTTTCCAATCTGGTTGGCGTCGTTTCGAGGGTCCGATGGGTCCAGCTCTTTAGGAAACTCCTCCTTCTCCTCCTCTTTTTCTCTCTCGGTTAATCCTTCTTGACTCTCTTCGGAAGGTTTTTGATTTTGTGGTTCTTGCCCCGAGTTTTCCTGGATCTTTTGGGCCTGGAGCTCCGCGGCGCGCAACACTTTGCCCTGTTCTTTGGAAAGCAGGGGCTCTGCCTGAGAGAGCGCCGGCTCCAACAGCAAAGCCGCGGAAAGGAAAAGAGCCAGAAACTTTTTTGCAAAAGCCCCGGTTTTAGTGAAGGATAGAGTCATTCTATTCTTTCTTCTCCGGCCCCTTTTTTTCCTCTGGTTCGGGCACGGGCTTCTTTTTCAGGGTCGGGCGCGGCCCGTGTTCCTCTTGTTGCTGGTCTTGCGGAGAGGCCTGCCTTTCCAGAATAGCCCTCAGGTCCCTTCGGCGGTCCAGGCCGTATCTTTCCTGCAGCCAGTCCTGCGCGATATGAAAGTCGGATGAGGAGAGCTGGAAGCTTTGGATGGGCGGCAACTTTTCGCAGATCAGAAGCTCTACGTTAGCCGTGCGGTCCCTGCTCGGGGAGTGGTCCGAGAAGATTTTGGGCAGGGTTCCGATCTCGCCCCGGATTTCCTTTTTCCGCATGATTTCAAAAAACTCACTCGAACCCCGGGGATTGAACCCGGCATGGTAGGCATACTCAGTGCCCAGGCGGTCTGCCTCATCCTCAAAGCCGCGGGAGTACTGGATGAAGGCCAGCGGCAGCCCGAAGGCAAGACCGTACTGAAAGAGGTAGCCTCCCGGGCCCAGGAGGAAGCGGTAGAGGCCGACCGGGTCTAGGATGTAGGCGGCCATCATGCCTTTGTCGATCATCTCCCTGATTTTTTTAAATTGGCTGACCGCGCGGGTTCCGTGGCGGGCCGCCACATGGGCGATTTCGTGGGCTAGGACTCCGGCCAGCTCCGATTCCGTTTTGGCTTCCAACATCAGCCCGGTGGTGACATAGATAAATCCTCCGGGCAGCGCGAAGGCGTTGATGGACAGATCGTCTTTTTCCTTGGGCTCTTCGGATTCCTCCTCCTTTCCTTTCTCTTTCTCTTTCTCTTCCTCCTTCGGTTTCTCCTCTGGCTCCTCAGCTTCCCTCTCTTTTTCCTTCATTTGATGCAGTACTTTGCAATTTAAGGGAATTTTTAGGTCGGTTTTCGGCGCCAGGCGGTCGCAGAGGCCTTGGATGTAGTTTTGAACGAGGGAGTCTTTGAGGATCGCTTGCCCGTTTTGTCTCTCGAATTGTTGGGATAACTGGGTCCCTATATAGATTTCCGCCTCCAGGCTGAAATAGTTGTAGTCCCAAAGGTAGTCAATGATGGGAGGCAGGTTTTTCCCTTCGGTGACGTCCCGGTGCCCGATTTCCGATAAGGGATCCTTCTGAGGATTGTATTGACATTGAGAGACCCGTCCGATTAGAGCCACCAGGAAGGGGATCTCCTCCTGCATGTTTTTGAGCAGCCGCTCCTTTTTCTCGCGCTCTTCTTTAGCCTTCACATAGGCCTTTGCAACCGGCTGATACTGCGCATCCACCTCGTTGAAGTCTTCCTCCTTTTTTTCTTTCCATTGCCTGGCCGTCTCCAGCCGCCCTAGATTTTCAGGAGAGCGTTTCTTGTTGTAGTCTTTCTGAAGTTTCTCAAACTCCCTCTCCGCCTTCTCCAGATCCTTTCTGACTGCGTCACGCAAGTTCTTTTTAGCCTCGTACTCCGCCTTAGCTTGGTATTCGGTTTTCAGAAGGATGGGGACCTCAACTTGAAGCTCTGGAATTTTGGCCTGGTAGAGTTGGATGGTTTCCTCGAGCTCCCGGATGCGGGTGCGGACAAAGGGATCCGGGTGGGAGTAGCCGGAAAGATTGTCTGAATTTGTCGGAACCGAAGAGGGTGTGTCTTGGAGAGAGGAGGTCCCTTCCCAAAGCCCTTGGATGCCGGAGAGGAATTGCCGGGCGGTCCGATGGGGGGGATTCCAGGGAGATTCTTGCCTCTGGCCGGAGTCGAGCCGGGAGCTCCATAGGTCCTGGCCGCTGACATCCGGGAGAAGAGGCTGAAACCGCATCTCCACCGGCCGCTGCGAGAACTCTTGGGAGAGAACGGGCAACGCAGACGAGAAGCCTGCCAGAAGCAGAGAAAGAAGGATCGCTAAAAATCTTCTAAACATGGGGCGATGCACCTAGGGAATCTTACCCTGTTTTCTACGGATGCGGCATGGGTCTTCGGGGTACAAAAGGGGTGAAAAAGGGCCCAGGGCGGGGTTGGGCCCAAAGTCCTAGGGAAAAGGGCCAAAGGACCCATCCCTCCTAAATGGAGTTGCAAAAGTCCGGGCTTAAGGGTAAGATTTACCGGACTTTTGCAAAAGTCCACATTGACTATCTCTTTTGTGTGATCATGGGTATAATCGTGGGCGGGTTCAGTGGGAGATATTTCTTTTCGTCTCTTGTTTTTTTCTGCGGCCTTTTGCTTTTTGGAGCTTGCCATCGGCCTTTTGGGCCGGGAGGCGATCAGCCTATGGAAGTTGTGATGGAGTGGAGAAGGACCGTTTGCCAGCAGAAGGAGCCGGCGGAGTTTGTGGCGCGAGATGAAAGCTCCTGGCGCAAACTGTGGGGCCTGGTTTCCTCGGAGGCTTTGCCGGAGGTGAATTTCTCAAAGCAGATGGCGGTGGGCATCTTTTTGGGGATTCGCAACACCGGTGGCTACTCCGTGGAGATTACCGGGGTCCGGGAGGAGGGGGGGCGTTTGGTGGTGTTATATAAGGAAAAGAAGCCTTCGCCGGAGGCCTTTGTGACCCAGGCGTTGACCGCCCCCTGCCACTTGCAAGTGGTGCCGCGTTCGGAGCTCCCTCTCGTGTTTAGGAAAACTTCATAAAAAAGGAGGATGAAATCATGGCTGACCTGATCATTTCCAAATCCGGAACCAAGCACAGCGCGAAGGACTTCAATGTTTCCGCGGATTTCTATGGGGCGTTGGATAAGAAGGTCAAGGTGCTGATTGGAGAGGCGGTCTCCCGCGCCAAATCCAACGGACGCAGAACGATTCGCCCCCAGGACCTTTAAATAGGAGGGCGCGACCGATGTAGGTCCTTTGGACCTTTTTCCTAGGACTTAGGGCCCAGATTTTTCTGGGCCCTTTTTCTTGCCTCAGATTACCCGGAAGACCCATGCCCTTTTTGGAACAATCCGGTACAATGTGCGTGATGGAAAAATTCCTAAGCCGTTTCTGGAAAGTTTTGGTCGCCGGGTTGTTGCTCCAGGCCTCGGGGGCGCGGGCTGAAGGGCCGGGAGATTTCTCTTTGGGTTTTGAGGAGAGAGTTCTTCAGGCTGTTCCCCAGTGGAGGCAGGAGGCGCAAGGGCTCGTCCGCGAGGAAAGAAAGGGGCCCATCATCATTATTCCTCAGGCTCAGGGCCCCGCGGCGGCGGAGTTGGATGCCGAGACTGTTTTGGCGCGCACCCTGGAGGCTTTGGGGGGAGAGAAGATTTTGACCCGCAAGAACCTGATCCGCCGGGGAATGCTGCTTTGCCACAGTCCGGGAATGCACCTTCCCTGCGGCTATGTGGCCGATTATATCGAGTGGCCGGCTCGGGAGAGAGTCGAGGTGCACCGGCAAGGCAAAGACTTCCAGGGCTGGCTCAAGAAAGAGGAGGATCGAAGGTACAGCGAGGTCATCATTTTGGATGGAGAGCGGGCCTGGGAGCTTTCCGGATTAAACAATGAGCTTCTTCGCGGGACCTATACGGTGACCGGCGAGGACTTGCGCGGGTTGCAGGAGGGTTTCTTCTGGCATGAGCCGGCCACCCTGGTGCGATTTTTGCTCCGGGAGGATGAGGAGTTGCCCTTGTTTGCGGGAGGGCCGGTGGTGGAATATAAAGGAGTAGTGGTCTTTGGAGAAATGGGAAATGAGACAGTCGTCTATCGGCTGGATGTCACCGCTCGTCTTCGCTCCCCTCAAAAGGGTGAGGAGCCGGTGAAGGAACTTCAGTTTTATGTGAATGCACAGACCTTCCTGCCTCATGCGGTGGTTTATTCTGTGGTGAAAACGCCCAAGGAGGAGATGGGCCTTCCCAACCCCACTGTGATGCGTGGAGAGGGGCGCTGCACCTACGATTATGGGAGTCGAATGGATCCCAGGACCCCTGTCTATGTGACCTGTTGGCAGAAGCTTCGGGAGAAGGAGGGACAGCTTGAGGCGGAGTTTCGAAAGACTCTGACCTTTGCCTTGGAGCAGGGCGAAGAGAAGAACGATCCTGACAAGGTCTTTGCCGGTTCGGATGTTCCTTTGCCTGAGGGGCTTTTTGATCCCGATGCTTTGCAAAAAGGGGACTTGTATAAGAAGTCTGAAAAGGCAAGAAAAAAGAAGGCGGAGAAAGATCAGAAAGAGAAGGAAGAGGAGAGGAAAAAATGAGGCATCTTTGGAAAGCGCTCGGGCTTTTGATCTTCCTTGCCGGCAGCCTTTCCGCTCAGGAGGCGCAGTATCGTTCGATTTCCAGCTGTTACGGTTCCGAGGCGCAGGACTGTCCTCAGGAGGCTTCCAGCAGGGTCACATTTTTTGCCGGGGAGGCGCCTTCCGCCGAGTCTCCTGCGGTTCGGCTGATCCTGCGCGCGCTGGGATTTTTCGAGGAGCAGTTTGGCCCCCTCCAGGTAGAGGGGGGAATCAACGTGGTGGGATATGACCCTTCCCAGCCCCAGTCTTTTCCGGATGGTCGGGTGTTGGTTCCGGAGGGCTACAACGTCAAGGAAAGAGAGAGCTACGATACCGCCCAGGGAATCAGTTTGAGGGGCCGGGAGGTCAGTGTTCCGCATGGGACGGAGGTGATCTGGGGCCCGGTGGGAGGACGCCCTCGGTTGTTTAATGACCGCACGATTTTAGTTCCCCAAAGCGATTTGCTGCGGGAGCAATCCCTCTCGGACCAAGCCCGCTGGGCGCTTTCGGAGGTGGTGGCCAGCCTTTGGTGGGGAGGCCGGGTGCCTTTTGCCGCCGCCGGGGAGGCCTGGATTCCGCGCTCCTTGGCGCGCTACAGCGCCTTTTTGCTTGAGGAGAAGGAGGGTGGGAAGGCGGCCTATGACGCCATCCGGCGAAACACCATGATCCAGGCCATGACCTTTACTTCCGATAAGAGCCTGGTCTCCTCCGGAGGTTTGGAGGAGGCAAGTCCCGAGTATGACACCTTGATCTCTAGGGGGGCGGCGGTGCTCCATATGCTCCGCAACCGCATCGCCCTGTTTGTAGCGAGCACCAGTGGACAAAAGGATGACTCTGCTTTCTTTGCTTTTCTAAGGAATCTCCAGCAGGGGTATGCGGGTGAGGGGATCTCCTATGCGGACTTAAAAAAAGAAGCGGAGGGTCTGGAGGTCCCTGTTCCGGAGGGGCTGCCATCTTGGAAGGTCTTGACCCGTGGATTTTTCGGACAGTGGGTGGACTCCGGCCGGATTCCGGAGTGGTATCCGTCGAAAATCCTCACCCATACACAAGCAGGTGAGGAGGGAAATATTGTTTTCAAAGTGATAGGAAGTTTGAGGCAGAAGGAGCCTGCGGTGGAGTTTTTCCAGGATTTTTTGGAGCTCCGGGTGTCCTTGGAGAATCCCGAGACACAGGAGAGGAGCTTTGAAGACTGGTATGTGTGGGTCTCGGGGAAGGCCGTGCAATTTGAGCGAGCGAATTTGAGTCAAATCCCTATTCTGGGAGGAACCGGAATCGAGATCAACCCAAATTGGGAAAGCCTGGTGCTGGATCCCAAAATGCGATTCCGGATTTTGATCAACAAGGGTTGGCAGTTGTCCCAGAGGGGGCGCCAGCAGGAGGCGGTCGGGGTTTATAACCAAGCCTTGGGGGAAGATCCCACGAGCTCCCGCGCTTTGTTTTTGAAGGGGCTGTCCTTCTTTTTGCAGGGAAACTGGCAGCTGGCCATCGAGAGTTTTGAGGAGGCTGCCTCCCTGACCTCCGACCGCCAACCGCCGGAAGCGGTGATCTTCAGCCTGCTCTATCGGGGCTATGCCTTCGACAACGTCGGCGCCCGAGGGAAGGCAAAGGCTTCCTACGCCAAAGCGACGGAGTACCTGGAGACCAGCGGCCTGTCGGAAAACTTTCCAGGACTGGCCGATGGGCTCCGCCGTTGTAAGCAAGCGGAGCAGGGCTGTACCGGCGTCCCCGAGGATCCCGCCTTTCCGGGATTTCAATAGTCCGTCCGGTTTTCTTCCTACCGATCCGCATTTCACTCACTGCCTCCGGTTCTGCTAGAATAGAACCCGGCGATGATCGACTATCCCGTTTCTTATGACGTGATCGTGGTGGGCGCGGGGCACGCCGGTTGCGAGGCGGCCCTGGCCTGCGCGCGAATGAAACTCAAGACCCTGGTGCTCACCCAGAATTTGGACGCCATCGCCCAGATGTCCTGCAATCCTTCCATCGGCGGGGTGGGTAAGGGGCAAATGGTGCGGGAGCTGGACGCCTTGGGCGGGGAGATGGCGAAAAACACCGACCAGACCGGGCTTCAGTTCCGGATGCTCAACACCAGCAAGGGGTATGCTGTTTGGTCACCCCGCGCCCAGTGCGACAAGAAGGCCTATCAGTTTGCGATGAAATGGAGGTTGGAATCCCAGGAAAACCTGGACCTCCGGCAGGATGAGGCCTCGGCCCTTTGGATGAGCGGCAGCCGCGTGGGCGGAGTCCTCACCCGCCGGGGGACCCGCTACTTGGGCCGCTCGGTCATCTTGACCACGGGGACCTTCTTGAAGGGCATGGCCCACATCGGCCTGTCTCATTTTTCTGCGGGGCGCGCGGGGGAGGCCTCGGCGGACTTTCTTTCCGGGAGTTTGAGGGAGTTGGGTTTTGAGGTCTCCCGGTTTAAGACGGGCACCCCCATGCGGCTCAACGCCCGGTCCATTGATTTTTCAAGGCTGCAGGCTCAGCCCGGAGACGATCCCCCCACTCCCTTTTCCCACTTTACCGAGAAGATTACGCAGTCCCAGCTTCCCTGCTGGCTGACCTACACCGACGCCGAGACCCACCGCATCATCCGGGAAAATTTGGACCGCTCGCCGCTTTATTCCGGCAAGATCTCCTGCCTGGGCCCGCGCTACTGCCCCTCGATTGAGGATAAGGTGGTGAAGTTCCCGGAGAAGGAGCGCCACCAGATCTTCCTGGAGCCGGAGGGCTACCGCACCCAGGAGGTCTACGCCAACGGCCTTTTCACCAGCCTTCCGGAGGACGTTCAGGAGAAGCTGGTCCACACGATTCGCGGTTTGGAACACGCCCACATCCTGCGGCCGGGCTATGCCATTGAGTATGACTTCTGCCCCCCGACGCAGCTCAAACCCACCCTGGAGACCAAAGGGATCGAGCATCTTTATTTTGCGGGACAGATCAATGGGACCACGGGCTATGAGGAGGCTGCCGGCCAGGGGCTTGTGGCCGGGATCAACGCCGCTTTAAAGCTGAAAGAAGAGCCTCCCCTGGTGCTGCGGCGAGACCAGGCCTATCTCGGAGTTTTGGTGGATGATCTGGTGACCAAGGGAGTGGATGAGCCCTACCGGATGTTCACCTCCCGTGCGGAAAATCGTTTGGTCCTTCGCTTTGACAATGCGGATTTGAGGTTGCTGGAGCATGGCCATCGGGTGGGGCTGATTTCGCGGGAGATTTATGCGCGCTTCTGCCGTTACCGCGATGCGGTGGAGGCAAGAATGGACAAAGACGGGGCGATGGAGGAGGACCTCGCCCCCTGGCCTTTCGAGAAGGTGCGCCGGCAACTTGAGATCCAGGACCGTTATGCCGGCTATGTGGAGAGACAGAACAAGGAGGTGGAGCGGATGCACAGGCTGGATGGGGTGCCGATTCCTCCGGATTTCGATTATCTGCGGATTCCCGGTCTTTTGACCGAATCCCGCCAAAAATTGGAGCGCATCCGCCCCCACACGCTGGGGCAGGCGACACGCATCCCCGGCGTGACTCCCGCCGATGCCCAGATTCTATGGGTCCATATGGAAAAGAGGCGCCGGGAGAAGGTCCTGACTGGACACGCTCGCTGACGGACATTCTTCACTCCTGGGGCCTTTCGCTTTCCCCTACCGCCCAAGAGGCTTTCCGGATATACTTAAAGAGGCTCGCGGAGGCGAACCGCCGTCTGAACTTGACGGCGATGCAGGAGGAGTCCGCGGTGGCTCTCTATCATTTTGCCGATTCCCTGGCCATTGTGCCGTGGCTGCCTTCCGGTTTTTCGCCGTATTTCTTGGATATCGGCAGCGGAGCGGGTTTTCCGGGCCTCTGCCTGAAGATTTTTAAACCCCAATGGAGGGGGGTGCTTTTGGAGTCGGTTCGGAAAAAGTGCGATTTCCTGCGGCCTTTGCTCCGGGAGTTGGGCGTGACGGGATTGGAGGCCGTTCGGGCCCACTCGAAGGATTTGCGGAGGGATCCGGCTTGGAAAGAGAGTTTTTCACTTGTTCTGGCCAGGGCCCTGGCTCCCCCGCAGAAGGCCTTCCGGCTAGGCTGGCCGTTTGTGGGACCTTCCGGTTTTCTGGCGCTCTATGAGACGGAGGCGGCCCAGAGTAAGCTTCCAGCGGCAGTTCGTCTCTGTCAAGGGTTGGGTGGAAACCTGGCGGGGGTTCACCGCTACCGCCTCCCGGGACTGAAGTGGGAGCGCCAGATTTGGTTTTTTAAGAAAATGCAGTCCAAAAATCTGCAATCGTCCATCGGTGATCAGCCGTAGTTTTTATGCGGCTTCTTCAGCGTTATTTTACTCCCTTTGCGGTGCTTTTGGTCTTGTCCGCCGTGATTTTTGCCAGGCCTCAGCCGGGTCCGATCTATGGCTCCATCGGGGTCTTGGCCGTTTCTTTGCTCGGCAATGAGCTTCTGGCTCGCTACGCCTATCGTTGGATTGGATGGACCCGGTTCCTACAGCGCCTGCATATCTGGATGCATTTTTTTTGGAGCCTTCCCTTGTTTTATCTTTTGGGTCCCATCTGGGGGCCGATGTGGCTTCTGTTTTTGTTTACTCCGGCCGCGGCCGCCCTTTCCTCGACCCGCCGCATGACCTGGATCGCAGCCACAGCCAGCGCCGGAACGCTTCTGGGATTTTACGCCAGCCGCGGGCTTTCCGGGACGGTCTTCTGGGGACAGGCGCTGGTGCACGCGGCGTTTATCCTTTTCTTCAGCTTGTTTGTGCGGGCTCTGGCGGAGATGACGATGAAATTAAGGGACAGCTTTTGACCCCCCCTTTATGGAAATCTCCGCAAAGGTGAGATTTTTTGTTTGGTTTTTGGTGTTGGCTTTGTGGGGAACGATTCTCTACCGGTTTTTTTTTGAGGACCCCTACTTTTCCCGCGAAAGGCCGGGCTGGGTAGCCAACCCTTTTCCAGAGAAACCCCCGGAAGCTCCGCTACAGCGCGCCCGTCCGCATTCCGCGTCCTCTCCTCGGCCGATTCTTGCACCCCTATTGCCGGACCGGCGCTTGGAGCGGGTGATCCGGCCCGCGCCTCTGCCTGGATTTCGTTCGAAGGAGATCCCTCATTTTTTGGTTTTCTACGAGGGTTCGAGAGTGGAGCCCGGCTTTCTCCTTACCCTGGAACAGCTCCACGCCAACCTGATGCTGGATCTGGCCATGTTTTCCCCTTGGGCTCGGAGGGAACGAGTGTCGGTCTATCTTTTTAAGGATCAGGCTTCCTACCGCGAGGTCACCGGCCGCCCATCTTGGTCCGGGGGAGCCAGTTCGGTGGAGGACCGGGTGGTCTATGTCTATCGGAGCGAGGAGGTGGTGGGCATTTTGGCTCATGAGCTCTGCCACATCTATTTCGATGGATTTTTTAAGGAAAGGCATCGCGAAAGCCCCTTGTGGCTGAGCGAGGGTCTGGCCACCCTGATGCAGGCGGAGCGCGGCCTTTCCGTTCCCAACTGGTTGCGGCCCAATCTGGAGACTCTGGTGGGAGGGGGGGGGTACTCGGTAGAGGATATGATTCTGGTCGGGACGACTTTGGAGGCTTCCGACCGCGCGGTGCGTCTGTGGTATACCCAGTCCTACAGTTTGGTGCGTTTTCTTTTGCGCTCTCGATGGAAGACCCAGTTTCGGAGCTTTTGTGTGGCCCTTCGGGACGGCCAGTCCTTGGGGGAAGCTCTGCGGGTAGCCTACGGCCTGCCTTTCACCAACGCCAGGGCCTTGGAGTATGCCTGGAGATACGATTTGAGGACAGGGGGAATTTCCAATTTAGGGCCCCAGGTGAGGATTCAATAGGTGTCGACTACCCTCTCTAGCCTCCGTACACCCCGAATTGTTGAAATCGCAAGTCAATATGCGGACTTCAAGGTGCCCTGTATGCGGTTATAAGGGGAAACAATATAGCCCTTGAAAAACAATGGTTTATGCCATATAATATTTCTATAGAAATAATATTATTTCTATAGAAATATGCCTACAAAGACACCTGAAGTCTCCATTGGGACTCGCCTGCGCGAGCTGCGCAGAGAACGGCGCTGGACGCAGCAGCGTCTGGCCGCTTTGCTTGGCATTACCCAGGGCCACCTATCTCAACTGGAGCGCGGAAAGAGAGAATTCACGGCCCAGCAGTTGCTGACCATTCTAAAGCACTTCAACGTGCCGATCGACTACTTCTCCGTGGGGAAAGCCTCCGCTGGAAGCCAGATTCAAAATGCCCTGGCAAGACAAGGCGCCAGCCATCTCGTTGAAAGCGCCGACATCCTCCCCACTGAAAAACTCAAGCGCGCCACCGATACGATCCGTGAAACGCTCGTCTCCGCCGATTCCTCCAGGCAGATTGCCGCCGTGGCGCCTGTCTTTGTGAGCCATGCAGGACAGATCAATCTGACGCGCCTGAGAAATGAATTTGCGGCGCTCGGGCTGGAGAATCGTTTTGGGTGGGCCATCGAGTGCACCCTGGAAGCGATCCGGCTGGAAAGCGCCCAAGTTTTGCCAAGGGAGTGGCGCCTGAAATATCGGCGTGCAGCTATCATCATCGAGTCATTCTTCACTCCCTGGAGGATTGTTCCCGGCCCCACGGAAGACCCACGGGTTCCCCCGCAGTACGATGTTCTCGATATCGAGATCTCCAGCCAGGAGACGCTCAAAGAGGTCATCGAGAATCTCTCTCCCATAGCGCGGAGATGGAAGATCGCCACGGGAATCGAGGTTGACGACTTCGTGAAAGCGTTGAGAGGTGCCCGTGGGGTTGATTAGAGAATTCCTGGCCGAGATAGACGAGAAGTGGAAACCGATTGGCGGGGAGCCGATCATCCTGCAAGTCATCGGGTCCGCCGCGTTGATGCTTCAATGCGACTACGAGCGTGGAACCAAAGACGGGGACGTGCTGGAGGCCAAGGACGGCCCGCCGACCATCAAAGAGCAACTGATTTCCCTCGCGGGGAAAGAATCAGATCTCTACAAGCAGTTTCGCGTCTACATAGACGTGGTGAACACAGCGATCCTGTTCCTACCGCAGCAACCCGTTTTTTATCCTCTGCCGAGCTTGCCCTTGAAGAACTTCAGGATTGAAGTCCTGGATATAGGGGACGTCGTGCTCAGCAAGCTCAAACGATACAACAGCGATGACAAGAACGACATCCGCGCGATGGCTGACAGAAAACTTCTCGATCATGACCGGCTCATCGCGCGCTTTGAAGCTGCCGCGGATTGGTTCTCAATGGACGCGCGCGCCGCGGATGTCCCGCGCTACCTGAAGAATCTCCACGCGGTTGAACGCGACATCCTCGGTCTTCCGCCATCCGCGGTCGAACTGCCGCCGGAGTGCATGCCCGATTGAAAGTGGGCCTATCAATACAGTACCCTAGACCACGACGGCTTTGCCAATGCACTCATTACATATCTGCTTGTTCCGAATTTAGAGATGTCCGCCGGGACCGCGATCCGGCTACTGGAAACAAGGCTCTATGGGATTCCCAAGGTTTGCAAAAGTCCGATTTTTAGTCTAAACTGAAGGCGTCCGGCTCTTCTACCCAGAGATGAGATGATAGATGGTATTTTGACCGATTGGATTCTATGGGCCAGTTTGACCGCCGCCTTGGGTTTTGGGCTGGTTTTTTTAAAGCTCTATGGCCTCTATCAATCCTCGGAGGAACCTGCCCGCTCGCCGGATCTGGTGGAGGAGGAGATTTCCTCCCCGCCGCCCCTGGAATCTCCGGATCCCTTGGATCAGCCGGAGGGGCCCGATCCCGTCGAATCCCGCGCCGACGGGCCCAGCCCTGCGGCGACGCTTTTAAGAAACCTGGACCGCCGGTTGGAAAATCTAGAGTCCAGCCTCCGCCACTTGACCCAAATCCTGGAGAAGTTGGATTCCAAAATCTCCTCCGCGCCCGCCCCATCTGCCCCGCTGGAGTTTTCTCCGGGGTCCCTCCAGAAGGATCCGAACTTAATCGGGGAGAGCTCGCAATCCGAGGCGGAACGGAAATTTGATTTTGAGTTGTAAAATCATCCAGAGTGTTTTTGTTGCTTCTTGCTCTCCAAACATTTTTTCTCTCTTGCGCGTGGGCTTTTTTCCCCGACTCCCCCTTCTCCAGGGATGCGGCGGGAACCACCTCCGCCGGCTTTCTAAAAATCCCCGTGGGGGCTCGGGCGGTGGCCATGGGCGAGGCCCAAGTGGCCGCCGTAGAAGGGTCGGAATCCATCTTTTGGAATCCGGCGAGGTTGGTTTCCGTTCCGCGTCTTTCTGAATCCGGTTCCGAGGGGCTTCCTTCCTGTGGGACCCGACTACGGTCGGGGAGTGCCGGCTCCACATGCTCTTGGGATCCGGCCTCCTCCGAGGTTTCCTCCAGCTACAACGCTCTTTTGGAGACCACCTTTCAAGGCACCCTGTCCTACGCCCGCCTTTTATCTGAGGAAAATGCTTTGGGTGTGGGATGGATTTTCTTTTCCCAGGATTCCATCGAGTCCTTCAATACGGTGGGGGATCCCACGGGAGATTTTACCCCCTATGATTTTTCCCTGGCGGTGGCCTTGGCCCGCGCCTTTCAGACCTTTTCAGCCGGGGTGACTCTAAAGGGAATTCGCTCCAAGATCGCAGGGGAGTCCGACACGGGGTTTGCGGCAGACATCGGTTTTTTTCTTCCTAAGATGGACGAATATGGGAAGGTGGATTTTGGGGTCAGCTTGATGAACCTGGGCCCCGAGTTTGGTTTGGGCAGCGAGAAAGACCCGCTTCCCTTCCGGGCTCGGTTTGGGGGGGCCATCCATTTTAGCCCTCAGCTCACGGCGGCCTTGGATCTGAATCTTCCGGCGGACAACAGCCCCTTTGTGGCCCTGGGGGCGGAGTATTTGCTTCTGGATTCTCAGGAGTTTGGCATGGCGCTTCGGGCTGGATTTAACTCGGGAAACCTTCGAGGCATCGAGGGTTTTTCGGGAATCTCCGCTGGAGGCGGTTGGAGGGTGAGGCGATTTTCTTTAGATTACGCCTGGAATCCCTTTGGAGACTTAGGAAGCACCCACCGCGTCAGCCTCTCCTATCGTTTTTAATCTCATTTTCATAGCCGGCTAGCTTGGCGCCGGGGACCAATGGTCCTACCTTTCTAGGTCTCTCCGTCGGCTAAAAAGTTATTTTTTTGGTCCAAAGGGCCTAGGTCCTCCTAGGCCCTTTTTCTTTGGTTTTCTGGGACTTAAGACCCATAGAGGATTTCGCGCGCTTTTGTATAGTTCCTGCGAGGTGACAATGACCGTATTGCGATCTTTTTATAGTGTGTTTTCTTCCCTTTGGTCCTTTCAGGAAAAGGGGTGGGAATATTTCTCCGGCTGGTAAAACCCAAACAGGAGGTTCTTCCATGAATAGAGGTTCCATCTGGTTTAAGGGGATTTCAGTTGTTTTATCCGGGGCGCTGGTTTTGACCGCACCGGGTCTGGGAAGCTATGAAGCTCTGGCGAGGGCCGTTGCCGCCAAACAGGCTCCCGCAAACCTTGTGGTGGGAGGGGTCTCTCCCGTGGTTTCGTTTTATGGAGGAAGATTGGCCTTGCCGAGAGTCATTGCGTTGGATGGCATGTTTCTAAGTCCTGCCTCCATTTCCAATGGAAAACTTCAGTACATCTCCCTGGAACCGGCTCAGGTGGAGAAGATGGGGATTGGGCCGAGCGTGTGGACTGCGGAGAAGTTGGCGGTTGCTGAGAAACAGGCGGCGGAAATCTGGGCGGAGGTCCAGCGGGATCCTGTCGCGGCGGAGCTGGGTGATCTGGAGCGCGAGACCCCGGGTTTTAGGGAGATGATGAACTTGGTGGCGGCTCAACAGGAAGGGCAAGGGAGGGGAAAAGACCTTGGGGAGTCCTTGCACGCCTCCGCCGTTCTCTTTGACCGCAACCTTCGCGCGAACCAATCTCCCGCGATCCCTGCTATTGTGGCAGCCGGTCAAGATTCGGAAGGCGTCCGGGGCGGTGTCAGCCAAGGACGAAAGCCCAAAACTCCGGGAAGACCGGGGAATCCCGGCGGGCCCTCGGTTCCGCGACCGGGTCCTCTGGGGAATGTCTATGTGACTTTGGAGGTGCGCATTGCTCGTGTTACGGCCCATATTAAGGATTTGATTCAAGCTAAGCTCAGGCAGTTTGAGCCTAAGTTTCAATTGGGTTGGAATGGGGACTATGAGGTTCTTGATCGGAATTGGGGTCCATTTCCTCAGGCTAGGCAGTCTTTTATTGTTCGCGTCACGATCCCCAGGTTCCAACTGATAGATTTTGGAACGGCTCTGGGAGACCCCGGGCGGAATGTGCAATTTTTCAAGGGACGGCCCACTGAGCCGATTGAGGTTGTCAAGCAGAGAAATCAAGACCGGCTGTTTAAGATAGCGGGGGTGCATGCCATTGGCATCGAAACGGTGGACGCCCTGGTCTGGGCGCAGGGAATCTTTGGGTTCAGCAAAGCCATCCGTGTTGAGTTCGACTCGGAGCGAACTCTCCGACGCGCTCTTTTTCCCAGACACGCTTCTTCAACCCAGTTCCTTCCTTACCAGTTGGAGGGCTATCCCGTGGTGGCCGGGGTTTCCAAGCCAGCAGTTCTGCAGGGACCTGGGAGTCCAGGGGCGGCTTCGGTTCCTCGCGCAGGAGCTATTTCCCCGATTCTGCTTAAAGAAGCGGCGGATAAGATCGTGGCTTTGGATGTCAGGATTGAGAAGGTGGCGTTCCTTTATAGAGGGCCGAAGGGGCGGTTGAGTGGACCGACTGTCCTGGAGGTGTACCTGAAGTCTTCTGCGAGCGATCCCTTCGAGACTGCGGAGGTCAAGGGAATTGTTCAGGAAGCTATCGCCCAGAAGAGTGATCTTAACTGGCTTAATTCTATAAATGTCGGGGTTTATGGGCTGGAGGAGATACGCAGCCAGATGATTCAGTTCTGGGCGGACTCCATAGGTTCCAGGACCGAGAAATCCAAGATTCTGGCTAGACTGGAAGAGTTTAAGGACACCCCGGATACGCCCCAGCCGGCGTTGTCTTTCCTGGAGAAGCTCCAGTTTGCGGTGGAGGCAATCCCGGATGGCGAGAAGTTCCAGGAGCGCAGGAAGGAGTTGACCGAGAGGTTGTGGCCGGTCATACGGTTTGCCAAGACCCTGGAACAGTTGGAGAGTGAGTTCAGCAAGCGAGTTGAGGAATTTATCGCCACATTGCCTCCAGCGCCGCACTTCGGAGATTCCTCTGGTTCTGGGCCTCGAGATGGCCAAAAGGGGATGACGAAGATTAAGTCCCTGCTCCTTTTTGGAACAGCCTTGGCGGCTTTGGCGGTGGTGCTGCCTTTAAGCGCGGCGGATGGCGTTGTTGCGCCGGTCTGGCTCTCTGGCATCAACATTTGGAGCGCTGTTGCGGGAGTGTCGGCTGCCGCTATCGTCGGCACGCTTTACTTTGGAAATCAGGAGCAATCCTATAGCTCCGGCGGTTGGCGGGATCATGAGGCCTATGGTTCTAGCGGCGGCGATCCCTTCCAATTCTTCCAAGACTTTTTGGTAGTTGTCTTTGGGGTTCTTTTTGTCGGTTTAGGGGGGGCTTCCCTCCTCACCTATGGTTTGGCGATGCAGGGGACCCTTGCGCCCTACTTTATTGCCATTCCCTTGGTTTTTGGCGCTGTGGGATTGTGGCGTGGAATTAGCCTCTCTGCAAAGAGATTTCCTCAAGAATACCCACGAAAGTCCTATCAGGCTATCGGACTTTTTGGGGGCGCGGCAGCTGGTTTGGCTCTTGCCGCGATTTTCTGGATCTTTGCTTCGGGAACCCCTGCTTCCGCCTCCATCGGTTCCCTGGGGGTGAGCCTGCCTTTCTTGGCTGGTTTGGCGTTTGTTGCCGGCAAGGGCTCAAGTCCTGAAGATGTAGATCCGTCTCGTTTACCCATTGAGTTTGCAGCAGGGATTTCTGCGGAGGATGGCAACCTCTTTCTGGCGGTCATTGCTCTTGAGAAGAACAAAGGAAAAATCTCTGAATTCATCCAGAGTCTGGGGCTTCCAGCGGAGGAGCTTAAAACTGCGAAGCTGGTGGTTGTGGGTTCGTGGTCTGAGTATGAAGCCAACCCCCCCTCGTTTGGTTTTGATGTTGAACTGCGCAGCGGAAAAGATGCTGGTACTATTTCTGCGCACTTGGTGGTCAGGGTGGATGACCAGACAAAGGAGATCGCGCTGGATATCCCGGAGGTGGTGACGGTTGAGACTGATGAGGAGATCCGGAAGCGGATTTTGGAGGAGCTTAGGAAGGAGGGGTCTGTAGAGACGGCGAAGGTGGTCGAGGCCAATTATGGCTTGAAGGATCCCCAGTTTCTGCCGCCGGCAGAGCCTCCCAGCCTGACCTTTGTGCTTTCCCCGCGGATTATAGTGAGTTTTACCTTGAATGGAGAGAGCCCAACGGGTCTGGGCTTTAAGACTTTCTTTATCTCTGACGCGGCGACTTCCAGAAGGGAGTTTATCTCTGCTGGGGCGGTGTTTGCTAACTATGATCCCAAAACTCAGGAACTGTCGCTGATCGCTGTTCCCAATGAGTCGGCTGCTTACGTTGGAAATAAGCTGTCCGGTGAAGAGCTTGAACAGCTTCCTGCGTTTCTCACCAATGTGAGGTTGGCGTTGGATGACAACGGCAAACTGGCCTATAGGAAAGATAAGTTCTCCGGGATTCAGGATTCTCCAAGAAATGTTTGGGGTATCGTCAATGACCCGGAGGGTCGCTTCGCCCGGTGGCTTTTGGGGGCGACGACAGAGAGGGATCTGGATCACTTGGCAGAATTGGGCACTGGTGGAATTTTGGGGGAGCATAACGCCTTTCTGACTGATCTTTCCTACCCTAGGGACCGCATGCCCACCAATGAAGATGTCGGAAACTACCCCCCTGTTTTTGATGGAGTCGGGGTCTTAGAGGAGCTGACCGGGAAAGGGCGGAGAGTTTTTCCGGGCCTAGCCGGCTACGTGCAGAACTTTAAGAAGCGGCTTCCCCCTCCTAATACGGAGCCGGCGATTTCCCCTCGAGATGGCCAAAAGGGGATGACGAAGATTAAGTCGCTGATCCTTTTTGGAACGGCCCTGACGGCTTTGGCGGTGGCGGTGCCTTTAAGCGCGGCGAACATTGGGAATTTTACTCTTCTGGCAACGGCCTCCGGCCCGGGTCTGTTTTTTGTCACCTGGGGATTTATCACGTTGGCCGGCGGGCTGCTTGGCTATTTTGTATTCCCGAACAAAAGTAGTGGGCGTAGCGATTGGGTCGGTTTTCTGGTGGGGGCCATCCTAGGAGCTGTTGTTGGCCTTCTTATTGCCGGGATTGTTTCTGCGGGGGTGGATAGAGCTTCGGCTGCTGCAGCGGGTGGGGCGGTGAGCTTGGCGGCGACCGCCATCTTTGGTTGGCCCTCCACGGAGGCTTTAAGGACCGCCAACTCGGAGGAGCACCGAAAGATTGAGGTTGCCATTGAGCGTGCTAAATCGGGTAGCCCCTGGGCCCGCTCAGTCTTGGAGGAATTTGAGAAGCAGGTGGAGTGGTTCTGGAATCACATCTGGATCGCGGATGACCTAAGCCTGGCCTATCACGCCAGGGCCTTCGGCTCAGCTTATCGCAATCCCAACATCGTCTTGACCGCCGACACCATCCGGAACGGCTCCTGGGCCTTCATCGCCTCCAAACTGGTTCGGGAGGCAACTTATTTCACCAAATACTTTGGGTGGGATGATCCCAGAACCTCCAAGAGGGAAGATATCCCCGCCTCGGTGGAGAAGCTGGCAATTGCCTATGTTTATGATGTCTTAGGCTTTGCCCAGATGACTCAGGGCAATTCCAGGTCTTGGGCCACCAATCTGGACCATAACCATAAAAACAAAGGCACCTGGTATGAGTGGTCCTATTATGAGGCCTTAAGGCAGGTTCTCTGGCTTCCCTTCATAGATACTCGGTTCTTTACCCACCTTAGGGACTTTACCGCACTCGAGGTCAACCGGGACCCCGCCTTTCAGTTTTCTCTCTATGAAAGATGGACCGGAAAATATTGGAGACCGGGCAGCCCGGAGCACGAGCAGCCTATTCCGGACAACGTTCCACGTCTGGACGAGGCTACCTATAGGGAGGCGACCAAAAAGATTTATGGCCAGGATGGAAATGGGGACAATAACTCCACAGAAAATTTCCTGGGCCTGGTGCGGGATTGGTTTTTAAGAAACGACCCTCAGTGAAAGAGGCATAGAAAAGGAAAAAACAAAAGGAGAAAAGAAAAATGAGAAGACTTGCGATTCTGTTTTTAGCCTGGGGTGTGGTAGCGTTTTCTCAGGAGAATGTGCGGGCAGGGGCGGATGTGGACTGCGGTCCTGCGGAACAAATCAGGGCCCTTTTAAAAGAGGTGGACTCTTGTCATGGTGTTTCTCAGGGGCTGGATTCCGTTTTTTCCTCTTGTGTGGCTCCCCTTCAACGGCTTCTTAAAAAAGCAGCTGCGGGAGCCGCCGAGGATTCTGAAGATTTATACGGGCTGACCTCCGAGGCGATTAAGGATTTTGTTTGTGTGCAGTATTATAATTCTTCTTCCGGCCAGTCCCTGTATGTTAGAACTTGTGTGACGGACTACACCAAAAGGGTTCGCGCTACTTTCCCCCCGGCCTGTCGTCAGAAAGAGGAGCAGTCTGAGTCCAGGCACACGGCCCAAAGTTTCCAGCTCCGGGAGGTCGCGGTTCCGGTTGCTTCCTTGCAGGCGGCGGTTGCCTCCGGGGTCAACTTTGACAACTCCGGGTCCTTCCCGGCTTTCTCGGGGCTTCTCGCCTCCAATTTTACGGCGGGCAGTTTTTCGAGCCTCAGTCTCCAGGGCCCTCCGGGAAGTAAGCCTCCTCAGGGACCTCCAGGCAGTAAACCCCCCCCGCAGGGGCCACCCGGAAGCAAGCCGCCTGGCGGAGATGATAAGCCTCCTTCCTCCTCGCCCCCTCCCTCCCGGCCTACCCCTGTATTCGTGGCCCCGGCGCCTCCGCCGGCTTGGTGGAACACGGTGGATGAGGAGGAAATCCTCTGGCTGGATGGGCCGTTTTCCGAGCGGGACCTCAGTTGGCAGCAGGGTTCCTGGGATGGGGAAACGCGTTGGGTGACGGGATGGTACCCCTGGCCCAGGACCTTCGTCAGCGTGGGGCGCGAGGCGGTCTCCGAGAAGTTTATCCGCACCCCGGAAAACCAGGATCAAACCTTCCGCGTCAATCTGGTCAGCCGGCAGACGGTGACGGTCAAACAGTGCTACTACCGGGCCTACTATGATGTAGAGTGGAACAGCTTCGAGGGAGCCTGGGTGGGGGTTGGCCCCAACGGCGGTTTTCGCTTCTATCGGTCGTCCTGCTACCGCTCCACCAACTATGGTCCGCGTGAGGAGGATCTCACCCGCCAGGTGTCGGTGCGGTTCGCTTCCTCTGGAAAACCTATCCTGCCTTGGGAGCAAGAGCTCTTCCGCGTCACGTTTGACGGGCGCAATGTGGGCGTTTTCCCTGTTAATACGAATAGTGGCCCATCCTATGAGTATCAACCTATCTCCAATGACGGCTACTCGGTGGTTTTGCAGCCTGGAAGAAAGCTGCTTAACTCCCCTTTTCCAGGCGGAGTAAATCTCCGGGTGGAGCCCACCTCTGATGGCAGGGGTTTTCGCCTCCAGGTGATTGACTGGTGGACAGATTACTACGATAAAATCCCTGGGGAAACGCTGGAGCTTTACGTATTGATTGAGGATGCAACCGGCTTGCAGCGCGATCTCTTTGAGTACAGTAAGCGGAATCCTCTGCGACTGGTCACCTATCAGCAAAGAGACATCCAGAAATCTTCAGGTGAAGCGGAGAATCCTAAGACTTTGGAGATTCGCGGGCCTTGGCAGGCAGATTGGCTTTCTCCTGGGAGCAAGCCCCGCAGGCAATACAATGTGACCTGGAGTTTCCGGAGAACGGGAAGCAACATCTCCAATGGCTCCTGGATAGACAAGGGGAGGATATTCGTTCAGTTCTAGCACCCTCCACAGAATTTCGGGTACCAGCCGGGCGCCCAGAGGGCGCCAGCGTGCTAGCCGTAGTTTTTAACGGTCGGCAGGTGGAAGTTTCGTTATGAACAGAGATTCCAACTGGCTCAAGTTGGTTTCAGTTGTTTTGTCCGGCGCTTTGATTCTGACTGCACCGGGTCTGGAGGCTTACAGCGCCTTTGCGGCGGGAACGGTGGGAGCCAAACAGGTTGGCCTATCTGGCCGCAACGTCCGCGCTCCTGGAGGGGGAGTGGTTTCCCTACAGGTTTCTGATGTTTCCTGGCAGACGCCGGGCATAGATCCCACAGCCTTCAACGCCATCCATGCCGCCGCTCTACTTCAAAAACCCCAAGATTCAGGGATTTCTTTCGGCCGGATGGGGGAAGATGCGGTGGGATGGGGCCTGCCTGGAAGGATGGAGCTTGTCCCGGATCTGAAAAGAGCTTTTGGGCTGCTCAATCCTGCGGAGGATGACATAGGGATGGTCCCTGATGCTCCCGGGAAGGTCCGGGGGCAGGAGGCAATCCAGGAAGGTTCCCGGGTGGACCTAGGTGGTATTGTGGGTGAGGTGAGAGATGCTGTTGCGGAGAAAGACATTGGGAAGCAATATGTCCGCGTCGGAAAACCTTACCAAAACAGTGTCCCTTTGCCTGCCGCGGTGGTTTTCCCGGGGGCGGTACTGAGGGATTCGCGGCCCTCCGGTAAGATGAGCCTTTCCGGACAAAAGCCTGGAAGCGCCTCAGAGGGTAGTTCTTTTGGGGGTGCGGATCCCGCAAAACCCGGGGCGCCGGGAAGGCCGGGAGATCCAGGGAAACCCTCGGTTCCACGGCCGGGTCCTTTGTGGAGCGGCTTTAATTTCGACTTTCGGTATACGGAAGGAATCTCGAGGTATCGCAGACGAATTCTCGAACAGGCTTTTGGCAAGGATAGGGGGAAGGTGATTCGGTTTGGCCGAGAAACCCTGGGAATTCCAGAGAGGGAAGAGGTGACATTTAAGGTTTATTACTTCGGATGGCCTGCTAGTTTGCCGGAAAGAGGGCCTGAGAGCCTTATTTACTACAGCATTGTGGCCCTTCAGAAAGGGAGCCTATTGAGCTATGGGGCTTTTGGAGCTTTAGTAGATTCCGAGAACCAAACCGTGTTTCAACTGATTGATGATAGATTGCAGAAAGGTTCTTCGAAAGATTCCTCCAGTCCCAGGCCTCGAGATGGTGAAAAGGGGATGACAAGGATTAAGCCGCTGATCCTTTTTGGAGTGGCCTTGACGGCCTTGGCGGTGGCGGTGCCTTTGAGCGCGGCGAATTTGACTGTTTCTGTTGGATTCGGCGGGTTGTGGCTTCGAGATCTGGCCATGTTGGCTACAGTGATGGCTGTGATGCTGGCTGGGATTCGTTGGTTGGATCACCAGGAGACGAGCCTGGTTAAAGGGCTTTCCGTGCGGTTTTTCCTGTTGGTGTTGGCTCTAGGTGCCGGTGCGCTGGTTGTTCGTTTTATTGATTGGTCCTGGATTGCCGCTTCCGGTGCCTCTCTGTCTTGGCTGGGATTTCCCTTGGCGGGTTTGGCGTGGGTTGCGCAAAATGGATCGGAGTCCGACGGCCAGCCTGAATCCGCGAGTCCTCTTCTTCATGACAGAATCGTGGAGGGTTTGAAGAAGGCTGGATTGAATCCCGAGGATTTTGTGACGGATATTCGAAAACTTCTTGCGCCGGGGGCGGAGAAAAATATTCTGGAGCGCGGTTGGAAGAAGGAGGAATCCTCTCAAGCAGGGTTGCGAGTCTATTCTTTAGGAGATGCTGTTACCTTTAAGACGGGTCAGCGAGCGACTTACGCTTTGAATGGCTTGGTTTACCTGACCACTTTTGCGGGCCCCGTCATGCAAGCCATCGCCGTGGATTCCTCTGGCAAGGTCGTTTTCAACGAGATCCACCGCCTGGATCGAGGGGAGGCGGGTGTTGCGGGTGAATTCACGTCTGATGTTCAGGTGAAGGATCAATCCTCGGCCGCATCGGCTCAGAATAGGGGTTCAAGCGGGGAGCTAATAGAGGTTCCGGTGGGGTCTTTTTTGACCTTACTGGTGTTTGTGGCGTGGGCTGGTTTTCTAAGTCTGCATCCAAACCCCGTACTGCCCACTTGGGTCTTTGTTCTATTTTCTCTTGGGGTCTTTTTTTCGGGCGCTGTCTTTTCTGCTTCGGTTGCCTTTCGAGCCGTTCGGTGGTTCAATCGGGGATTCTATAAAATGTTACTTAGGAGCAGAGCTCCGGATGATCCGCTCCCTTCCGATGAAGAGATTGATAATATGAATTTCAAAGGTTGGGCGGTTGGGGCTGCCATCGCCGCTTTCTTTGTGGGAGGATATTTAGGGCTGAGTTACTTCATGTATCTGTTCAAGTCGCTGTTTGCGGCAGGCCCGTAGGGAGAGGGGGGATCGAGGAATTCGGAGGATAGTCAATTCAAGCCAGGGAGGCGGACAATGAGAATGTGGTACGGGGCGGCGGCGGTTCTTTTGAGCGGGGTGCTGTTGGTCCAGGCCGAAGGCTCGGTCATAGATTCCATTAAACAGACGGCTGTGGAAAATGAGATCACCGTAGGCTATCGCCTGCATCAGGGGATTCCTCGCGGCTATATTGCCGAGACTCCTGAGAAGATGGTTGAGCTTTTGTCCCTGGGATATACCCCTGAAGTTTGGGAGGCGGATTCCGAAGCCCTCTATGTGGCTCAGACGGCAGAGGAGTTGGCCCAACTGAAGGGGGAGGTTCAAAGGCAAAGGGAGGTCTCCCAGATCCAGGAGGCTGTGGGAGAGGGCATCCATTATGTGTTGGCGACGAGTGCGATTGAGTCTATAGAGCCAATCGGCAACGAGGCCTCGGCCGAGGCCTCGGCGGTTGCTGCGGCTCCTTCTGCCTCCCATGGAGATTCCGGTTCCGGCAGCACGGTCAACATCATTCCCGCCATCCTGTTTCAGGGGGGATTTGGGCAGACCGAGGCGGACAAGACCTTCGGCAGCCTGGGGTTTTTTGTCCGGGGTCTGGTTCCCTTCAACGGCCAGGACGATCACCGGGGAGGCTTCTTTGTGGACGGGGGCATTGACTATGCCTTCGCGGGCCGCAAGACCATCCAACTGGAGCGGGTGATTGAAGATTTCAATCGAAGAGGCAGCATCCGCGATTGGGAGATCATCCGGGAGACCTTTCAGACGCGCTCGGGCTTAAACGAGCTTCAGTTTTTTGCCGCCGGGTTGCAGACCCCTCGGCTGGGGCCCTTGGCCTTGGAGTTGGCCCTGCGCTTGGGCTACGGCTGGGACGATCCCCGTTGGAAGACCATACAGGAGAGATGGTTCCGGGAATTGATCAGCATAGGCCCTTGCCGGGATAGGGAGGGAAACACCACCGGAGGCACCTGCGAAGAGTGGAGGACCCGGCTTTTGGATCGCGAGACGCGTGAAATCGGTCCCGGGGAGAAAAACGCCGGATTTTTGACCAGCGCGGTGGCCGCGCTTCGGGTGGCGGCGACCCCCAACTTCGATCTCCGAGTGGAGTTTTCCAGAGTCTTCTCAGGCCACCCCTCCACCAGCGCCAACCGCATCAGCTTCGGAGGGGTCTATAC
>JACQJP010000031.1 GCA_016204975.1 Elusimicrobiota bacterium
ATCGGAACAATAGGTATGCACATGCAGGTCCAGACCCGCGTACTTTCCCTCCGAAGCATCTAACCCCGAGACAGCTTGGACCAGTTGCCCCGCCCCCTGCTCAAAAACATTCCCCCATGCCGGCGGACTGAGAAAGCCCAACCCCAGCAGCCCGACGGCAATCCCTGCCAGTCCCCTTAAATAGATTTGCAAAAGTTCAATCATAAACCCCTCCTGGAATAATTTTGGGCCCTATGCGTTCCCATTCTATCTCAAAGGACCGCCCCGCCCTATGGGTCCAAGGGGTAAAAAAATAAAGAAAAAAGACCTACGAAGGGGTAGGCCCTTTGCCGGAGGTAGGCAGGCCAAAAGCCCTACGGAGCAGAGGCGGGAGATTCTGCAGGGAGATAGCGGACGAGGTCGCCCTCGATCCAGATCGTGCGGCTGTGGTAGAGGATGCCGAAGCCTCCCAGGAGGGTCAAAAAAAAGTCCGCGCCCGGAAACTCAAATCCCTCCCGCACGGCAAGGTTGATGACCCCATCGGCCTGACCTCCCGCCCGTGCCATCTCCTCCTGGATGACCCGCTCCACCTGGGCTAGGCGTACGGGCACAAGTCCGGCAAAGGTCCAGCCGATGTGGCGCTTGCGAAGAAAATGCTTGACGACGATGGGCTGTCCTTCCCCGATGCGGGCCGTAGGGGAGATGGGTTGTCCGGGGCCGGGGGCCTGGTAGCGCATGGTCACGCAACCGCTCAAGGCCAGTAACCCTAAGACCAAAAACAGCCCCCTCATGCTATTCTTGATAACGTACCACATCCCCTTCCACCGTCACCGAACGGGAAAATAAAATTCCGGCGGTCAAGATCGCCACCAAAAAATCCGTAAAATCCTGCCCCGTCCGGAAGCGTAGATTTGCGATGCCATGGCCGCCGGCCAACTGAACCTGGCGGTCAATGACCTCCGCCACATCCGGCCCTCCCAACGCAACAACTCCCCATAAAAAACCCCACTGACGGACCTTTTGGGAAAAGTGGGCGGCGGGAAGAGTTTCCACCCCATGGAGATGGTCGCTCAGGGAGGTGGGATAGCCGGCGCGGGAGGCCTGAAGATGGACTTTATAAAAGGTACAGCCGCTCCCGAAAGCGAGGAGCGCAGTCAGAAGCAACGCAGCAGGAGACCCGGGCCTCACAAGCTGAAAATTACCACATTCTTCCGGGGTAGTCAATTGCAGGAAAATTGATATAATTCCATCGCCTCTCCGGCTGTGTTGAATGCGACTCTTCAGACGCCTCGGCGGCAGATTTCAGATCCTGCGGGAGTTCTTTTCCTTCCTCTGGGAAAACAAGCTCTGGTGGATGATCCCGATGTTTCTCGTTTTACTTTTCTTCGGGGCGCTGGTGATTCTGGCCTCCCAGTCCCCCGTCGCTCCTTTCATCTACACGCTTTTCTGATCCCGCTCTCCATGTTGAGAAAGCTCTGGAATCTCTGGCAGAAATCCGCGCGGCGGATTGGAGATGCGGTCGCTCGCGGGGTGCTCCTCCTCATCTACGGCCTGGCCGTCTGCCCAACGGCGTTTCTAGCCGGCATCTTCCGCCTCTCCCCGTGGCCCTGGAAAGACTTCCAAAACTCCGCCTGGATCCCCAGAAAAAAATCGGAAGACAATTTAGAGAAAGCAAGATCACAATACTAACTGGACTTTTGCAAATATAGGGAGGGGGATGGCCAGGACTCCTGTCGGCATTAAAGAAACCCCCGGACAGCCCCCCAATTCCATACTTGCCAAAGTCCAGCTATAGAGAAGGGGGACCGGCAGGGTTTTCCTATGTACATTTTAGGGATCAGTTGCTTCTACCATGATTCCGCCGCAGCCCTCCTAAAAGATGGGGAGCTCCTGGCCGCCTGCCAGGAGGAGCGCTTCACCCGCCGAAAACATGACCACGATTTTCCCAAAAACGCAGTCCGCTTCTGTCTGAAAACCGCGGGGATCGCCGCTCAAGACCTAAACTACGTCGTCTTCTATGAAAAGCCCTTCCGAAAATTTGAGCGGATCTTGGCCACCTTTTTAAAAACCGCTCCCCGATCCTGGCGGAGCTTCCCACATGCCATGGCCGCCTGGCTGGGAGAGAAGATTTGGATCCGGCAGATTCTGGAGGAGCACCTCCAGATTCCCAAGGAGCGCATCCTCTTTGCAGAACATCATCTCTCCCACGCCGCCAGCGCCTTCTTCTGCTCCCCCTTCACCGAGGCGGCCATCCTCACGGCAGACGGGGTAGGGGAGTGGATCTCAGCCGCCTACGGAGTCGCCCAGGACCAGAACGGTCCGTCCGGAAAAAATGCAATCCACCTGAGCGCCGAACTGCGCTTCCCCCACTCGGTGGGTTTGCTCTATTCCGCCTTGACCGCCTACCTGGGATTCGAGGTCAATGAGGGGGAGTACAAGGTGATGGGGATGGCCCCCTACGGCAATCCCCGCTACTACCAAGAGATTCAAAGGCTCTTTCGCCTTTTCTCCGATGGAAGCCTGGAACTGGACCTCTCTTACTTTCGCTTCCACCGCGATCCCCAGAGAAGCTTCAGCCGGAAGCTGGAAGATCTCCTGGGCCCCCCGCGAAATCCCGGGTCCCGATTCGTCACCTCCCAGACCAGCACATACGACGATCCTATCCCTCCCTCTGCGCAGGAGCTCCTGGAAAACCAGCGCTTTGCGGACATTGCGGCCAGCCTGCAGCAAGCGACGGAGGAAATCCTTCTGAAGATGGCACGACATGTCCATCAGGTAACAGGAAAAAAATACCTCTGCCTGGCGGGAGGAGTGGCCCTGAACAGCTCCGCCAACTACCGTCTATTAAAGGAAAGCCCCTTTGAAGATATATTCGTGCAGCCGGCGGCCGGCGACGCCGGAGGGGCCTTGGGAGCGGCCCTCTACGCCTACCACGTATGGCTCCAGAAGCCCCGGCGGTTCACGATGGAGCACGCCTACTGGGGAGAGGAGTTTTCACCCGACGTCCTTCGAGGCGCCCTAAAAGAGGCCGGACTTCCCTACCGGGAAGCCTCCCATCTGGAAGAATTGTTGGAGCAGACCGTCCAATGGATTCAGGCTGGAAAGGTCATCGGGTGGTACCAGGGAAAATCGGAGTGGGGCCCTCGGGCCCTGGGCAACCGCTCCATCCTGGCGGACCCCACCCAACAGAGGATGAAGGACAAAGTGAACATCCTGATCAAATTCCGGGAGCCCTTCCGCCCCTTCGCCCCCTCCATTGCGGAGGAAAGGGTCACGGAGTTCTGCCAGATCCCAAAAAACCCTCGAACCTACCCTTCGCGTTTCATGCTTCTGGTGACCCCCGTGGTTCCCGCCCAAAAAAACAGAATCCCCGCGGTCACCCATGTGGATGGAACGGCCAGGGTTCAAGCCGTTGCTTCAAAAACCCACCCTCTCTACCACCGGCTTCTGGAACGCTTCGCGCAGGCCTCCGGGGTCCCGGTGATCCTCAACACCTCCTTCAACCTCAAGGGAGAGCCCATCGTCCACACTCCAAAAGATGCCATCGGCACCTTCCTCAAAAGTGGTCTGGAAGCGCTGGTGCTGGGAAACTTCCTGGTCGCAAAGAATAAATAAAAAGGCCCAGCCCCGCTGATATAGTCTGGACTTTTGCAAAAGTCCAGTTACAGTCCAGGAACTGTCACCGGAAGTTTACCTTGAAATTCCATCTCTCCAAAGAGACCCTTCGCCAGGGCCCGCATGGAAGCAGGGGTCGTTCCGTAGGTGGCCAATAGGATCGCTGCGCCGGGATACTTGCCCAGGTCATAGGGATTCAAAAAGGAAACGATCAAAAGGGGTTTTCCGGTTTTTTCCAGCGCCTTGGCCAGGGGAAGAAAGAGTTCCTCCTTGGGCATCCCCCAAGATATGGTCCCCAGCAAAATGGCGTCGACGTCCTTCAGGGAGCGGACAATGGCCTCGACCCGGCTCTCCGCGTCCTCCTGCGCAAACCATTCCACCTGAAGATTGGTGCGTTCCCGCAATCCACCCAGAAGAATCTCAAAATCCCTCTGGAAATATTCCTTGCTGGGAAGCGCCACTCCCAGCGTGCCCAGGGAACCCTTAGAAAAAGGCAGGCGCTTCTGCGGATCTCGAACCAACGTGACGGAGGAGTCCGCAATCTCCTGAGCCAAATCCTGATGGGCTTTAGAGCCGAAAAAAATTTTTAGATCCTCCAGATTTCCCTTGGGGGTTTCAAACAGCCCCAACCCCTCCTTCAACTGAAGCACCCGCTCCACGGAGCGCTTCAGGCGCTGCGGGGAGATGCGGCCCGTGCGGACCGCCTCCACCAAGGCCTCCAAAACCTCCGAGGCATTCGCCTCCGCGCTGCGCCCCCGCACCAACACCAGATCTGCCCCGGCCTCCACCGCCAGGACGGCCGCCTCCGGAACCTTCCACCGGTGGGTAATCCCACCCATCTCCATGGCGTCGGTGACCACGGCCCCTCCAAATCCCAACTCCCTGCGCAGAAGCCTCCCGAGAACTATGGGCGAAAGCGTGGCGGGACGCGAGGAATCCTCCAGCGCCGAAACCGCGATGTGACCGACCATCACGCCCGAAACCCCAGCCTCAACGGCCTTGCGAAACGGATAGAGTTCCACCCGATCCAGACGCTGCCGGGGATGCTCTAAAACCGGAAGCCCGATGTGGGAATCCACCGCGGTGTCCCCATGCCCCGGGAAGTGCTTGGCAAAAGCGGCAATCCCGCCCTTCCGGTAGCCGGCTATGGCGGAAACCCCCAGCTCCGCCACTTTTCGCGGGTCCTCCCCAAAGGAGCGGACGCCGATAATGGGATTGAGCGGATTGAGATTGACATCCAAGACGGGCGCAAAATTGGCATGAATGCCGGCGGCGCGCAGTTCCCGAGCCGAGGCCTGAGCCGCGAGATATGCCTTCTGGGAAGAACCGGTGGCCCCCAGGGCCATGTTGCCGGGAAAAACCGTGGCTCCAAAAGAACGCTGGGTAAAGAGGGAGCCTCCCTCTTGGTCCACCGCCACCAGAAACGGCACCCCGGGAAATCCGGAAAGAGCCAAGTTCTGCAGGGTGTTGGTGAAGGCCAAAAGCTCCGTGGGGGAGTGGAGGGCGTTCCAATAAAGAAAAATCCCTCCCCGCAACCCCTCCACCAAGGCAGCCTGTTCCTCGTCCAAATTGGCAGGCTCCATTCCCACCCACAGAAGCTGACCGGCCTTCTGTCTCAAACTCATCCGAGCCTCCAAGGTCTGAACCTGTGGCGAAACCTCGGCCCGGCCGGCTAGGGAAGCAAGCAAAAGTAGAATCGTCCAGAACCAAGTCATGATCAGACTGCTGCAAGAACGCATCCCGGTTTGGATGGGACCCGAATGTTATCAAAAAATAGGTCCGATTTCATTGACAATTCCTCAAAAAATAAACACAATACACTTTCAGAGGGCCTACGCACCTTCCCGTTCTTGGAATAGGAGGGGAAGGGTGGCGTGGCCAAATAGACCACAATGTCGCGCTGGGTAGGACTCTTAGGGCTTTTTGCCATCTTGGGAACGGGTTGGATCCTCAGCCGCAACCGGCGGGCGATCCGGTGGAGAACCATCCTATGGGGGCTAGCCCTCCAGATTCTCTTTGCCCTGCTGGTGTTGAAGACCCCTCCCGGCAGGGTCTTTTTTTCCTTTATGAACGACGTCATCCTGAAGCTCCTCTCCTTCCAAGAGGAGGGGGCGCGGTTCGTTTTCGGGGCCCTGGCTATTTCCCCAGGCCAACCCGGCACGCTGGGTTTCTTCTTTGCCTTTCAGGTGCTGACCACCATCATCTTCTTCTCCTCCCTAATGTCCATCCTGTATTATCTGGGCCTGATGCAGAAGGTGGTGCTTGTGTTCGCCAAGGTCATGACGCGCCTGATGGGTACCTCCGGAGCGGAGTCTCTCTCCGCCTCGGCCAATATTTTCGTGGGTCAAACAGAGGCTCCTCTCCTGATACGACCCTACGTGGAGGAGATGACGGAATCGGAACTCCTCTGCGTCATGGTGGGAGGCATGGCCACCGTGGCCGGCGGGGTGATGGCCGCCTACGTGGGACTTTTACGCCCTTACTTTCCAGATATCGCCGGACATCTGATGGCCGCCAGCGTCATGAACGCCCCGGCCGCCCTGGCCATCACCAAGCTTCTGCTGCCCGAGACGGGCAATCCCAAAACCGCCGGGACGGTGCGATTTGAGTATAAAGACCCCAGCGTCAACGTCATCGAGGCCGCCGCCAACGGAGCCCGCGTGGGCCTAGACCTGGCTCTCAATGTCGCCACCATGTTGATCGCCTTCATGGCTCTTTTGGCCCTGGCCAACTCGATCGTACAGTGGGGAGCGGGGCTGGTGGGCTTTGTCGGGGTGACCCTGGAAAAACTGCTGGGTTGGATCCTTTCCCCGGTGGCCTGGTCCATGGGAGTGCCTTGGAAAGACTGCGCCGCTATCGGCCGGATGATGGGGGAAAAAACGATGCTGAACGAGTTCATCGCCTATTCCCACCTGGGACAGTTCCTTCAGCAAAATCCGGGAGGCCTCTCCCAAAAATCCATCGTGATCGCCACCTACGCCCTCTGCGGATTCGCCAATTTCCTGTCCATCGGCATCCAGATCGGAGGCATCGGAGGGATCGCCCCCAACCGAAGAGCCGACCTGGCACGGTTGGGAATCTGGGCCCTGCTGGGGGGAACCCTGGCTACCTTCCTTTCCGGCACCATCGCTGGGATATTGGTTTCTTAATACGGCAGGACTCGACCCAAACCGTGCTCCAAAACGGCACAACCCAATCCCACCAAGGGATTGCGTCTCGGAGGCTCTAGGGCGCGGCTGTTTTGAATATCTTTCCGAATGAGGGCATTGAGCTCCGCCACGACGGAAAGATCTTGGGTGAGGTAGCCCGCCTCCCCGTCGGTCCGAAGGCTTCGGCGGGTCATATTCCCGGAGCCGCTGTAGGCCAGCCTTCCGTCCACCGTAAAGGCTTTCCAGTGCAGCATGGCATCCTTGGCATACGGGGTCGCCTCCGGATCCGGTTTCCACTGCACTACCTCAATTCCGGCGCCCAACATCCGCCGCCTGAGGCACCACGCCGAGGCGGCCGGCAGCGGTTGGTCACTCCAGCCCGGAAGGATGACGGTGATCCTGAGCTCGGGGCGGGCCTTCTTCTTGCGAACCAAGGCGTCTGCAATCTTCCCTTCTGAAAAGAAGGGAGTCACAATCAAAATCTCCTCCCGCGCCGCCGCAATCGCCGCAAAAAGAAGCGCCTCAAACTGGCGAAGGGAACTGCTCACGGGGCCCCTCGGCTGGGTGACGATGAAATGAACCGTGAGATTCTCCTCTCTCTCACTCAAGTTGGCCGAAATCTCCCGGGCTCTCAGCTCTGGGTCCAGCTCGGAATGTTCCGGCACATTGCCAAACCTGCGGCTGACCCTTAGGGCCCGATTGAAGGCCCCAGCGTGAAAATATTGCAGGGGAGTCGCTGCCTGCCCCACCAGCCACCAGCCCCCATCCCTCCACAACCGACCGCCGGGCGAGGATTCTTCCTGGAAATATTTATCCGCAATACTTTGGCCCATCACCAAAACTTCCCCGTGGTCATTGAAAATATACTTCGCATGCTGGGAGCCTAAAAGCGATGGCAGGAAAGGCAACGGAACCAGCCGATGGGGCAGTGGCACCGGCAAGGGAAGGCGCCTGTCCGTGGCCGGAAGAGGGACCCGAGCTACCCGAAGCGGACTTCCTTCATAGAGGAGTTCGATTCCGAAGTCATCGAAGTGGCTATGAAAAGCGAGGGTGGAAGGCAATTTCCAATTCCATGCCTTGGATTTTCCGGAATTGAAGAGATGCGCCTTGGCCTCCAACAAAACAGAAATCTGAATGGGTTGCCATAACTTGGCCAGCTCCTCCCGAATCCGGTCCTGGTCATAAGGACGCAAGTCCGCCAGGCTTTGCCCGGTCCCCTCCGCCACTAAAATACGCTTAAACTCCTCCAGATCCAGCTCGACGAGCGAAATCCCCTGCTCCATATACTTTGAGGAGAGCTGATCATAGTTCAAGCCGACCTTCTTGGCCGCCAGGCGCTGGAGAAACTCTTTCCCTGCGGCATCCGGAAACCATCCAAAAAAACTCATTCCCAAAAAACCCCCCGCATTCTCCGCGATTCGGTTGAGATAGCTTCGGTATTCCTCCGCATCCGCAAAAGGCCGAAACTCTGCCGCAGAAAGCGCCTGGCTTCCCAAACCCTCCTCCAAAAGCCGGCGAAATCGGGAGCCTCCCACATCCATGGCAATCTCCTCCGGATAACCCTTCCGATACGCCTCGCGAAGCACCTCCAGAATGAGTAGAACCCCGGCCTCACGCAGCTGCTGAAGCTGTTCAGAAGAGTGGGTGGAGACCTCCTCCGGATGGGCCAGGTAGGCCTCAAACCGTTCAATGGCCCGCGCATAGGCAGAATTCAGCTTCTCTTCTTTGCCTGAGGCGGAGAAGGCCTGGTTGTAAACGTCCGCAATCAAAATCTCTTCCACCGCGATCTCCCGCGCCCGCAACCGGACGGCCTCTAACACCGGAGCGAAAGCCGGATCCGACCCCTCCGAAGCTGCTGCCCGGCAGAAGATGGCGGAGAAAGATAAAACTTGGTAACAGATGATAATTAAAGATAACAAGCGACCCATAGCTGAGACAAAAAAATATCCCCGGTTGGATTCCTTCAGCGGACACCATAGCAAAAACAGGCGCAGGCCTTATGGGTCCTTAGTCCTAGGGCGACCCAGAAAAAAGACCTACGAAAATCTGGGCCCTTCTCCAACCTTTGAATAGGACCTTAGGCCCAGAGGGGACACGCGCAGGGGGGCGACGATTTGACTGGGAAAAACATTTTTATTATGATTTGCCAAAGCCGGCTGCACTTTGGAGATTGTTTCACGTGAAACTTGATTCAGGACTTTTGCAAACTTTATAGAGAAGGGGCTGGCCGGGGGATTGCCTGGAGAAAACCGTGGTTTGGCCGGCGCGGGCATACAGCCGGCCAAATTGCCGGAGCGAGCCTCGCAAATGGTGAGCGTTTTTCGGAAGGCAACCCCCGGACATACCCCAAAAGTACCTCTTTGCAAAAGTCAAGTTTATTGATATGGGTAGCTTTATTGCCATCACCAACCAAAAGGGAGGCGTTGGAAAAACCACCACCGCCATAAACCTTTCAGCCACCCTGGCCCAGATTGGAATCCGGACCCTCCTCATCGATCTGGATCCCCAGGCCAACGCCACCTCCGGACTGGGAGCGGAGAAACACGCTTCTTCCAAGAACATCTACTCCATCCTGCTCGAAGACCTCCCGCCCAAGGAGGCCATCCGGCAAACCGCCCTGCCCGCCCTGGACCTCATCACCTCCACGCCCCACCTCACTGGAGCAGAGGTGGAGCTGGCCTCGGAAGAAAACCGAGAAACCATTCTAAAAAGAAGACTGGAGGGGCTTCGGGAGGACTACCGCCTCATCTTCCTGGACTGTCCACCCTCCCTGGGACTTCTGACATTAAATGCCCTCACCTGTGCGGATTATGTTCTTCTTCCCATACAATGCGAATATTATGCCCTGGAGGGTTTGGCTCAGCTGATGGACACCCTGCAAAGGGTCAAAGAGTCCCTCAATCCCCGGCTCCGCGTGATCGGAGCGATCCTGACCATGCACGACTCGCGTATCAGCCTGGCCCGACAGGTCCAGACAGAGATTCAGCGGTTCTTCGGTCCCCAGCTTTTCCGGGCCCTCATTCCACGCAATGTCAAACTAGCGGAGGCTCCCGGCTTCGGAAAACCCATCGTGCTTTATGACCCCTTTTCCAGGGGAGCCGAAAGCTACCGAGCCCTGGCACAGGAGTTTCTCGGCCGCTATGAAGCCGCCGAGGGAGAGATTTCCGCCCCGGAGGGTGCCAGGAGCGAAACGACCCGATCTTACTCAAAAAGTGAGGGCACGACAGATGAGGAATCCCACTTCGGGGGGTGACAGGGAGCGTAGCGACCGCCAGAGGGGGGCAGAGCCCCATATGGGGAGCGCCCCGCGGAGCCAGGACACCTTTGCGAAGCGGGGTGGCAACCCGCAACGAGCTTCCTGGCGAGCTTATACTGCGAGCCGAAGCGAGAGAGGGCGCGACAGAGGAGGATAAACCCCAATGAGACAGGCATTAGGAAAAGGTCTGGAAGCTTTAATCCCCAAGGCCATCCCAAAAAACGCCATCCAAAAAATCCCGATAGCACAAATCCGCCCCAACCCCTATCAACCTCGACGGAGCTTCGACCCTGAGGGACTAAAGGAACTGGCCCAATCCATCCGGAAACATGGCTTGGCCCAGCCCATCGTGGTCACCTTCCATGCCCCCAGCCAAAGTTACGAATTGGTCGCCGGGGAAAGGCGTCTGCGAGCCTGTGAGATTGCGGGGCTTTCCGAAATTGAAGCTCTCGTCCGCCAGGAGCTTCCCAACGCGGAGCGCCTGGCCCTCTCCTTGGTGGAAAATCTCCAGCGAGAGGATCTCAACCCCATCGAAGCGGCCCAGGGCTACCAAAGATTACTGCAGGAATTCTCCCTGACCCAGTCGGAGCTCTCCGAAGTGATCGGGAAATCCAGGCCTACAATCGCCAACACCCTGCGCCTGCTGGATCTGCCGGAGGAGATCCTGGGAGCGCTGCGCTCCGGATCCATCTCCGAGGGTCACGCCAGAGCCCTTCTGGGAGTCTCTCAGGCCGTCGAAAGGAGAAGGTTATTGGAGAAGGTCCTGCGAGAAAAGCTCACCGTCCGGGAGCTGGAGGTCCTGGTGCAGGAATGGAAGCAGTCTTCCCGAAAAGGCTCCCTGCGAGGGCCCTCCAAAAACGGTAAAAAACCAGAAACCAAACTACTGGAGCGGGAGCTGGAGCAAATCCTGGGAACCCGCATAGAAATCTCCGCTCAGAGAAACCATCGAGGGAGAATTTCCCTCTACTTCTTCTCCCTGGAGGACTTTGACCGCCTGATCTCCCTGTTGAAAAAGAACCGCCGCTAAACCGACGCTAAACAGATGAGATCACTGCTCCTGGTCCTTTTCATCACTTTCCTGAGTCTGCTTTCTTCAGCGAGGCATCTCCTGGGCCAGAAATTTGAACCCATCTTGATCACCACCTCTCCGGTCTTTCCCACCTTTCTGGCTCATGCCGAGGGCCTCCATGACTTCGGGTTGTTTGCAGACGGTGGCTGGGACGGTAACTGGTACGTGGGATTTAACACCTGTTGGATCGTGGCGTTTCCTCAGGCCCCTGGAGCCCCCCGGGAGTACCGAAAAGCCTTTTTAGGCGCCCGCCTGGGTCGGGCCAAGACAGAAAACATCCCCGGAAGGCCTCCCTGGGAAAAAAGGGCCCTGGCGGGAAAAATCTACATCGGCGTTTCCTCCACGCCTGCCTGGACCACCGCGCAGAGCTTCTTCCTTGCCGAAGCTCAGGATATCCCCATCGAACCGGATCCCGCCAATGCCGTGTTAGGTGCGGGGCATTCCGAATGGTTTTGGAGAGAAGTCCCCTTAAAAATGATTCATTTCGACCAACCCAACTACCTTGCCCTCTGGTCTCCCACTCCTTATTTTACCAGCGCCTCCTCCGCGCCGATCCTGGCGGCCGCCCGCGTCGGAAAAAAAGAGTTTCAGGCCTGGCTCAACCGTTCTATTGAAGGGGTGCCGCCCAGATCCCCAGAAAAAAGCCTGGAGACCCCTTTATCCTATTTTGCCCCCGCGCTGGCCATCAAGCTCGTTCCCCTCAACGCCTCGCCGGTGCTCCTGCGCCGCTTCGAGGCCCGCTCCCGAAATAATTCCTTGGAGCTCTCTGTATCGGTGCTGGCGGAAAATCCAGAGTGGAGCTGGATTGAACTCTCGGAGGACGGCATCCAGTGGAAAAAATTTTCCGAGTACAGGCGACATCCTCCATACCGATGGAGCCTTCCGTTGGCGCTGCTTCCCAGGGAAAGATTTTTTCTGCGCGCCGCCGCCCAGGACCTCCTAGGAAACACCGGATACAGCACCCCCCTCATTCTTACCCCCGGCCAACCTTGAACATTGACGCCGGAAAAGTGCGAAAAAAAATCATGTCATTTTTTATTGACATCTCTGGGTAAATTATCTAGGATGCCAAAACTAAAAGGCACAAGAAGATACTAGAAGATAAAATATAACACATGGCGCGCAAAAAGAAATCCAAAAAGAGGGGGGTTTTTCAATCCCCCCCGGAGGTAATGGACATCAAGGCCCTCGCCGCCTACCTCGGCATGGGAAGAACAAAAATCTACAATCTCATCCGCCAAAGAAAAATCCCGGCCTCCCGCATCGGTCGGCAGTACCGCTTCTCCAAGGCGGTGGTGGACAACTGGTTGAAGGAGCAACTCATCACCTCCGAAGAGCGCCAGATGAACCTGTTCAAGCACCAGCGATGAGGCCCTTAAAAATTCCCGACGAAAAACCCTTGCAGTCTCGTCGGGGTTTTAGTATGCTGTTTCCATCCGACGGAGCCCCGTCGGAAAAAAGGAGGCCGTTCCATGGCAGAGAAAGTCACCAAAGCAGGAATTAAGCGCGCCAATGGTTATCTCTACTACATCGACAAGCAAGGGGATATCTCCCGCGCGACGATGGCCCGAGGGGGCAAGAAAGGCGGAAATCGGGAAAAGGTCTTGAAGCTCGGAATCAAGAAGCAGTCGGGCTGGCTCTACTTCCTGGACAAAAGAGGCGATGTCTCCAGAGCCAAGATGGTAAACGTATAACCATCGCCTGGCCACTGCTTCCAAAGCCCTGATCGCTCGTCAAGATGGATCAGGGCTTTCCTTTTTACGCCGATGGCTACCTTGGGAATCATCGGACCGGGGAACGTGGGGCGCCTGCTGGGGGCGCGCTTTCTTCGTGCGGGCCACCGCGTCTGTTTTCTGGCGCGGAGCCCTCAACAAGCGAGGCAACTGAAGAAAAGAGGATTCTGGATCTATAGCCCACGACCTCATTTTGTAGCCCCGCGCTTTTTTTCCGTTTCCCACCGCGCCAGCTCCCTGTATCCGGTAGATTGGATCTTGTTGTGCGTCAAATCCCATCAAGTCCCCGCCGCCCTCCGCGTCCTGCGCACATGGCCGAATGCCGCTCCGGTGCTGGCTTTGCAAAACGGCATGGCGCATTGGAAAATTCTCCAAAAACAACTGGGGCCGAAAAGGGTTTTGGCCGGGGCCACGACCGCGGGGGTCTGCTCAAAAAACTCAAATACCATCCTCCATACCGGCGGCAACGAAATCATCCTTCCCAAAAAATCTGCAGTGCCTGGCAGGAAGAAAAAGGACCTCCAAGCCTGGCTGCAACAAGCTGGATGGAGGCTCCGCTGGGCAAAAGACGAACCAAGCCTCCTCTGGGGCAAGCTCCTCCTGAACGCCTGCATCAACCCCTTGGGGGCGATCGCCCGCAAGGAAAACGGTGAGCTGGCGCGGCCGGGCCCCTTAAGAGAAATCCTGCTTCTGTGCGCGCGGGAGGCTTCCCTTATCTTGCGAAAGGCGGGGATCGTCCCCTTCTGCAAAAACCCCCTTCAAGAGGTTCTGGAGGTCTGCCGCAAGACAGGCCGCAATCCCAACTCCCTGCTGCAGGACTTAACGAGAGGGAAGCGAACCGAAACAGACGCCATCCTCAAGCCTCTGCTGCAACTGGCACGGAAACATCGCGCGCCGGTCTTTTGTCTTCCCCAACTCTATGATTGGCTTAGCTTCCTCCAACATTCTAAAATCTACGCGGGGGGTCGTGTACCGACTCCTTCCATTGGGAGGCTCCCCTGAAGACATCCCAACCCTCCTTACAAGAGAAGCTCAAGCGGGGACGCTTTGCGATTACCTCTGAGGTAGTCCCCCCAAAAAGCTCCGACACTTCGGTCCTCAAAAGGAAGCTGGAGACGATGAAAGATTGCGTAGACGCGGTCAACTTCACCGACAACCAGCTCTCCATCGTCCGGATGTCGCCCCTGGCTTCCTCCATCCTGGCAATCCAGCTGGGTCTGGAGCCGGTGCTCCAAATGACCTGCCGGGACAGAAACCGCTTGGCGCTTCAAAGCGAGGTCTTGGGGGCCCATGCCTTCGGCATCCGCAACCTCTTCTGCCTGACGGGGGACCCCATCTCCCTAGGAAACCACCCCCAGGGCAAGGCCGTCTACGACTTAAAGGTGGTGGAGTGGATCCGGGGGCTCAAGCGGATGAGGGAGGCGGGAGTCTTTTTTAACGGCGAACCCCTCAAGGGACCGGCCCCGGATTTTTTCCTGGGATGCGCCGCAAATCCATTCCATGGGGAGATCCAAAACGGACTCCGGCACCTCCAAGAGAAAATGGAGGCCGGGGCGGAGTTCATCCAGACCCAGCCCGTCTTCGATCTGGAGCAGTTCCAAAAATGGCTGGAGGGATTTAAAAGTCTGGGGCTCCACCAAAGGGGCCATCTCCTGGTAGGCATCATGCTGGTCAAGTCTTTGAAATCTCTAGACTACCTTTATAAAGTTCCGGGAATCTCCATTCCCCCCTCCCTGGCAGAGCGCATCCGGAAAAATCCTGACCCCCTCAGCGAGGGAATTCAGATCTGCGCCGAGATCATGGCGCGGCTCAAAACCATCCCGGAGGTCAAGGGCTTGCACCTGATGACCATAGGAGCAGAGGAGAAGGTTCCGGAGATCCTGCGCCGCTTCCAAGCCTTGGCCCCCGCCCCGACCGCCCTCCAAGGACCAAAGGTCCCAAAAAAACCTAGGTCCAAAGACTAGGTCTTCCCAGGCCCAAAGACCCATCCTGCAGAGTTCGGATTTAGATATCATCCACCGCAAGTAGTGGATCACCCCTCACCTTCTCCTGGCGGGAAAAGGATTGCGGGTGACGGCAAAATCTTAAAGGAGGCAAGCGAGCATGAAAAATCTTCTCACACTTACAGCGGTTTCTCTTCTGATCTACGGGGGGAATGCCGCAGCGCAGTTTGATGGAGAGGCGGAGAAGAAACAGATTCAGGCCATCACGGATCAACTTGAGCGGTGGGCACAGCAGGCGGTGCCCTTATCGTCTCCTCTCAGTTCCCTCTGCGAAGCAGAAGGCATTGAGCGCAAGCTGAAGCAAGAGCAAGCCTCCGCAAGACTCTCCTACAGCCAGGATGAGGACGAGCGCATCGGAGGGGCAGCCTTTTTGGGTCTTTGTGGCGACGACGAATACGCACTCATCTCCCTCAGAGTGGCTTTAGAATCAAAAACCGCATCCGTAGATGTCCGCCGGTCGGCCGCTTCATCCCTAGGATTGGTCGCAAGCCGGATACGCCGCAAAACGGGCCGGGAAGAGTGGCATAGCATCTCAGCATTCCAGCATGGCCTGGAAGATGCGGATGCCCAGGTGCGCGAGTTCTCGGCAAACGGATTGATGCTGACGGTGGATAGGGTCACTCACTGGTCCTACACCAAAGTCATAATTAGCCGATTGCAGAAGCTCTCCTTCCAGGATCCCGAGCCGGATGTCAGGGAGGCGGCGCGCAGGGCCTGGGAAAACATCTACATTAAAATCAACTCCCTGGAGCCTGAAGAGAAAGACTCCGGAACCAACTAATCAAGGGGGTCTAGAGACATACAATGAAAAGCCTCATTCGGACGGCACCTGTCCTTATTGGTGTTTTTGTCTTTCTCTGTTGTTCGCAGGCTTATGCGCAGGACGAGGAAACAGTCAATAGTTTTGCGGTTTCGGGAAATCTCTTTTCTTTTTCCAAGGATGGAGAAAAATCTGCGCTTCCGGGGGTGGGAATTCGAGCGGGGGGAGTGGTTGGCGGACCCTATGACGACGTTCTTTTCAGGGCTTACCTGGAAGGAACGGGTGCGTGGAGTAAACAAGAGGAAAATAGCCAGAGGCTTTACGGGGTTCAAGCGCGCCTGGGGGGCGGCGTTTTTGATTTCGACAACTCCGCTTATTATATGGTTTTTACGGATCTCGATTTTGATGGGGCAAAGCAAGAACGAGCAAGAGATTCCTCCGCGGTATGGGTCACCGGAGGTGAGGTGGGGGTACACAAAACGTTTGGAAAAAATAATAACGTGATTTATATAGGGGGGAATACTGGTTTGGGGATAGTCAAGGCACACCATGACTTTGTTCCGAAACCAGGGTCCGAGGGTGTAGGGCCTGGTGAGGTCTCCTATAATCGGATCAGTCGCGCGGTTCCTGCGGTAGGAACTTCGTTGCATGGCCGATTCGGCGATCCCAATGAAAGAGGCACGGTCTACGTCAATGGAACAGCTTCCTACTTAGTAGGAACAGGTTATCGATTTAATGCCGGGGCGGATGTCAATATTTCCAGGCATATCCAAGTGGGCGGCGGGATTCGAAGGGTATATCTGGATTTCCCGGGAGCAAACAATTTAGGCATCACCCATCCTTTTGTGCGCGTCAGCTTACACAATTCCGTGGAGTAGCGCGTAGTCCTAAGCCTCTCACCTAACTGAAAATAGCAGGGGGTTTTTATTTTTGTACAATCGGGATGTGGCCGCAAAGATTCTGGATGGCAAAAAAATATCCCTGGAAATTATCGAAGAACTCAAGAAGAAAAGCGCCGGGCTCGCGGCCCGGTTGAAGCGCCCTCCCACCCTGGCCACCGTCTTGGTCGGAGATGACCCTGCCTCCCAAATCTACGTCCGAAACAAAATCCAAGCCTGCCGCGAAGTGGGCATTCAACCCGTAGAATGCCGGCACCCTTCCTCCTTTGCTTTTCAGAATCTTTCCCAGCTGCTCGAGCAGCTCTCCTCGGACCCGCGGATAGACGGGATACTGCTTCAGCTGCCGTTGCCGACGGGATTCCCGACGGAAAGCCTCCTGGAAAAAATCTCCCCGGAAAAGGATGTGGACGGTCTGACTTCCGAAAATCTTGGGAAATTTTTCAGCCTTCGGAGTCTCTCCAAGCTCCCGGAAGCCCCGGTCTTCGTCCCTTGCACCCCTCTGGGCATCTGGACCCTTCTGAAGCGGACCGGGGTGGCTCTGCCCGGAGCCCGAGCGACGGTGGTGGGACGTTCCAACATCGTGGGAAAGCCGGTGGCGCTGCTTTTGACCCTCTCGGACGCCACCGTCACCCTCTGCCACTCCAAAACGGTAGACCTTCCTAACATAACTTCCCAAGCGGACATCCTGATCGCGGCCACGGGACGCCCCCGCAGCATTACGGGGGAAATGGTCCAATCCGGAGCGGTGGTCATTGACGTAGGAATCCACCGGGATGGCTCAGGATCGCTCTGCGGGGATGTGGCGGAGTCCGTGCGGGAGAAGGCCTCCTGGATCACCCCGGTGCCCGGGGGGGTGGGACCCATGACGGTGACGATGCTTCTTTCCAACACCCTGCTGGCGGCGCAAAGACGCCTGGGATCATAGAGGGGGACGCATAACCGATGGATTCTCGAAAAAAACTCTTCTGGATCCTGACCCTTCTTGGACTCCTGCTCCTGATCACCCCCGCCGTGTTGTTTCTAGAGACTCTGGAAAAATACCTCAAGCTCCTGCGACCCTCTCCACCTCCCCTCCAAAGCTCCACATCCCAAAAAATTCCACACATTCTTCCTTTACTCTTCCTTTTCTGCCTGCCGTCCTTGGCCGGCTGCCGGGCCCCTGCCCCTCTGTCGGCTCCTGGGAAATTCTCTGCTCCTCCCGCACAACTCGCCCCAGGCCTCAAGCGTCTGAGCTTTCTCTGGATTCCCGCCGAGGAAAATTGGGACCCCTGGCTCCGCCTCTTGGAGGAGCAGGAGGACCTCCGGATGACCCTGGCGGTCCCCTCCACCTGGATTCCTGAGGATCCAGATCTCCTCTCCCGCCTTCAAACCCTGGAGCGCTTGGGACAGCTGGAGATCGCCTTCCGGATTCCGCAGGACCCGGTCCTCCCCATGATCGCCGACCTCCATTCCCCGGAGGTCTTCGCGCTGGCCGACAAACCCCCCTCCAATTTTAAATGGCCGCAGGATGCCCGCATGCAACTGTCGTGGGCCCATAAGCAGATGCGGGACCGACTTTCCCAGCCGCCCGCCGGATTTGTCCCCGGCGCAGGGGCGCTGACCCCGGAGTTCTGGCCCCTCCTGGCGCAAGAAAATATCGCCTGGACCGCGGTGGGGAAACCCCGCTTTGCGCCGGAGGAAACCCCGGAGATCCAGGAGATCCGTGAGGGGCTGCGGGCGGTGCACTTTACTCCACTGACCTGGACGGAAAAACCGCCTGCCCATTTGGCCTCTGAATTGGTCCGAGAGGGCACCCCGCAGAGCCTCTTCGTCCTGGATGAAACCATTTTCTTCTATCCTCCGAATTTTCCAAAAAAATTCCTTCAGGCCTTGGCGGAGGCCATCTACTTGAAGCCGGAGTTACAGCTCCTGCGGGTCCAAGACCGCTTGCCGGAGGCTTCCCCTCCTCCGAGCACGCTCCCCGCCTTCCTTCCCTGGACAGGGGACTACTCCCTATGGATAGGAAATCCACAAAAAAACGCGGCCTGGGAGCTCCTGGCCCAGGCCAGAACAGCCGCGCAGAACTATCAAAACTCCGGGCTGGCAAAAATTGAAAATTTGGACGCGGCTCTTCAGGAGATATACCAGGCAGAATCCGGTCACCACTTCGCAGCCTTTGGCCAGCCTCCCTCCCCGGAGACGGAGAAACGGGAAAGGGCCTTCCGTGCCGGCCTCATGAACATCTACCGCTTGATGGGTTTGCCCATTCCGGAAGCGCTGTACCATCCTTTAAGCGAGTTCCGCATCGCCGAAAAAGCTTCGAACGTACTAAACGAGCCTCTCCAGGAAAACCTCCACAATCCCTTTCAGATCGGAAAAAACAAGTTTCGAATTCAGGACCCGGAGGGAGATCTGCTGCTGCAATTGGGAAACTCCAATCCGGAAGGAGGAGATATCCTCGCCTTCTCAGGACAATGGTCGCAGACACAACTCCAATGGACCCTGGAGATGGCGCACCTTCCCTCCTCCACGCAGGAGCTGCCCCTGGTAGACATCTACATAGACCTCAACCATCGTGTCGGAGCAGGCGCAGCGGAGCTTCTCCCGGGGCGCGCCCTGCACGCCCCAGCAGAGGACGCCTGGGAATATGCCCTCGTCTTCCACCAAAGTTCCTTTACCCTGTACCAATCGGGAACCTGGGGCAAAAACCGAACGATCTACCAGGCGCAAGCGCAGGTGCTTCCGGAGAGCTCTCAGATTCAGTTCTCCATCCCACGCGAAGTTCTGCGGGGAAATCCCAAAAGATGGGGTTACACCGTCCTGACCCTCCCGGCTTCCCCCTCCTCTTCCGAGATTCCCATGCCACTTTCTGCGCAGGAGCTCCCGGCAGGGTGGAAGGGACGGCCACCCATCCTAGATATCCTGGACCCAACCTCCAAATACCAGCAGCACCTCGAAACTTCCCTTCCGACCGCTCGCACTTTGCCCGCTCTGCGCTTGCCTGAATAAGAATGGGTTTCCTATAATTGGCTACGAACCATGACTAAAGGCTTGCCCCGAAGCACCCTCCGCAGAGCTTCGAGTACGGCGGCCCGCCAGGGGCGGGACAGCTCCGCCAGAAATGGTTAAATCAGCATACGGAGAGATTTAACCATGAAAAAGAAGCTTTTCTGGACATTGCTCTCCCTCCTGCTGGTTTTTCTGGGCTTTGAGACCTATCAAAAAAGAAACCGGATTTTTCGCCCCCCCGCCTCTCCAGACGTCCCCTGGACTCCACACCCCGAAGTCCTCAATCTCCAGGAGGCCTTCGTAGGTGTGGCCAAAATGGCCAAACATAGTGTGGCCAATATATCCACAGTCCACGTCGAACGGGGAGCCCCCCGCTTCTACCTCGGGGATCCCTGGGAAGACTTCCTTCAGCAGTTCTTTTACGGCCAGCGTCCTCCCCCCAGAACCCAAGAGTGGAGGACCCAGGGGATGGGTTCCGGGTTTCTGATCGATTCGCGTGGCTATATTCTGACCAATGAGCATGTAGTCCGCGGGGCAGATGAGATTCGGATCACCCTGATCCAACAGGATGGCGTCGAAAAAACCTACCCGGGGCAGGTGGCGGGGCGAGACCCCACCCTGGATCTGGCGGTGGTCCGGATTGCAAAGCAAGGGACCTACCCAGCCCTCAAACTGGGCGATTCCAGCCGGGTCCGCGTGGGAGACTGGGCCATCGCCATCGGTTCTCCCTTCGGGCTGGAGCAGACGGTAACCGCGGGCATCGTTTCCGCAGTCCGCCAGTCGGTCAGCATCGAAAACCGAGTCTATCCCAATCTCCTGCAGACGGACGCCGCAATCAACCGGGGCAACTCCGGGGGACCGCTCCTAAACATCCGAGGAGAGGTGATCGGAATCAACACCGCCATCTACACCCCTTCCGGAGCCTTCGCAGGGGTCGGTTTTGCCATCCCCATTGACGAAGTCAAGCAGATCTTGGACCAACTCCTCCAAGGCGCTCCCATCGCCAGGGGCTGGTTGGGCATCGAGACCGTCCCCACCGACCCCGTCATCCAAAAGCGTTTCCGCCTCCCGGAACAAGAAGGGGCTTTAGTCAACGAAGTCATCCCCTCCAGCCCAGCCGAAAAGGCGGGGCTGGAGCGCGGGGATGTTCTCCTCAAGTTCAACGGACAGAAGGTCAAAGATCCCAGCCACCTGGTCCTTCTGGTGACCCAAACCCCACCGGGAAAGCGGGTGGCCCTGGAGGTTTTGCGCCAGGGCCGGTTAAAAAAACTTTGGGTCACCATGGGAGACCGCTCCACGGTCCACCCGGCCGGCGCGAAAAGCAAAGGCCAAACCTGGGAGGGAATCCTCGTGGCCGTCGCAGAGGAGGGCGTTGAAATCCTAGAGATCGAGGCCGGCTCCAAACTGCGCGGTTACCTGCAACCCGGGGACATCCTGAAGGGAATGGATCAGACCCGGATCTCTACCCTCAACGACTTTCAAAAAGCCGCCGCTGTGGCTCGGCTTGCGGACGGCGTCGTCTTCGACATCCTCCGAAACGGCCAACCGATGTACATCAGCGTCCAGAGTGCTGAATAACTTACCCCTGGACTTTTGCAAATATATAGGGGTGGCCGGGGGATTGTAAAGCCCAGCTACAAGATAGCCGCTACGATTCCCAAAATGATCGCCAGGGTCAAAATCCCCAATCCCACCGTCGCCGCCCCGGAAAGCACCGGATTTTCCCGGATTTCTGTCTCCTTTTTGACCACCATCTCCGCCGCCTCCCCGCTGCGGCGGACCTGGAGCATCTCCCGGGTCGCGTTGCCGACCCGGTCCTGGGCCCGGACCTCAATGCGGTTTTCCCCCAACCTCAAAAAGACAGTGGCCTGAAAAGATCCATCGGAAGCGACCTCCACGCTCCTATCATTGACCAGGACATAGGCTCCAGGATCCGTTCGGCCCTCGATGCGGAGAAACTCGCCCTCAATCCTTGTGCCCGGCCCCGGCTGAAGAATTTGAAGCAGAGGAGCCACCGTGTCCACGGAGTAAAACCGCGGAGGGGAAAATTCGCCCTCCAACCCCAACAGGTCTACCAGAGCCACCCGCCACCAATACTGGCCATCCTCCAGGTTCAGCCTTTGCAGATCCACCTTTTGTGAAGCATCCAGATACCGGTCAATCCCCGGACTGGAAAAGTTTTTTTCCTTGGCCACCTGCAGCCGATAGCCCTGGATCATTGCCTGACCCGCCACAACCGCAGCCCTCCTGGACCCCTCTTCCTGTTGGAATCCCCCCTCCTCCTGCCGGGGAACCTCCAGACTCACCCGGGTGCCGTGCAGCACTACCCGAGGGGCCTGGATGGACCCCTGAGTCTTTGTCGGAGTCCCTGCAGCGGCGACCTCCAACTCCTCCAAGACAGGCTGAGGAGGAAGAGGCGTCGGAGGAGAGGGCGGCCTCTGAAAAGGAACATCTGAGGCAAAACCGCCCCGGACCTCCACCGTCTCCCCTTGGGCTTCCACGGCCGCCAAGCCGCGGTACACCTGCACCAGGGTGCTCAAATCCTCCCGCACCCTGGCGCGGTAATCCGTATCCTTTGTCCGTGGGGTAATCTTGGCGGAGGTGGTCACCACGCGCGACCGGCCGGCCCGAATCTCTCCTTTCAAAAGTTCCGCTTCTTCCTGCGCCCTTTCCGGACGCAGAATGATCAGAGAATTTTCGCTGAGCTTCAGCAACTCCCCGCTGGAAAAGCGCACCCGAGCCTGCGCCAACCGCATGGTCCGCAGTCCGTCTTCCTCATAAAGCCTCAGACTCTCCTGAGCCACCCTCCAGTCCGGAGTTTCCCGGCGGCGGTAGCGCACCTCGTTAAAAACATAGGTCAGTGTGGCCGCCCGAAGATTCTCCTTAATGAGCATGACCGGCACCTGGAGTTCCATCCCCGGAAGGGCCACGGTCGGGTCGGAGGTAGGCAGGCTGTTATATTTTAGGATCTCCGGCCATCTCTTGGGATCCTTGAGGGTGCGGTTGGCGATGGACCAGAGCGTATCTCCCGGGCGAACCACGATGCGCTGCAACACCTCTGCGGAAAAACCGGCCGATAGCAAAACCATCAGCAGAAGGACGCCCCACAGCTTACGGACGTACCCCTCCGGTCTATTGCGTGCGAGGATCGGTGAGGGCGGCATGAGAACCGGGGTCTAAAGCAACTGCCTTCTTTGGTAGCTCCAGGATAAACCGTGAACCTCGCTGCAGTTCCGACTCGGCCCAGATTTTCCCGCCGTGCGCCTCCACGATATGCTTGCAGATGGTGAGGCCGAGTCCTGTGCCGCCGCGGCGCTGCCCTGCCACCTGTTGAAACTTATCAAAAATTTTATCCAGATACTCCGCCGGAATGCCCTCCCCGGTATCCGCCACCATCACTCGAATCAGCCCCTCTTCCTCCTCCAGGTGGAGCGTCACGCGCCCCTCTTCGGGAGTGAACTTCACCGCATTGCCCACCAGGTTCATCAAAACCCGCTCCAACAAGTTCTCATCCGCCACCAGCCGCCCCTCTCCCCGCGCGCTGAGCAGGACCTCGATCCGTTTCTTCTGCGAGATGGGTTCCAACATCTCCACCACCCGTCCCGCAATCTCCCCGAGACGACACTCCTTGAGCGTCAGCTCCATTCTGCCGGCCTCCAACTTGGCAATATCCAAGATATCATTGATCATAGCCAGCAACCGGAAAGAGGCCTTGTCCATGGAAGAGAGCATCTTTCTTTGAGACTCCGTCAAGGGGCCTCCGATGCCGTCCAAAAGGAACTGGATAAATCCACGGACGGAGGTCATCGGGTTTCGTAAGTCATGAGTAATGGAATGCAAAAACTCCTCCTTCATGCGATCCATCTCCCTTTCCAGCGTCACGTCATGCAACGCCATGACCACGCCCAGGTTGAGCCCATGGCCGGGGGTAATGACCGGCTGGGCGCTGACCTGGTAGACGTTGCGGAGGTTTTTCGAGGATATCTCGATTTCGCGCGCCAAATCGGACCGCGGCTCTTTGGAAACCTCCTCCAGAACGGCGCGCACCTGGGGGTGTGAAACCAACTCACTAATAGAACGGTTTTCCACCGGCGCCTCCGGGGAAAGTCCGAAGAGATAGCGCGCCTTGCGGTTTAAAAGCTGAATGTGTCCCTGGTAATCGGTAACCACAATGGCATCCACAATAGAAAAGAGGATGGCCTCCGTCTTGGTCTTCTCCGTGATCAGCCGGTCAATCTGAATCTCCGCGTACTCCCGGAGCCTGGCCACCATCTCATTGAAGGTCTCGCCCAGGTCCTGGAGCTCGTCCTGCGTTCGGACGGAGGTCTGTTGGGAAAAATCCCCACCGGCTACGGCCTGTGCCGCCCGGCTGATCTCCAGGATGGGACGAGAAAGCTGTCGCGCCAAAAGATAGGCCACCGCCACCGCCAGAATAATGACCCCCAACAAAACCCCCAGGGCGCGGCTCCTCATCCTCTTGAGAGCCCAGTAGGCTTCCTCCTTCGGCTGTTGAATGAGGACGGCCGCCTCCAGGGCCTGGATCGGCGCATAGGCTCCCACCTGCTCGCGGCCTGTAGGATCGGTATACTCGCTGGAACCGACCCCCACCGCACTCACCGCTTCCCGCACCAACCTCCACTGGGGAACGGTGGGAAGAACCTCTTGAGGCAACTGTTCCGATGGATATATGCGGGGGCGTCCCGATGCATCCACCAAAAATGCAAAGCCCGTACCCCCCACGCGCTCCCGGCGGATCTTTTCCTCCATCTCATCCATTGAAAGAGAGGCAAAAAAGACGAACCGCTTCAGCAACGGATAGTAAAAATGGAGTTCCAAACTCTGCGCAGAGGCGCCGTGCAGCTCCAGGACCCGCTGAGGCTGCTTCAAAAACCTCCGGAAGGCAGCCGTCTGCGCATGGGACCGCAAGGTCGTTTCCTCGCTCCGCTTGGGGTCGTAGACTTTCAGAAGCTCCATGCCACGAATATCCAGGACCGCCACCCCCTCTAGGTCCGGCTGAGAGTCCAGCAGGGATTGCAGAAGTCGCTGTTTCTGTCTCCAATCCACATTGCTCTCCAGCTGGGAAAGCACAAACCGGAACTTCTCATCCGTCTGCGAAATATAAAGGGAGGTCCTCTGGGCCAACTGGTCCGCCAGCTTGGTGTGGAGCTCCAAAACAGCAGTCTCAAGCCCCTCCCGGTTGATGTCCAGCATCTGGTAGCCTACCAGCGCCACGGGGGCGGCAGCCAGAGAAACCAAAAGCAGCATGAATTTTGGGTAGAGACGCAAGCGCAGCCTTCTCATATGCGTGTGACATTTAAGGATAGGCCATGCCTCCTCCAGAATCAAGGCCTTTCCAAAGCAAAATCTTGACCAAATTAGTCATGTATGCTACCCTATACCTTAGGGAGGACGGTATGACCAAAAACGTCGCTCAGGCTTTGCTGGCTATTGAGGATCTCCATGTTTCCGTGGAAGGAAAAACCATTCTCCAGGGGGTTTCCCTAGAAATAAGGCCGGGGGAGATTCATGCTTTGATGGGCCCCAACGGCTCCGGAAAGAGCACCCTGTCCCACGTCCTGCTGGGACACCCAAAATACGAGGTGACCCGTGGGCGGATTCTCTTGCATGGAGAGGACCTTCTGCAACTCAAGACCTACGAGCGGGCCCGAAAAGGCCTCTTTTTAGCCTTCCAGTACCCCATGGCCATTCCCGGCGTCTCGGTGGCCAACTTCCTGCGCACGGCCCTCAAATCGGTTCGGGGGGAAGGAGCAGCCAAGGGTTTCCGAAAAAAGCTACTGGAGACCATGCAGGGGTTGGAGATGGAGACCTCCTTCGCCACTCGATACGTCAACGACGGCTTCTCGGGAGGCGAAAAAAAGCGCCTGGAGATCCTGCAGATGGTCCTATTGCAGCCCCAGGCCTGCGTTTTGGACGAAACAGATTCCGGCTTAGACATTGACGCCCTGAAAACCGTCTCCCGAGGCATCAACCAATTGGCCTCTCCGGAAAGAGGGATTCTCTTAATCACCCATTATCAGAGAATCCTCAATTACGTTCGGCCTCACTTTGTCCACGTCCTGATCACCGGCCGTCTGGTCCGCTCCGGAGGCCCGGAGTTGGCCGAGGAACTTGAGAAAAAGGGTTATGACTGGCTGGAGAAGGAGATAGTCATTCCAGCGAGGTAAATCGTCGTCAGTGGGGGGAAATTCCATGGAAAAAATCCAGCCGAAGGACATTGGAGGCGAATATCAATACGGATTCAAGGACCCGGAAAACTACGTATTTAAGTCCAAGCCGGGCTTGAACAGGAAGATCGTAGAGGAAATTTCCTGGATGAAGAAAGAGCCGGACTGGATGCGGGAGTTTCGCTTGAAGGCTCTGGATATCTTTCTGAGCAAACCCATGCCGCACTGGGGAGATACCGCGCTGCTCAACCAAATCCACTTCGACCAGATCTACTACTATCTCAAGCCCTCCGAAAAAACCGCCGACACCTGGGAGGACGTTCCGGAGTATATCCGCAATACTTTCGAGAAACTGGGAGTCCCACAGGCAGAAAGAAAATTTCTGGCGGGGCTCACCGCGCAGTATGAATCGGAAAGCGTGTACCACTCCCTGCATGAGTCCTTGACGCGGCAGGGGGTCATCTTTCTGGATATGGACGCCGGGCTCCGGGAGCACCCGGACCTGGTGAAGGAATATTTTGGAACCGTCATCGGCCCCGCCGACAACAAGTTCGCCGCCCTCAACTCCGCGGTATGGTCCGGAGGGTCCCTGGTATATATTCCCAAGGGGGTCCAGGTTTCCATTCCGCTGCAGGCCTATTTCCGGATCAATGCAAAAAACGCCGGGCAGTTTGAAAGAACCCTGATCCTCGCCGAGGAAGGCTCCAGCGTGCACTACATCGAGGGTTGTACGGCTCCTGTCTACTCCTCAGATTCCCTGCACTCGGCGGTGGTGGAGCTCATCGCCAAACCGGGAGCCCACATCCGCTATACCACCATCCAAAACTGGGCTCCCAACGTCTACAACCTGGTCACCAAAAGAGCCATCGCCCACCGGGACGCCTTCGTAGAGTGGGTGGACGGGAATTTAGGTTCTAAACTTACAATGAAATTTCCTGCGGTTTACCTGATGGGAAAAGGAGCCCGTGGGGAGATCCTCTCCTGCGCCCTGGCCGGGCGCGGCCAGCACCAAGACACCGGGGCCAAGCTCTTTTTCGGAGCCCCGCACACCTCCGGAACCATCACCTCCAAGTCCATCTCCAAAGACGGGGGACGGGCCTCCTACCGAGGATTGGTGAAGGTCCATCCCCAGGCCCATGACACGAAAGTCCGCGTGCGCTGCGACGCTTTGCTTTTGGATGAGCAGTCCCGCTCCGACACCTACCCTACCATGGAGATAGACGGGGAAAGAACGCAAGTGGAGCACGAAGCCTCCGTCTCCAAAATCGGGGAGGACCAACTCTTCTACCTCACCAGCCGGGGGATCACGGAGTCAGACGCCGTCGCTCTGATCGTCAATGGATTCTTCGAGTGCTTTGCCAAAGAGCTGCCCTTGGAGTACTCCGTGGAGCTCAACCGCCTGATCCAGATGGAGATGGAAGGGGCGGTGGGATGACCCCAACGGATATTGAGCCCGACTGGCTCCTGGAAATACGCCGGGCCGCACGAGAGAAACTTCTCCAAACCCCCATTCCCAGCCGCACCGAAGAGGAGTGGCGCCGCACCGATCCCGCGTTGTGGGACTGTTCCTCCTCGTTTCCAAAAACTCTCCCAATCCCCAAGACCTTCCAAAACGGCGCAGCCTCTGCTCCCACCGAGCTGCACTCCATCCTCAACGAACTGGACCGCGAAAACCCCGGAGCCCTCCTGATCCAGTGGGACCAGAAAGCCGTTTACCTCCGGCTGGACTCCGAACTCAAGAGGCGCGGAGTGGAGTTCGGCAGCCTCCAGGGCGAGTCCGGACAAACTCCATTTCTGCGCCCGATACTACAAGCTCAGCTGGAAGAATCCACCCGGCGTCCCGTCTTCACATTTTGCGCACTGGCTCACTGCGCCTTTTGGTCCGGGGGAACCTACCTCCGAGTTCCCAAAGGCGTTCAACTGCCCAAGCCCATACGGATTCTTTATCTGCTCTCCGATGCCACCCCCGCTCTGTTTCCAAAGACCCTTCTGCTCCTGGAACCGGAAAGCTATGCTTGTGTGATAGAGGAGTATCGCTCCCTGGGTCCCTGTGCCTCCCAGGCCCGAGTTCTGGCTCAGACGCAGATCCTCCTCCAAGAAGCAGCCCGCCTGGATTTTTCCAACATCCAACGGTGGCAGGGGAAGGTCCTACACTTTTGGCAGCAAACGGCCCGCCTGGAAAAAGAGGCCAGGCTGGAGGCCACACACCTGGCTCTGGGGTCGGCCACCTCCAAGGCGTTGATGCAGTCCACGCTAAGCCAGCCAGGAGCCCAATCCAACCTCAAGGCCCTGACCTTTGGAACAGATGCGCGACATCTGGACTACTCCACCGAACAGAACCATCTGGCTCCCCAGACCTCCAGCGATCTGGTGTTTAAGTCCGTATTAAAAGAGCGGGCCCGCTCCATCTATCGTGGCCTAATTCGAATAGAACCCCAGGCTCGCGGAAGCTCCGCCTATCAGGCAGATCATAATCTCTTGCTTTCTCCCCAGGCCCGCGCGGACTCCACCCCCATCCTGGAGATACTGACCGAGGATGTCCAGTGCAAGCACGGGGCCACCGCAGGGCCGGTGGACCCGGAGCAAGCCTTCTACCTTCAGAGCCGGGGACTCCCGCCCGAAGAGGCGGAACGCCTCCTGGTGATGGGTTTTTTCGAGTCCGTCTTGAGCTCCCTGCCGAACGATTTTCTAAGGGAGCAGCTGGGGGGTATGATTGAAAATGACATTTCACGCCGTCGCCAAGGCAAGTGAGTTGTCCCCGGGCGAGGCCCGCATCTACCGGGCGGGGGAAACCAGAATTTTGCTGTGCAACGTGGGAGGCTCCTTCTACGCAGTGGAGGATATCTGTACCCACGACGAGGGTCCCCTAGGGGAAGGGACCCTCCTGGGGGAGGCCATCGAATGCCCGCGCCACGGAGCGCGCTTCAACGTGAAGACCGGAGCGGTTCTTCGAATGCCGGCGGCGGCTCCCATCAAGACCTTCGCGACAAAACTGGAAAATGGCATGGTTTCCGTGGAGGTGGAGTGAACCTCTCTAAGATACGCAGGGATTTCCCCATCCTGTCGCGCTCTGTGCGCGGAAAGCCCCTGGTGTACTTCGACAACGCCGCCACCAGCCAAAAACCCCAGGCCGTCCTGGATGCGCTTCTGAAATACTATAGGGAACACAACGCCAATGTCCATCGAGGGATTCATACCTTGGCGGAGGAGGCCACTGACCAGATGCAAAAGGCCAGGTCCCACATCGCCTCCTTTCTACGCGCCCCAGACCCTTCCACCATCGTATTCACCAGAAACGCGACCGAGGCCATCAACCTGGTGGCCCACAGCTGGGGGAAAGAAAATATCCGCCCCGGGGACCAGATCCTCTTGAGCGAAATGGAACACCACTCCAATCTCCTGCCCTGGCAGTTCCTGGCTGTGGAAAAGCAGGCGGAGCTTCTCTTCATCCCCATGGGGGATGACTTCACCCTGGACCTGGAGGCGGCACAAAGGCTGCTGGCCTCCGGACGGATCAAGCTGGTCGCGGTGACCGCCTGTTCAAACGTCTTGGGCACCCTCAACCCTGTTCCAGAGCTGGTCCGAATGGCGCACCGTGCGGGGGCCACCATCCTCATCGATGGAGCCCAATGGGCTCCGCATCTACCGACAGACCTCCAAGCCTGGGACTGTGACTTCTTCGCTTGCTCCGCTCACAAGATGTTGGGCCCTACCGGCGTGGGGATACTCTACGGCCGGCGCGTCCTCCTCGACCGCATGCCTCCCTTCCTGGGAGGAGGGGGAATCATCCGGGAGGTGGAGAGAACTTCCGCCACCTTTGCGGAGGTGCCCATGAAGTTTGAAGCGGGAACCCCGCACATCGCCGGGATCATCGCCTTCGATGCGGCGCTGGACTACCTGGAATCCATAGGGATGGATCAGATCCAGGAGCATGAAAAATCCCTGACCGCTCCGGCCCTCAAGCGCCTCCGCGAGGATCCGGAGGTCACCCTCTACAGTCCGAGTGACCCCGGGCTTCAAGGCGGGGTCCTTTCCTTCAATCTCCGGGGAATCCACCCCCATGACCTGGGAACCATCCTGGATTCGGTGGGGGTGGCCATCCGCGCCGGCCACCACTGCAGCCAGATCCTGATGAAAAGACTGAACGTCTCCGCAACGGCGCGCGCCAGCTTCTACCTCTACAACACCGAAGAGGAGCTGGATACATTTTTCCAAGGCATCGAAAAGGCCAAGAGAATTTTCAGCCGGGGGAGATTGATCACCCATTGAACCTAAGGCTCTGTCACGAAATTACTGGCCCATTTGGAGGCCCAGATTTGAGACGGATGCAAGGCGCGACGACGAAGCGTACCCGAAGGTACGTTGAGGAGGAGCAACACAGCAGCCGGCCGAAGATGGGCCTCCCAGAAGGGCCAAGGCACTTTGGGGCTGCGACTGCGTTGTTCGTCGCTCACATAGCCTCCAGCTATGCCACGCTCCTCACGCCTTGTCTCGCTCCCAAATTGACTTGGCAAATGAGTCATTA